>JBKEAD010000183.1:0-3410 GCA_047971915.1 Chthoniobacterales bacterium
TCAACTCCGTCCGATGCTGCCAAAAATCCATATGCCGCCAACGCTTCTCCACCGTATCATGCACCGAACAAAACTCCCCACATTCCGAACACGCAAACTGCGCACCCTGCGAAAAATCCAAGCAAACCTTCAACTCCCGCTCCTCCACATCCATCTCACTCTTAACTACCTTCCACCCACTGCCTAATCCCAGAGCCATTCCAAAAAGTTTATTTGCATCCATTCCCCCCCCAATCTAGAGCTATCCCACCTTATCGCCAACCAGATTTTAGCCTCCTTCCCTGTTCCCCCGAACGCCTGCCGCGGCGAGCGGTGCGGGGTTTGGGGGCGCACAGCCCCCATCTAACCAGTCTTTCCTACCCACTCAAAACAGCAAGGAGCCCAAAAAGAAAAATGTTTGAGACTTAGCCTTGATCTCTCATCGGCCGCGCCGTTGGCTTTCACCGCTGATAACTACGGCTCGTTTATCTCAAACATTTTTTCTTTTAAATATGAGACCCTATCCTGTATTTTCGCGTATGCCAAAGTTTTCCGTGTTGCTAGGACTCCTCCTTTTATCGATTCTCTCTTGCATGGCACAAAAAACTACCGACCCACCTCAAAATACCCTCACCCTAGGAGGAGGCTGTTTTTGGTGTATTGAAGCCGTTTTTGAACGCGTCGAAGGCGTCACCTCTGTCGTCAGTGGCTATGCTGGCGGCGACTCCCCCAACCCCACCTACGAGCAAGTTTGCTCCGGAACGACCGGGCATGCCGAAGTCACAAAAATCACTTACGATCCAAAAGAGACCAACGACGAAAAACTGCTGGAACTTTTCTTCCAAATCCACGATCCGACGACCCTAAATCGACAAGGTGCTGACAGTGGCACCCAATACCGATCCATCATTCTCTACACAAACGAAGAGCAAAAAAAGACCGCCGAAACGGCAAAAGAAACCGCTCAAAAAAATTTCGACGCCCCAATCGTTACCGAAATCACGGCACTCACAACCTTCTACCCAGCAGAAAATTATCACCAAAATTTTTTCAAAAATAACCCCGGCCACCCCTACAACCGCGCCGTCACACGCCCAAAGGTCGAAAAAGCCGAAAAAATCCTCCAAGAGGCCGCGCAAAAAAAATAAAAATTTCACAGCGCATCCAGCAGAAAGCAGGTTTCCAGAGCTGCCCTAAGCGGCCTCGACACTTCGGAAACGGAATATTTTTACCGGAAAAATATTTTAGACGATTGATTGGTTTGCCCTAATTCGAAAAATCTGTTCCTCTCTTCTGCCTATGGCTGAATATGATTTAATCGTCGTTGGCGGTGGACCCGCCGGATATGTTGGAGCAATTCGCGCTGCCCAATTGGGCAAAAAAGTCGCCTGTGTCGAGATGGATCGCGCCGGGGGCACCTGCCTAAACTGGGGCTGCATCCCCACAAAATCGCTCCTCAAAAACGCAGAACTCTACCGCAAACTTGCCCACCACAGTGAAGAATTCGGGCTAAAGATCGAGGGGCTCTCCTACGACTGGGACAAAATCATCGGACGCAGCCGCAAGGTCAGTGATCGCCTCGCCGGTGGAGTCGAAATGCTTTTTAGAAAAAATAAAGTCACCTACATCCGCGGCGAAGCCACCGTGCCCAAAGCCGGAACCGTCGAAGTCACCGACAGTGAAGGTAAAAAACAATCCTACACCGCAGATAAACTCCTTCTCGCCACAGGCTGCGTAACCCGCGACATGCCGGGCTTCCCCTTCAACGGCACAAGCGTCATCGGCAGTAAACAAGCAATGGTCCTCAGCGAACAACCCAAGGATATTATCATCATTGGAGCCGGAGCCATCGGGATCGAATTTGCTTATTTCTTTAACGCCTTTGGGACCAAGGTCACCGTCGTCGAAATGCAGGAAAATATTTTACCGGTCGAGGACCAAGAAGTCAGCAAAACCCTCGAAAAATCGCTGACAAAACAAGGCATCCGCATTCTGACAGGAACCAAAGTCGAGAAGGCCGAAAAAACAAATAAAGGCGTCCGCCTCACCGTCTCCGGCAAAGCTGAAGAAAAGCTCGAAGCCAGCATCGCACTCGTTGCCATCGGTGTCTCACCACTCGTCCCACAAGGACTCAAACTCGATCTCGACCGCGGCTACATAAAAACCAAAGAAAACTACGAAACCAGCACCCCCGGAGTTTATGCAGCAGGCGACATCATCGGCCCCCCTTGGCTCGCCCATGTCGCGAGTTGGGAGGCTATTCAGGCTGTCGAGGGCATGTTTGCAGGACGCAAACCGAAAAAAGTCTCTCTCTTCCCAGGCTGCACCTACTGCCAGCCGCAAGTTGCCAGCGTAGGACTGACTGAACAAGCCGCTAAGGAGCAAAAAATCCCTTATAAAGTCGGCAAATTCCCCTTCCTCGCATCCGGAAAAGCACTCGCCGTCGGAGACAGTGAGGGCTTTGTAAAAATCCTCTTCGGCGAAAAACACAAAGAAATCATCGGCGCACACATCATCGGCGGAGATGCCACCGAAATGATCGCAGAAATGGGCCTTGCCATCAGTCTAGAAGCTACTCAGGAAGATCTTGCCGAAACCATCCACGCCCACCCTACCCTAGCCGAGGCGATCATGGAAGCCGCCCACGCCTCCGAAGGCCACGCCATCCATATTTAAAAAAATTCTAACAAACACGAGTGGGCTACCGAGCAAGATTAGTCGCTTGCTCGTTGTTTTTTATTTCACTCCCCCGAGCTATCGATCACCCGTGCGTTGGCCTCTTTTTCGCGGATTCTTCCGTGGTGGGTGATCGTGTGCACGCGTCCGCTGCTATCTCGGAAAAAAATGCTCATCAACCAACTCACAATACTCACAACAATAGCTCCGAAAAAGGCCGTCCAAAAACCATCCACATGAAACGATGGCAAAAGGGCCGAGACAAACCACAATAGGAGAGCATTTATAATCAAAATAAAAAATCCCATCGTAACCAAAATAAAAGGGATGCTCAAAATTAACAAAATCGGACGCACCAAAGCATTGATGATCCCCAAGAGCAACGACGCTGCAAGGAGAGTCGTCCAAGAATCCCCATAACTGATTCCGGGAATAATTTGTGCCGCAATAAAAACTGCCACCGTCGTAATGAGCCAACGAATAATGAAACCTGTCATGCCTCGAAAATTACCTTGTCAATCGAAGCACGAGAAGAAATTTTTTTTCAATACCTTGCGAACATGGCCCATCTCATGCTTACTATGAAGGGGTATGTCAAAAAAATCGAAAAGTGAATCGGCTTCCGAAGCGAAAAAAGCCGCAAAAAAGGCTGCCAAGGCAGAAAAAGAAAAAATAGCCAAAGCAGCCAAGTCCGAAAAAGCAACCCGCGTAGCCAAACGCCCTGCCACACGCAAGCGCACAACAAAAACACCTGC
>JBKEAD010000200.1:0-3020 GCA_047971915.1 Chthoniobacterales bacterium
CGCTACGGAGCCAATTGTCCAGAAAGTTGAAAGCCTTAGCGATTGGTGTAGGCGGACGATAGATACGGGGATGGGTAACGATACTGAGAAACTCATGGATGCAGGGCCAAGGTATTGCCCAATGGGTAATGCCATTTCCCAATTCGGCTAAGACATCGAGGGCTACGGAATGAAAAGGCGAATCCTTTCGGTGCGCGTAAACCAAAATATTGGTATCGAGAGCAATCAGATGAGGTCAACTTTTTTGGCCATAGCTGATAGCTCGCAGGGTGTCCCATGATTGGGAGGCAGCCTCGGGAGACAGGCCTCTGCCCGACATTAGCCCGATATTGCGTGGGATCGTTTTGCGTTTGGAAGATGTATTTTTTGTTTTAAGCCAAAGGCGGAGAGCTTCATGAACGCCTGCACGCTTGGAAATACCTTCTCGGGAGATTTTTTTTTTGAAGGTGGCCGCGAGATCGTCAGCAAGATCGATAGTGGTTTTCACAAAGAATACGGTATCCCGTAATAAAAAATATGGCAAGCCGTATTAAAAAGTTTGGACCTTGGGTGTCATTGGCTATTTGTCGAAAGTCGATAGCCGGGATTTCGGAAGCATCGGGCTTACTATTTATCGGTTCATCTGGAAAGTGCATGTATAGTGACAACGTCTTATCCTTGAATTTTTTCGGTGAACGTTTTTTCTCTTCGCTACACACGAACTTCCCAGATAAACCTATTTATCGAGTGTTTCGGGGATTTTTATCACCATTAAGTCCAGATTTTTTCCGTCGGTGAGGTGTCCGGATTGGATGAGGATGCGTTTGCTGTTCGCACTGAAGGCGGGGTGGGTGTGGTCGGGCCTCATCTTGTGGTCGGTCGTGAGCAGAGTTGTCTCGCCGTTTTTTCTGTCGATGAGATAGACGTTGCCGGAAAAGGTATCGCCGACAATCCAGCGGCCATCGGGGGAGGCGTTGCAGTGCCAGAAGCCGCGGTCGTCTTCGAGTTTGGGGGTTTCTTTGGGCTGGGGAAAAATTTTAACGCTTTGATCGCGGAGGTTGATCATTGCGATGCCGGTTGGTTTTTCCCGCAGCTTTGCGGTGTGTCCCATGAGGTTGAAGACGACTTCGTCTTTACTTGCGAAGGCTTCGTGGGTGACCCAGACGGAGGGTTCTTCTTTGAAAAGCGGTTGTGCTTTGTTTTCACCGGGGTGGCGTATCCACATGCGCTGAAGGGCGTCGTCGCCAGTTTCGTGGCAGAAAATAAATTCTCCCGGCACGAAGGGACTGGCCTGGAGGTGACCGACGGTGAAGTCTGTCGTGAGGATGTCTTCGACCTTTCCGGTGGCGATTTCGAGTTTGCGGATGACGTTTGGGGTGTAGGCTTTGAATCCGAAGCGTCCGAGATTATCTTTTGCATCGAGAGCTTTGGAGCGGTCGGTCTTTGGGAGTGTTTGGCGGAAGTAGATGTTTTTTTCCTCTGCATCGAGATCCATATCGCCGATTTCGCCGGGCACGGTGGCGACGATGTTTTCATAGGGTTCTGAGGTGGGTGCTGCTGCCGCGTTGCTGAGAATGGGGTCGAGTGAGAGTTTTACGACTTCGGTGAGCTCGTCGTCGTCGTTTTTTCTGAGTCGGCGATAATAGACGGCGTTTTCTTTTCGCGAGAGGGTGAGTGAGCGTGGGTCGAAGTTTGGATCATCGCTTAATTGCACGATTTCGCCAGAGTTTTCATTTACGGCAAAGGCCTGGGGTTTGCCGTTGGTGGAGCGGTCTTTGGAATGGAATAAAATCCATTTTCCGTCTGCGGTCCACTGTGGGTGCGTCTGGTAGATGCGCACGTCATTTGCAGGCGAAGAGGTCAATACGGTGATCCGCTGGCCGGTAATTTCGTCGATGTAGGCTTTTTTTTCGGAGGGAAAACGGCGACCGACATTCGAAGCGTGCAAAAGGGGCACGCTAATCGACAACAGGAGGGGCAGAAAGATGTAGAAGCTCGTGCGCAAGAGCTGCGTTTGTTGTTTTTTCTAATTCCCGTCGGGCTTTTCGATATCGACTCCCGGAGTCGCGGGGATGGCGAATTTATCGGGATCGTCTGGATGAGCCGGATCAAATGGGGGCAAGTCTTTTCGCAGATGGGCGGCGAGTTCCGGGAGTTTTTCGCGAATGCCTTCGGCCATGCATTTAGCAAGTTCATAGGCACCGAAGGCGTTGTGATGCGTGTTGTCTTTGAGCTTTTTTTCCTGTCCCGGAAAAGTGTGTGCGGGGTAATGCACGAAGAGTTTTGCCGAGTTGGATTCTCCGAAGGCTTCGTAAAGGGTGAGGCTCATGGCATTCAGATCGATGACGGGGACTTTTTCTTCTTCGCCTACCTTGCGAACGGCTTCGGCGTAGTCTGCAAGCGTGGGTCTTGGTTTTCCGCCACTCCAGCGGCGGCGTTCCATCGGGCTGACGAGCACGGGTTGCCCACCTTTTTCTCTTATTTCGCCGATAAATTTTTTGAGATTGGCTGTGTAAGTCGTGAAGGGGCCGGCGTTCTCGGATTTGTCTTTTTGGTCGTTGTGGCCGAATTGGATAAAGACGTAATCGCCGGGTTTTAGCATCGAGAGAATTTTGACTAGGCGTCGCTGGCTGTAGAATGAAAACAGTGCGAGGCCGGATTGGGCGTGGTTTGAAATCGCTACGTTTGAATCAAAAAAGCCGGAGAGCATCTGCCCCCAGCCGGTCCAAGGTTCGTTGTTTTGTTCGGTGGCCGTCGAGTCGCTTGCGATGAAAAGGGTGATCGCTTTGGGAGCCGGAGTAATTTCGAGCTGGGAAAGAATGAGGTTTGAGCCGTTGAACTCTAGGCTTAACTGGTCGTCCCAGCGCGGAGAGGTCTCTTCTCCTTTTTTTAAACCGACACTTCCGCCACCGGGTAGCTCCGGGGTGCGGGTGTTTACGACAAACTCGCAGGTTGTTTTTTCTCCGGCGGACACCACGATTTTCTCGATCATGAGACGTCGCGCCTCAGATTTGATAGTGGCTATGGATTCTTGCGTTTCA
>JBKEAD010000220.1:0-21063 GCA_047971915.1 Chthoniobacterales bacterium
GAGTGGGGGGATTTGCGAAGTTTGCGTGATTTTCGGAAAAATGTGATTGGGTGAGAAGCGGTGTTCTAAGCCGTTTTATTTTTTGAGTGTGTGGAATTTGGAGATGTAGGGGAGATTTGGAGTTGTGTGATGGTTGAATGTCTGATTGTGCTGGGTAATGTGTGTGAGAAAATATGGATTCTATGAAGAGGGGCTTTGATGGCAATGCTGGCAGTGGTGGTAATGGTTTAGGGCGTTTGCGAGGGCGTTTGTGGCATGAGGTGTTGGAGGGGCGTGGGGAGATGAGTTTGGATGATGTGGGTGAGATGGGAGTTCGCGAGCCGTATAGGATGATTGTGAGGCGGCTAAAGTCGCTTGGGTGTTCGCAGGTTAGGCGAATAGAGGATCGGCTGGAGGCGACGATGCGGGAGATGGGGGTTACCTTTGATATTGCGCGAAAAAATCCTTGGGGAAATAAGCCGTGGCATTGTGATATTTTGCCTCAGATTTTTTTGGCAGAGGAGTGGGAGTTGCTGGCGAGGGCGACTCGTGAGAGATTGGCGGTGTATGAGATGTTTTTGCGGGATGTGTATGGAAATCGGGATATTTTGAGGAGTCGGACGATTCCGGTGCAGGTGGTGCTCAATAGTTTGTATTATCAGAGAGTGGCGGTGCAGCTTCCGAGACCGGAGGGGGCTTTCTTGCATTTGAGTGGATTGAATTTTACGCGTCGGGGCGATGGGCGTTTGTTGGTTAGGCAGCATTATTTTAGTAATGCTTCGGGAATTTCTTATATGATGCAGAATAGGCGTGCGTTGTCGCGGGTGATGCCGGCGTATTTTAAGTCGGCGTCGATTTGTTCGATTATTGAGGCTCCGACGATGATGTTGGAGTTATTGAGGAGGTTTTCGGATGCGGCAGAGCCGACGGTGGTGCTTTTGTCGTCGGGGCAGCAGAGTCCGGCGTATTCGGAGCATACTTTTTTGGGGAGGCGGATGGGAATTCCGGTGGTGTTGGGGCAGGATTTGTTGGTGTTGAAGGATGTGGTTTATTTGAAGACAATAAATGGGCTGGAGCGGGTGCATGTGATTTTTTCGAGGGTGGCTGATCCGTGGTTGGATCCGTTGGTTTTTGATCCAAATTCTGTTTTAGGGGTGCCGGGCTTGGTGAATTGTATTCGTCAGGGTTCGGTTGTATTGGCGAATGCGATTGGGGCGCAACTGGCGGATGATCGGAGTTTGTTGGGATTTGATGATTTGATTTATCGTTTTTATACGGGGCGTGAGCCGGAGGTGGCGGCGGTGAGGACGTATTGGTTGGGGGATTTGGATTGTCGGGAGTTGGTTTTTGGGGATTTGGAGAGTTTTTCGATTCGTCCGGTGTATGGTGAGAGGTTATTGACACCGCCGCCGGGTCGGAAGTTGACGGATTATCGGCGGCGGCAAATTTTGACGGAGGTGGTGGCTAGGCCGTGGGCTTTTGTGGCGCAACCGAGGTTGGGGGATGGGTTGACGTTGAGTTTTGAGGGTGGACGGGCTTATACGAGTTTTGAGGATCAGATTGTTTTTGCGCGGCGGGAGTCGGCGAGGAGGTGGGATGTTTTTCCGGGTGCGTTGACACGAATTTCGACGAAACATTCGCCGTATGTGGCTTCGGAGTTGGGTGGGGGGAGTAAGGATACGTGGGTGTTGAGAGGGGATGATGAGGTGGGGACGGGGATAGAGGTTGTGCTGGAGGATGAGGAGGGGGATAAGTCTGTGGAGCCGTCGCAGCCGGCATTGCATGTGACGAGTCGGGTGGCGGATGCGTTTTATTGGATGGGGCGGTATTTGGAGCGGGCGTTTAGTCTTTCGGGGATGATTTTGACGATTGAGAATTTGGAGTTGGAGGAGCTAAATATGACGGAGCGGACTTTGTATCGGCCTGTGTGGAATCGGATTTTGCCGAGGTTGGAGAGGCGGAAGGTGGTATCGCGTCGGAATATTTCGAGTTGGGAGGGACGGCATCATTTGGCCTTGGATGATGGGGAGCAGGGGTCGGTTGCGCGTGCGGTTTTAAATTCGATTTGGAATGCGGATTCGATTACAGAGGTGTTGAGTGTGGAGGCGTGGAGTGTTTTAGATGAGTTGCGGTCGAAGTTTGGTGCGGCTCAGTTTTTGTTGGGAGACGATGAGGAGCGGGTGACGGCGGCGACACGGAGGATTTGTGAGGTGGCGGTGCGGCTGATTCCACAGTTTTTTGGTGTTGCTGAGTCGACGATGTTGCAGGATGGGGGGTGGAAGTTTTGTGTGTTGGGGCAGTCGATGGAGAGGGCTTGTATAACGGTGAATGCGTTGGGGTCGATAACGCGTGCGGTGAGTCAGGCGGGTAATGAGCATGAGGCGGAGATTCAGCTTTCGGCGTTTTTGCGGATGTTGGGGTGTCGGGATGTTTATCGGCGAGTTTTTCAGATGAGGATTGAGTTTGGAGAGGTGTTGGAATTGTTGTTGGTGCAGCCGCATGTGCCGCGGTCGGTGACGAGTTGTTTACGAAAATGTCTGCGACTTTTGGGTGAGATGGGGGAGGGCGAGGCTGTGGGGGCGGGGCGGACGCTGGCGGAGATGGAAGAGGTGTTGGAAGATATTCGTGGAGTGGCTTGGTCGGAGGTTTCTGTGCCGTGTGGGAAGAAGGGTGTGGTGGGAAGAGAGGTGGAGAAGCTGGCGAATCGGGTTTTTAATTTGCACGATTATGTTTTGGATGGGTTTATAAATCATCAGGTGCAGATTTCCCGTTCGGAGTCGTGAGGGGGGTGTTTTTTTTAAAAAAGTGTAAATTAGTGTGGGAAGTTGAAAGTTGGACTTGACCTTTGCGGGACAAATCCCAATCTATCGACTTCTTTGCTTGATTTTACGAAATACGAAACCTTTTTTTAACCTGACCCAGATGTTTATTTTAATGCCCTCAATGATTTGTAGATTACGATTTTTTATTTTAGGCTTTTTGCTGTTGTTGGGTGTTTTTTATTTGAGTGGGGGTGCGCATGCTCAGGTGGCACCACAGGGGCCGATCGTTCGTGATTTGAGCATTGAGTATGTGGGGGCGGAGGCGATTAGTCGGGATAGGGTGTTGGCGAATTTGGCGACACAGGTTGGGCAGCCGTATTCGCAGACGGCGGCGGAGCAGGATATCCGGACGTTGTATGGTACGGGGTTGGTGGAGAATGTGCGTTTGTTTGCGGAGCCGTATCAGGATGGGGTAAAGGTGACGGTGTTGTTGCAAGGAAAGCCGGTGGTTGAGGAGGTTTTGATTCAGGGGACGGAGCAGATCAAGATGAATCGGGTGCGGCGTGAGATTTCGCAGGCGGTGGGGGATCCTTTGAGTGAGGAGAAGCTTGAGGATGGGCGCCAGAAGATTTTGAAACTTTATTTGGATAGGAATTTTTCGGATGTGCAGGTGGAGTATGTTGTGCAGGAGATTCCGAATACGAATCGTGTAAGGGTGATTTATTCGATTACGGAGGGGCCGAAGTTGGTTGTGCGGAGTGTGGAGTTTACGGGGAATGATTCGATTCAGTCGAAGGATTTGATTAAGGCGATGAAGACGCGGCCTAAGAATATTCTTTCGTTTTTTAATAAGAGTGGGCGTTTGTTGCCGGAGCAGGTGGAGGCAGATCGGGAGGGGATTCGGAATGTTTATCAGAATAGGGGGTTTGCAGATATTGAGGTTGTGAGCTATGATGTGCGTCCGCTTGAGGATGGTAAGGGGGTGGCGATCGTAATCGGAGTCAAGGAGGGGCAGCAGTATCATGTTTCTGATGTAAAGATTGAGGGGGCCGTGGCGGTGTCGCCGGATGATTTGATGCAGCGGTTGGTTATGAAGCAGGATGATCTTTATACGCCGGATGGTATGACGGCGGATTTGACGATGATTCGTGATTTTTATGGTTCGCAGGGGTATGTGGATTTGGTGACGATTCCGGAGGTTTATCCGGCGTCGGGTGGTGGGGTGAATATCACGTACCGGATTGATGAGGGGGTGCAGTCGTATGTGAATTTAGTTAATATTCAGGGAAACACGAAGACGAAGGATCGTGTGATTCGTCGTGAATTGGCGGTTCGTCCGGGGGATGTGTATGATACGACTCTGGTGGATGTGAGTCGGAGTCGTTTGCAGAATTTGAATTATTTTACGCGGGTGGAGACGGTGGCTCAGGATACATTGGTGCCGGGGCGTAAGGATTTGAATGTGATTGTGGAGGAGAAGCGGACGGGTTCTTTCAACTTTGGTGCAGGGTTTAGTTCGATTGATAGTTTAGTTGGTTTTGCTGAGTTGCAGCAGACGAATTTTGATCTATTTAACTGGCCTCGATTTGTGGGTGGGGGGCAGCGTTTTCGTATTCGTGGGCAGTATGGTATTGAGAGGGCGGACTTTGTGGTTGCGTTTACGGAGCCTTGGTTGTTTGGTTACAAGTTATCGCTTGGGGTGGAGGGGTATTACCGTGAGGCGACTTATTTATCGGATGTGTATGATCAGCGGAACTATGGTGTTGCGTTTGAGTTGAGAAAACCGATTACGCGATTTCTTTCTGCTAGCGTAGAGTATCGTATTGAGGGTGTGGAAATTTACGATATTGATTATAAGGAGACGGATGAGGCGATTCAGAGTCAGAGGGGGACCTATACGAAGGGGACTTTTTCGGGAACCTTGTCATTTGATACACGTGATAGTCTTTTTCTTACGCGTCGGGGTGAGTTGATAGAGGGGTCTGCGTTTATATCGGACAGTGCTCTTGGGGGGGATGTGGATGATTATGGTTTTCGTCTTGAAGCGACGAAATATTTTCCGCTGCCGTGGGATTTTATTTTTATGTTAAAGGGGGAGCTTGCCGTGGTCGATGGGGTTGATGGTGGGGAGGTTCCGATTTTTGATCGTCTTTATCTTGGTGGGGCGAACAATATGCGTGGTTTCAAATTTCGCGATGTAGGTCCGAAAGATAGTCATGGAAATCCGATTGGCGGTAACACGATGCTTTATGGAACGGCGGAGCTTACTTTCCCGATTTTCTCTCGCATTCGTGGGGCGGTCTTTACGGATTGGGGCGTTGTGAATGATGAGTCATTCGACTTTGGAACGGGGCATTTTAACGGAGACATAGGAATTGGTCTTCGTGTAGATTTGCCGATTGGTCCTGTTCGTGTGGATTATGGATTTCCGATTGCTACGGATGATTATAATGATGGCAATGGGAGATTTAATATAAATGTGGGCTATCAATTTTGAACATTTTGGGAAAACCTGGGTCTATATCTGAGCTAACTGAATTCTAAAAAACATACATAATACAAAATACTATATGAAACCTGTAACAACTATTCTGAGCGTTCTTATCCTCGTTGCGTCGATTTCTATTTCTCGTGCTGAGCTTAAGGTCGGTATCGTGGACATGAACAATGCTTTTGTTTCTTTTTATAAGACTAAGGATGCTGAAGTGCAAATTAACGAGCGGCGTAAAGAGGCTAAAGCGGAGCTTGATAAGCGTCTTGCTACTTTGAATGCAGCCGTAGAGGAAATTAATAAGCTTCAGCAAGAGCTTCAGCGACCTGAGCTCAGTGATGAGGCGAAACAGGGGAAGCAGCAAACTTTGGCTGTGAAAGCGAATGAGACACGTGCTCTTGATCGAGAGGTAGCGGAGTTTCGCACGACTCAGGAACGTCAAATCCAAGAGCAGTTTATTCGTATGCGGAAGGAGATCATTGATCAGATCATGAAGGTTGTGGATGAGACGATCAAAATAAAAGCTTTTGATATTGTGCTTGATAAATCGGGTCTGAGCATGGGGCAAGTTCCTGTTGTTTTGTATTCTCGTGACGATATGGATTTCACGGATGAGATTATTAAGAAATTGAATGCTGACGCTCCGGCTTCTGCCGAGAAACCAGCGGCTAACTAAGTTTTTCAAAAAGAGTTAGCATATTTATTTTATGACTTTGCAGGAACTGGCCGATAAGGCGGGGTTCAGCATAGACACGAGTTTGGCAACCCTCGAGATTTCGGGGGTTGCTTCGCTTTTGGAAGCTGGAGAGGGGGATATTAGTTTTTGTGGTGGGGAATTGGCTTATGCGCGACAGCTTGTTCGTTGTCGGGCGACGGCTGTTTTTGTGCCTTTGGATTTGTCTGCGGACTTTTTGAAGGATGTGGGTTTTACTCCTGTTCCGGTGGAAGATCCGAAAAAGGTTTTTGCGGAGGTTTTAGAAATTTTTGCTCCGGAGCCGATTACTTATTCTCCGGGGATTCACCCTGCGGCAGTAGTGGATGCGAGTGCGACGGTTCATCCGAGTGCGCATGTTGGTGCGGGTGCTGTTATTGAAGCGGGTGTTTCGATTGCGGAGGGTTGTGTTGTGAGGTCTGGTTGCTATGTTGGGCATTATGCCAGTATTGGTGAGCAGAGTTTTTTGCATCCGCAGGTTTATGTGGGGGAGCGTTGTCGAATTGGTAAGCGGGTGATTTTATATCCGGCAGTTATTTTGGGTTCTGATGGTTTTGGATATGAGTTTAAGGATGGGCGTCACCAAAAGGTGCCTCAGACAGGGATTGTTCAGATAGATGATGATGTTGAGATTGGCTCCGGGACAACGATTGATCGTGCGAGGTTTGGGCGCACTTGGATAAAAGAGGGGACGAAGATTGATAATCTTGTACAGATTGCTCATAATGTAGTCATTGGGGAGCATAGTATTATTTGTGCTCAAGTAGGGATTTCCGGGAGTACGCGGATTGGGAAAGGAGTCATTCTTGCAGGCAAGGCCGGTTTGGCCGGGCACATAGAAATTGGTGATGGTAGCACGGTGATGGCTATGGCGGGTATTGCTAAGAATTTGCCTCCGGGGAGCTCAGTGATGGGGCGTCCGGGACGTCCGATTAAAGAGTATAAAGTAAATCTTGCGCTTCTTTCTAATATTAAAAAGCTCTATCAGCGTGTTTCGGAACTTGAAAAGAGGTTAGAAAAAAATACCTCTGATGCTTGAGGGGCGAGGGGGCTTCTTTTGTGTTTTATGGTGCTGAAGTGATGCTTGAGTTGTAGGTTCCTTTGAGTTCGTGTTTGCTGAAGTGAGCTTTTGCTTTCCAGTCGTTTTTTTGGAGGTAAAGGTGGATGCCGCCCTCCTCTCCAAGAAGGAGTAGGGGGATATTTTTTGATTTTATCGTTTTGATCCATGTTTGAGAGGGAGTTTCTGTAGGTGGAAAATCCGTGCTGCTAGCGATGATGAGGCGTGGGGAAAGTTTTTTTAAAAACTCTTCGTCAGCATCTAGACCTGATTGATGACGTCCGAGAAAGATGAAGTCTGAGCGTAGGGTTGGGTAGTGTTTTTTTAGGTAGCTAAAGGTGGGTTCGCCGGCATCGCCGAGATAGAGAGCGTTCCATTTTGGAGTTTCAATGAGGAGAACAATACTGAGGTCATCGGCACGACGTGCTTGCCAGGTATGTGGCGGGAAGAGAACTTTTAGACGTAGGTCAGGAGTTAACATCCATTCATCTTTTGCTGCGATAATGCGTGTAGGATAGTTTTCCAAATTCATTTTTTCACGCAAGGATTTGAAAGAAGGAGAGCGGCTTTTGTGTGTGGTAGTCGCAATAAATCGGGGGGGGAATTTATCCATAATGAAAGAGGCTCCTCCGAGATGTTTTGCATCGCCATGACTGAGAAAGAGTCCGTCCAAACGGGAGACTCCGCGTTCTGTTAAGTAACCATCCAGAGTGCCGCTGGCGTTTTGCTTGCTTCCCGTGTCGATGAGATAAAAATGTCCGGCAGATCGAATGACGATGCATTGTCCTGCCCTGAAATCAAAACTTAATATTTCGTGATAGGGGCGGTGGAGTTCCGGGCGAGCAATTGGGAAATAACTTTCGGGGAGAAAGGCACTAAAGCTCGTGATTTTTAGTAGGAGGCTGATGAAGAGGACATTTGTGTGATTTAGAATTTCAGCAAATCCAATCCATAGGGAGCCACCGACGATGCTTGTCAGTGCCAGTGCTAAAACGACAAAGGCTAATGGTATTGTAAACAAATTTACAAAAGGAGCGGATAGCGAAAATAGATGGTAAAACCAAGCTGTCAGGGGGGCGGATGCTAGCCATGCGACAATAGAGACACCGCCAAAAGAGGCGGCAAACCATGCAATATCTGATTGAGTGCGCTCGGGCCACCTATAAAGTTTGCGTGGTAAAAAGTCATCGGGTTGTAGCTTGGTAAGCAAGTAGGTTTGCAGTGGATAGGCCGCGATAATAATTGCAGCAACGACGCAAAACGAGAGTTGAAATCCGGGGTTGTTGAGTTCAGCGGGGTTGATTAAAAGAATAAGAACGCCAGCGGCACCTAGGCTATTGAGTGGGGTTGGGGGACGGTGCAAAATAAACCCTCCCAAGAAAATGCTAGCCATGATTGCGGCACGGATACTTGGTGGTCGCCATCCTGTAATTAGAGCGTAAAAAAAGAGAAGGCCTATTAGTAAGAGGATTTGATAATTTCTTGGGAGAGGGGTGAGGCTCATGAGAAACCAAAGAATGACGGCGATCATCCCGAGATGAAGTCCGCTGACGGCAAAGAGGTGCATGGTGCCTGTGCGTTGAAAAGTGGTGATGAGTTGGTCGGGCAGGGCACTTGTATCGCCGAGGGTCATTGCCTTTAGAATGCCTGTTTGGACGGGCCAATTTTCTTGAATACCTGCTCCCAAGAGTTTGGAAATTTTTTCGCGGCATATTGCGGCCAGATCATTGAAGAAATATAACGGCCCCGTTGCCGAGCTTAGAATTTGAACGTCGGCGGGGATATGGGAGGAGACTTCCAGCTCGCGTCCTTGATTTTTTTGCCAGGCTTGGAAATCAAATTCTCCGGGATTCCGAGTTGGTGAAATATCTTGAAGAGAAGCTCGGATTTGTACGCGTTGTCCGTATTTGAAGTTTTTGCCTTTCACTTGGGCAAAGACGCTTGTTTTCAAGTGCAGAGGTGTTTTTGGAAAAGATTCAAAAGTCAGTTGGCTTAACTCTAGGGGAAAGCTCCATCTAGGAAGTTCTGTGTCGCTAGAGCTGCTTTTTGGAGTTTCTGATATTCTGCCTTGGACGGTGACGACTTTTGATTGTCCATTTAAAATTTTTGTAAGGAACGTATTTTCGGGAGAGTGAACTTGCGCTAGGCGAATAGAAAATCCGGTTAAGATACAGGCCACCCAAAAAGTATGTGGAGCGAAGCGGATATTTTTAAAAACACATGTCAAAGAAAATAAAATGGCGAGAAAAGTGATTCCTCCGCTCGTCCATACGCTCACTAGGTGCTGTAAGAAATTTGCAAACAGGATGCCGACGAGAAGTGCTAGAAACACACCTACGCAGGGCAGTCGGCTTCGGGATTGCAAGAATCGCATGAGATAGAAAGTGAGAAAGAGGAGGCTATTGTCCGCAGAATTTTAAGAGTAGAATTTCGGATAGGTTTGGCTCTTTAAAATAAAAACGAAGGGCACCGTCTTGGTTTAAAAGAGATTCTTTGACGGCGCAGCTCGCACGCATGGAGTGGATCTGGTGTAGTCCTAAACGTCGCCGCTGGTAGGGTTTTCCCCATGCTTCGATGAGCGTGGCGCGGTTTGTTTTTTCTAGTAGTAGGCTTTCGACATCTTCTTTTTCATAGGTCTCGTAGTAGATATTATGCTGCTGTTCGATGGTTTCGTAGGCAAAGCCATGAGCGGGCTCGATGCAGTGTTGGGGCAGTTCTTTCCATTCGCTTTTTACACATCCGATTCGAATGCGTGGATCGAAGCCTGCCGCGTGATTGCGATTTGAAAAAGTACTGACTGAAAGTTCGAGTGACTCCTGTCTCTCGATATTGAGTGTGATCCAAACATGATCGACATGTTTTTCTTGGGCGGCTTCCTCAACTTGGGCACGGTGAGGAGTGCCGACGACGTGGCCGAATTCAGATTCTCGAAAAGCAGAGAGTTGGGATTTTGTAAATTCCACACTCTTTTATTAAAAAAAATATATGCCGACCGCGAGAACTAGCTTGTGAAAATACTTCGTAAAAAATTTCCTCTTGCACTTGCGTTTTCCTCTGAGAGTGTTTCATTTTGGCGGTTCCGCCGTAGTGCATTTATCTTTATCTGATTTTTTAAAATATGATTTCTCGCGTAGAACATTTCGACTCTTTGGACGACATTAGTGGTATTGTAGCTTGTTTTTTATCCCGGGTGGATGGTTTGGATCTAAACGTAGAACGCGAGGAAGCTCTAAAGCTTTTGGCTCCGATTTATGCCGATACGATGTCGGATGAAGGTTTTGATGCCGACGATGTGGTCTATGCGGAACAGGTCCATGAAAATACAATTTACGCAGTTGGCCGCGATGACCTTGGAGAGACTTTGCCGGACTGTGATGGATTGATGACGGATAAGCCCGGTGTGCCGCTTGGAGTTTATGTAGCGGACTGCGCGGCAATTTATTTAGTGGATCCTGTTCACCATGCCATTGCACTTTTGCATTCCGGGCGCAAAGGCACGGAGAGCGAAATTTTGCGCAATGCCGTAGAGATGATGGAAGATGAATATGGAACCCATCCGGGAGATTTGGTTATGGTCATTAGCCCCTGCATTCGTCCGCCACACTACGAAGTGGATATTGCGGGGATGATTCGCGAACAGGCAGAGACTTTGGGGATTAAAAATATTGAGGACTCGGGTGAATGCACGGCTAGCAACTTGAAGAGGTATTATTCTTATCGCATGGAAAAGGGTAAAACCGGACGTATGTTGGCTCTGCTGCAAATTGAGGAATGAGGCCATCAAAAAAAAACACAGATAAAAGATTGTTGAAATTATGGGAGATTGATACACAGGCACTAAGGCCGTGCGACTTATGAATTTATGTAAACTTCGCATTTTCTCCCCTTCTAGTTTTTGGCAGGTAAATTTACCTGCCTTGTTTGGTCGTAGTGTTTTCTTATTGCTTATCATTTTATTTTTTTGGGGGAGCTTGTCAGCCGCGACTCCAGATTTGCCGGAATACCGTGTTGCGAATATGTTTGATCCGGTTTCGACTCCGGCGGAATCGATTCGAGTTGTTTCGGTGTTTGTGCTTTGGATCACGGCGGCGATTTTTGTCATTGTTGGCGGATTGCTGACCTATGCGATGATTAAATTTCGACGTTCTTCGAGTGAGGATACCGCTGAGCCGGCACAGATTTACGGAGGGACCCAGATCGAGCTGGCTTGGACGGTCATTCCTATTTTGATCACGCTGGTACTCATTATGGTGAGTGCGCGAAGTATCGGGGAGATTCAGAATGCGAAAATGCCGGACGATGCACTCAAGGTTCGTCTTGTGGGTCACCAATGGTGGTGGGAGGTTCACTATCCCGATCTGGGAATTATTTCGGCCAATGAGATTCATGTTCCGGTGAGCTCAAAGGATGCACCGCGCCCGACGCATCTCAAATTGCAGTCCGCCGATGTGATTCACAGTTTTTGGATTCCGCAGCTCGCGGGGAAAACTGATCTGGTTCCCAATCGCGATAATGAGACTTGGATCGAGCCGTGGAGGACGGGTATTTATTTTGGAAACTGTGCGGAGTATTGTGGCACGCAGCATGCAAATATGCTGCTTCGTGTGGTTGTGCATACGCCGGATGGATTTAAAAAATGGGTGCAGGAACAGAAAGCACCGACACTTTTGGACAGCACGAACGAACGTGTCGTAGCGGGAAGAAATGCTTTTTTTACTGCTGCTTGCATTAATTGTCACCAAATTGACGGAACGATTGCCGAGGGGGTTTTTGGACCAGACCTTACGAAATTTGCAAGCCGTATGACTTTGGGGGCGGGAGTCCGTCCGCTCACTCGTGAAAATGTTCGTGAGTGGGTCAGAGATCCTCAAATACACAAAGTGGGTGCCTTGATGCCAGATATGAAATTAAGTGATCAGGATGTGGATTTGATAACTGATTTTTTGATGACTCTAAAATAACCTGCTATGCCAAACGGAACTTCTACTGCTGATTTACCAATCCCGTCTTCTGGATCTGGCGAACCGATTTTATCTGTGGCGTCATCGTGGTTTGCCGATATAGCCTCTACGGTAGATCATAAAAAAATCGGCTTGATGTATATCGGCTCAGGCTTGTTCTTCTTTGCTCTAGCCGGTGTTTTGGCGACGTTGATCCGAATTCAATTGGCCATTCCGGAAAATGATTTTTTAGCTCCGGATGTTTTTAATCGTTTTTTTACGATGCATGGAACGAGTATGGTTTTCTTGGTGGGGATGCCGATCATTACGGGGATGGCCAATTACCTAGTTCCCCTGATGATTGGTGCGCGGGACATGGCTTTTCCTCGCTTGAATGCATTTGGTTTCTGGATTGTCTTTTTCGGAGCGTCCTTGTTGTATTTTAGTTACATTGGCGGGGATGGTTTGTATGGTGCGGGGTCTGCGCCGGATGTTGGCTGGTTTGCCTATGCGCCCCTTACCGGGAAAGCCTTTTCGCGTGGTAATAGCACGGACTATTGGATTCTAAGTATTTTCTTGACCGGCCTCAGCAGCTTGACGGCTTCGATTAATATCATCGCAACGGTGGTTAGTATGCGGTGTCGGGGGATGACGCTTGGCAGGATGCCCCTGCTTGTTTGGTTGATGGTGGTGGTGGCTTTTATGATTTTAATCGCGCTTCCCCCGCTTTCGGCTTGTCAGATTATGTTGCTGATGGACCGCTTTTTAGACGCGAACTTTTTCAATACTCAGGCCGGAGGGTCCGCTGTTCTGTGGCAGCATTTCTTTTGGATTTTTGGCCACCCCGAAGTTTATATTTTGATTCTTCCGGGGTTTGCAGCCGCCTCAGAAATTATTCCGGTTTTTTCGAGAAAACCGATTTTTGGCTATCCGGTCATGGTGGCGGCTTCGGTAATGATTGGGTTTATCAGTCTGGGAGTATGGGCGCATCACATGTTCGCGGTCGGGATGAGCTCTATGTCGAATACTTTTTTTGTGACCTCCACCCTCCTGGTCGGCATTCCGACCGGTATCAAAATTTTTAACTGGCTGGGAACCATGTGGGGCGGAAAAATACGCTTTGAACTTCCGATGATGTTTTGCGCAGCGTTTTTATTTCAGTTTCTTATTGCCGGTCTGACCGGTGTGATGTTGGCGGTTGCCCCGTTTGACTGGCAATTAACCGATTCCTATTTCGTGGTTGCCCATTTTCACTATGTTTTGATCGGAGGCTTGTTGTTCACGATTTTTGCGACGATTTATTATTGGTATCCCAAGGCGATTGGAAAGATGCTAAATGTCCGGCTTGGAAAGCTTCATTTCTGGTTTTTCCTCATCGGGTTTCACCTCACCTTCGCGCCTCAGCATATTGCCGGTTTTCTTGGAATGCCTCGTCGGATTTTCACATACGAAGCGGGACGAGGCTGGGAGCTTTGGAACCTTCTTTCGAGCATAGGCGTTATTTTTCAGGCTGCTGGGGTTCTTTTCTTTGTTTACAATTTACTTTATTCCTATTGGCGCGGAAAAGATGCCGGAGACGATCCTTGGGACGCATGGACGCTGGAGTGGGGAACAAGCTCTCCGCCGCCAGCTTATAATTTTGAAAAGGAACCCGTCGTGCGCAGTCGTCGCCCATTGTGGGATATGAAACACCCGGGAGATCCGGATTGGAAATACGAATAAGATATGACTTCAGATAACACAGCCGAAATACAGCAGGACTGGAAGTTGCCGTCGCCACGCAAGGCGGGGGTCATTACTCTGATTTTGGCGGAGAGTTCTTTGTTTACGATTTTCGTGGTTGCCTATGTTTTCTACATGGGCAAAAGCCTTAATCCTCCTTATCCGTCTGAGGTTCTGGAACTCCCCTTAGTCGCTTCGATTTGTCTGTTTTCGAGTAGTTTTACAATTTTGATGGCGGAAAAGGCACTGGCGAAAGGCCGCACACTGCTTTTTAATATCTGGTGGGCAGTCACGATTTTGCTGGGGGCGACTTTTATCGGATTTACTGCGAATGAATGGTATCACCTCATCGTCCAGAAACATCTTTGGATGAGCACAAATGTCTTTGGAACGACTTTTTATTCCTTAGTCGGATTGCACGCCACGCACGTTATCGTTGGGATTGCTTTATTAACCATAACGCTTATCGCAAGCCTTCGTGGAAAAATAGAAACACGGCACCACGAACACGTCGAAATGGTCTCCTGGTATTGGCATTTTGTAGATGCCATCTGGGTGGTTGTTTTGACCCTCGTTTACATCATAGGAGTCTGAGTTTTATATGTTGGAAAAATCAAAAGAAGCATCAGTAACGGACTCTCATTCACGTGAGGGAATCGATCTGCCAAAGCCCACGGCATGGCCGATGATCCTAGCATTTGGGCTTACGTTAGCGGCAGCCGGCATCGTTACGAATGCCCTAGTGAGTATCGTCGGGCTTATCTTGATTTTAGCTTCTATTCGCGGTCTTTTCGTAGAGGTATTTCCGCATGCAAAACATGAGCGGGTTGCTTTACAACCCCTTTCTGAGCGTTCGAAAGAAATTGCACCTGCACTGCAAAGTGTCGCTCATCTCAAAGTCGGCAAAGAGTTGCACCGTGTGCGCATCCCCGTCGATGTGCATCCAAACTCCGCGGGTGTGATTGGCGGTTTAGCCGGAGGTGCTGTCATGGCCGTGCTCGCGATGGCATACGGCTTGATTTTTCAGGGGAGTATCTGGTATCCGATTAATCTTCTTGCCGCCACGGGTGTGGCCACTCTGGCGACTGCGGACACGGCGGTGCTTAAAGAGTTTAGCCTTCTTGGCCTCACGATTGCATCGGTGATTCACCTGAGCGGCTCTGTTATCATTGGTCTTCTTTACACGGTTATGCTTCCGATGCTACCTCGAAAACTAGAGTGGTTGTGGGCAGGTATTGTGGCACCCCTTATATGGTCAGGAGTTCTTCATTCGGTGATGGGCGTCGTAAACCCCGCTTTGGCATCTCGTATCGACTGGCCGTGGTTTGTGGTATGTCAGGTCGCTTTTGGACTGGTTGGCGGTTTTGTTATATTTAAAACAGCCCGTGTCGAGACCATGCAGACGTGGCCGCTTGCTGCCAGAATGGGCATCGAGTCGCAGGATAACCCCGAACGCGAAAATAAATGAATTTTTTAAATAGAGCTTTCATTTTAGCAACAGGCTGCCTGCTCCTTCAGTTTGCAAGTTGTGATTGGATGCCGGGTGCCCCGAAAAAGTCGGACGTATGGCAACCCGCCTCGGCCAATACTGATTTCGCCGACCTTTTTAAGCTGAACTGTATTGCCTGTCACTCCAACGGAACGAATTGGGCTGCGTCGTTACCTCTTGCCGATCCGATCTATGCAAAATGGGTTCCTGAAGATGTTTTGCGAGAGGTGATTTCAAATGGCCGCCCCGACACGCCCATGCCCGCTTTTGCGATGGCACATGGCGGTATGCTGACCGATGAACAAATAGAAATTCTCGTGAAGGGCATAAAGGCTTGGGGGGAGAATGCGACACTTCCCGACGGCACGCCCCCCTATCATGCAAGTGCGCTAGGCAATGCCGCTGCCGGGCAGAAACTCTTTACTCAGTATTGTGCCAAGTGCCACGCCGAAGACGATTCGGATAAACCGGAGTGGGGCTCCTTCGGAGATCCTGCCTATCTAGCTCTCACCTCCGATCAGTATATTCGCTCGGTCATCGTCATCGGGCGTCCCCATCTCGGGATGAAGCCGCTCGGCAAACGCATCAAAGGAAAAGCCATCTCCGAAAAAGAAATAAACGATCTCATCGCTTGGATCGATACCTTGCGCCCAAGCAGCGATCCCGCAAAATTGAAAATAAAGCTTCCCGCCACAAATGAATCCGGAACCCAACCACCAATCTATGAGTGACGAAAAACCAAGCTGCTGTCAGTCCCCCGGCCAAAATGCCGAAGGACAGTATAAACAAAATCGCCGAGATTTTTTACTGAAACTCGGTGTTGGTTTAAACGTCGTGGCCGGTGCGCTCGTTAGTGTCCCCATCATCGGCTATCTCTTTTCAAGCTTTGTCGAAAAGAAAAATCTCGAATGGATAAATCTCGGGGCAATTAGCAAATTCCCACCAAACGCAACCCGCCTCGCAAGTTTTAAAAATCCCCACTCCCGCACGTGGGACGGTGAAACGGCAGATATTCCCTGCTGGGTCCGCCGAATCGAAGGAGATGATTTCCAAGTTTTCGCTATTAATTGTGCCCACTTGGGCTGCCCGGTGCGTTGGTTCGAGGAGTCGAAGCTCTTCATGTGCCCCTGTCACGGTGGGGTTTACTACCAAGACGGCTCTCGCGCATCAGGGCCACCGCCACGCGGACTTTTTACTTACGAAACAAAAATCGAAAAGGGCGACCTTTACATCAAAGGCGGCATGCTTCCCACGCTGGCAAATCCCGGCACGTCTGAAAATACAGCCTCCACAGACGCCAAGGCCTGATTTATGAATTCCCAAAAACGCATCGCCGAAGCTGCTCAGACCACTTTCGAGTGGTTGGATAAGCGGCTTTTTTTGCAGAAATTGTTTAATGCAACTGCCGGGCATAAGGTCCCCAAGACCTCCGGCTCGTGGTGGTATGTTTTTGGCAGTGCTACGCTGCTGTGTTTTTGTATTCAGATCGTGACGGGTATTTTGCTTGCGCTCGTTTACGTTCCCTCCGGTGCAGAGGCTTACACGACGCTCCTTTATTTAAATTTTCAGCAACCCCTAGGCTGGTTTATTCGGGCAATGCACTCCTATGGATCGAACCTTATGGTTCTCTTTATGTGCATTCACATGACGCAGGTTTTCCTTTTCGGTGCCTATAAATACCCGAGAGAACTAACCTGGATTTCGGGTATTTTTCTTTTGGTTTTTACCTTGGGAATGTCCTTTACCGGACAGATTCTTCGCTTTGATGAAGACGCCTACTGGGGCTTAGGAATCGGTGCTTCGATTATGGGACGTGTGCCATTTTTTGGACAGGAGTTGGTTAATATCATGTTGGGTGGGCCGATTATCGCGGGTGATACACTGAGTCGCTTTTTCTCGCTACACGTCTTTGTTTTACCCGGACTTATTTTAGCCGTTATCAGCCTGCACCTTCGTCTTGTTCTTAAAAAAGGAATCAACGAATACCCAGAACCCGGCAAGCTCGTGCGGCGTGAAACCTACGATGCGGATTATGAAAAAATTATCGAAAAAGACGGCGTTCCGTTTGTTCCCAAAGCCGTTAGCAAAGATCTTATTTTCAGCGCATTTGTTTTGTTCCTCATTATTTTTTGCGCCGCTATTTTTGGTCCGACCGGCCCCAAAGGACCGCCAGATCCTTTAAATATCAATGCCGTTCCACGCCCTGATTTACCCTTCCTTTGGATTTTTGCCGTGGCCGCTCTTTTGCCACCTTACATGGAAACGGTTGTGCTGCTTGTCGGGCCTGCGGTGATCGGTGTGATTCTTCTGGCACTGCCTTTTATTGATAACGTTGGTGAAAAAAGTGCCGTGCGGCGTCCCTTTGCGGTTCTGGTCACTATCTTGGTTTGGCTTGCTTTGTTGACGCTTACCTATCTAGGCCAAACATCTGATTGGTCCCCGCAGATGCAGGCATGGGGAAACGATATCACGCCCGAAAAATATCTCGATGATCGCTCTGCGCTCGAGCTTCGCGGAAATCTAGTATTGCAATATAAACAATGTCGAAACTGTCATGCGATCGATGGGATCGGAGGAAAGCGGGGGCCGGATCTCGCCGGTGTTGGAACTCGCCTGACAATTCCTCAATTGACGCGTCAACTTTTGCAGGGCGGGGGAAATATGCCGGCTTACGGACATAACTTGACCCCGGCAGAAACCTCCGCGGTGGTCGCTTACCTTGCATCGCTGACCCCGGAAGGCGTGCCGGCAGCTCTCGACTCGACCTTCCCAGCCCGTCCTCCGAAAGAATCGGAAAAAAATGCTTCCACCCAAAAATAAGCGACCGGATTTCATCCGAGAGGCAAGGGTGATCTTGCTGTGAGCAGTGCCGCCTTTTTATCTTGGTCCTTGAGTCCGGGGTGGTTGCTGTTACTACTACCTGCGGCTATTTTTTATTTTCGAGGTTGGTTGAGGTTGCGGCGGATTTTACCGCTACGTTACTCCGCATGGCGTCTCGTCTTTTTTTGGGGAGGCCTTTTAGTGCTTTATGCTTCGGTGGCTTCACCGCTAGATGCTTTTGCTTCATTGCTCCTTCAGGCACACATGGTGCAGCATCTTTTGTTGACGATGCTGGCCCCACCTTTGCTTCTTTTAGGAAATCCGCTCGTGCCTTTGCTACGTGGCCTTCCGCGAAACTGGGCGAGAAATGGAGTTGCCCCTTTACTGAATTGGCGTCCTTTGAAACGTCTTGGACGTTTTCTAATAGCACCCCCATTTGCGCTTGGGCTTTTCATGCTCTCGAATATTGTTTGGCATATCCCGCGATTTTACGATGCGGCTTTGGCTAGTAATTCGCTTCACGAATTTGAGCATGCTTCGTTTTTTTTGACGGCTCTTTTGTTTTGGTGGCCCATTGTCGAGCCTTGGCCTTTTCGGGCGAGTTGGCCACGCTGGACGATGATTCCCTACCTGATTCTTGCCGATTTACAAAATACGTTGCTGGGTGGTTTTCTGAGTTTTTACAACGGGATTCTTTACGAGACCTATCGCTTGGCTCCACGCATTTCGGGGGTGAGTGCAGCGGCCGATCAGTCTGCCGCCGGAGCACTCATGTGGGTTCTCGGATCGATGGCGTATTTTATACCGGCCGGCGTTATCGCTTTTAAATTTCTTTCGTCACGAAAAGGTGTGCGTCCATCCGAGTATTTGAATCCCGAAAAAAAGGCACCCGTTTCTGAAAGAAAAAAAATAAGCACCCGTCCACATAGGACAGAGCTGGTTTTTGATTTGTTGGCTCTTCCGATTTTTGGGCCACTTTTGGGTTCGTTGGTTTTTCGACGAGGATTGCAAATGCTTCTTTTGCTTTTGGCAGCCCTTGTTGTCGTGGATGGTTTGTTTGGGACACAGGTTAGTCCACTAAATCTTGCCGGGGTGTTGCCGTGGACCTATTGGCGAGCCTTTTCCGTTATCGCCCTGCTTATCGTCGGCAACGTTTTTTGCTTTAGCTGTCCCTTTATTTTATTTCGGGATGTTTTACGTAAATTTATTTCGCCGCACTTTATTTGGCCCCGCCGCTTGCGTCTCAAATGGTTGGTTTTGTTTTTCCTGCTTTTTTTATTTATGGGCGTATGAATCTTTTTCGCTGTGGGATCGCCCGCAGGCAACGGCTTGGCTCATTATTGCTTATTTTACCGTCTCGGCTGGAGTTGATACGTTTTTCAAAGGAGCGAGTTTTTGTAAGTTTGTCTGTCCGATTGGCCAGTTTCATTTCGTGCAGTCATTGGCCTCCCCATTTCAGATAAAAACGCGTTCGGCAGATGTCTGTGCCTCTTGCAAAAGTTTTGACTGTATTCGTGGAAATGAAAAATCGCGGGGCTGTGAACTGAAACTTTTTCAACCGCAGAAGCAGGGGAATATGGACTGTACATTTTGTTTGGATTGCGTGCGGGCGTGTCCGCATGACAATGTGGGATGGATTGCGGCTTCTCCGTCGGATGACTTGTTAGCCTCGGCATCCGATGCACAAAAATCCGGCATTGGACGTTTGTCAAAACGTCCTGATTTGGTGCTGCTTTGCGTCGTTTTAGTTTTTGCTGCTTACGTCAATGCGGCAGGAATGATCTCGCCAGTTTTGGCTTTGGAAGACCGGTTTCTCGGAGTGATTGGGGCGGCATTTCGACCGGTCTTAGTGGCGGCTTTTGTATTGCTAGGCTGTCTTGTTTTGCCCCTCTTTTTACTACTTGTGACTTCTTGGATTTCTTTTGGACAAGATGAGGACTTTAGGCAAAAAGCTTTGGCCTTTGCCTGTGGCTTGGTTCCGCTTGGCCTAGGGATGTGGGCGGCTCATTTTAGTTTTCATTTTTTGACCGGACTTGGAACGATTATTCCGGTCGTGGAACGTTTTTTTGGCAAAGTTTCGGAGACGGTTTGGCAACCGCCCGTGCCACTACTTGAGTGGCTTTTGCCTATGGAACTCATTTTTTTAAACATAGGCTTTATAGCTTCGGCTGTTGGGGTTTGGCGGCTTGCAAATTACTTTTGTCGGCTTGATGACGATTTGCATTTTTGGAGGTTAGTGCTCCCTTGGCTTTTGCTTTTAGGAGGTCTTTTTTACTTAGCGGTTTGGATTGTTTTTCAACCAATGGAGATGCGTGGAACCCTCCTGCACTGAATGAAAAAGGCATAATGTTCTGCTAAAATGACGTCGCGATCACCCGTCCGTATACGCAGTTGACTAAATGCGGCGAAAGATTACAGTGTTCCCATACCGATGAAATCCATTCGGTCGGTCACCCTTCCGAAGTTGGCTTCAACTAGTGATTTTATTTTCATGTTTTCATGTTTGGGTTCTTTCACAGGGGACTCTCACCTCTTTTGCAACGCGCCCATGCTGGGCGCACACAAGCGGTTGGACGCCAACTGCCTACCCGCCGTGAGTCGGCTTGACAGGATGGCTTGGGAGTTTATCTTGAAGTCACCCCCCGCACCCAGGTAGGCAGTGGGTCACTCTAAACGTTAGCCCAAAATATTCATGCTTGACATCACGCGGGAATTAAATACATTATGATGTATGACGCGAACACAGATTTACCTCACTCCCACAGAAGCTCAGGGTGTTGCCCGTGTTGCTGCCGACACTGGACGCAAGCAGAGCGAGGTGATTCTTGAGGCGATCGACCAGTATCTCTTACGCCTTGGTCCACAAGATCGACTAGGCAGATTACGTGAGGCTCGCGGGATTTGGTCTGATCGAGAGAACAGCAATGAGAGCATTCGGGGTGATTTCGACCGTTTTTGATCATGCTCGTTGATACAGACATTTTGATCGACTATTTGCGAGATCACCGGGATGCAGTCTTGTTTTTGGAGCAGAATGTGGATGATGTGTCCATCTCAGCGGTCAGCGTCGCTGAACTTTATCAGGGTGTCC
>JBKEAD010000231.1:0-1936 GCA_047971915.1 Chthoniobacterales bacterium
TTCTTTTGCGCGAAGTTCAGGAACATCAATCGTGCCTTCGTAGTTTAGGAGGGTAACACTTTGGAGTGGAATCTGCTTGAGAGGTTTGCAGGTCTCACGGAGTTGTTCGATATAGATCGTATATTTTGGATCCGGATTTGTGTAAGTCCACGTATGAATGATGTCCACAAAGGGATAAACGTCATACATCGGAACGTGGCGGAAAGGATCCGTCATGGTGAGTATGTCTGGGCGATATTCTTTGACAACCTCCATCATGCGTTTGAGACCCGCATGAACGCCATTGCCACCTTGGTAAATGTATTTTGTAAGAAGGTATTTTTTATCGTTATCTGAGATAACGTGAGGAGCTACGTATTCGGGAGCACCGACTTCTTTTTCGGTGAAGCCAAGCTCTTTAGCTAATTTTTCAGCACCTTCTTTGTTGAGGTTTGGCTTTTGTAAACTGTCCTGCAGCTCCATATCCGTCCATGCGATAGTTACGTTGGGATAGTCTTTTACGGCTCCCATGAACTGGCGATTCGCTTCATTTTGTTTTTCAGCGATGATTGGACTGAAGGGGTTGTAATATCTTTCCGACCAGCGGGAGGCGTTTGCATAGTCGAGATCTTCGCCTTTCGGAGGAAATTGATTAAATTCCCTTTTGTAAATACCGCCATTGGGCCTCACGGTCACGAGCAGACCGTCTGCCAAAGCTGTGCTTAGATTTCTTTGAATCCATTTTAGAGTAGCGGCAAAATTATCCGTTGTATGGGGCAGCATGGGACCACTGGCGAAATCAAAACCATGCTCTTTGTAAAAACGCCAATCCGGCGATACGCCATCTCCTGCCATCCACAGCCAATTTTGAAGCGCGTCGGGCGATGGGCGTTTAGCGACAAAAATAGTTGCCGAATCGGATGCTATTTCTGAACCGTCTTGATCCAGAAGTTTGATTCCTAACGGATATTTTCCGCTTCGAAATTGATTAAGTGGGAGCGCGAAATTATTTGGCCCGTTTCTTGCTTCAAGTTGTTGAATGTTTCGATCTCCTACTTTTATCTCAAGAACACTTTTTTCCGATGGAGCTTCATTTATCTGCACCGTTAAAACGGGTTTTTCGTCTCGATAAAAAGCTGTTCGCTCAAGAGAAAGCTCTGCTGTAGCTGCCAAATTACTACTTTTAAATAGCAAGTTAAATGTTATTAAAAGTAGTAATAAAAGTATTCTTTTTTTATTTGACATTGCAACAAATTGTGAAAATCTATATGCCTTGTAAAGCTAATTTTATGAAATTTATGAAAACCCTGACTTCCCCCCGAAAATGTTTAGCTTTCACTTTAGTAGAACTCCTCGTGGTGATAGCCATCGTGGCAATCCTCGCCGCACTCCTGTTACCAGTTTTAAGTAATTTTAAAGAGAGGGCCGGAACGGCAAAAGCCATCCACAACGCACGAATGCTAGCGAATGCTGCTCTGAGTTACGCATCCGAGAATCGAGGCGACATGCCGCGCACAGATTTTACGCAGTTGCCCTATAAACGCTGGATGACGGAAGTGATTCCCTATGTTTATAATCCTTTAAAAACAGATTCAAGTGGGCGGCTTCTCATAGATGGTGTTTTCCGATCTCCCGGTCTGAACGGATATAGAAAGAAGGGAGATGCTGAGGGGCTGGCATTGTGGACGGAAATAGATTGGGTGCCTGTTTATATGGCTTATCCAGAGGGAGGAGGGGGGCGAGTTACTCTCAATACTTTTAAGCACAATATAGCAAAAACTCCTTGGATAGTCTCAAGCGACAAAAATACCGGATCTTCGGGTTTGAACGAAGGAAATATGGGGAATTTTCAAACCTTCCTTCCTTCCTCCGTGTGGGTGCACAACAACGGAGTTGTGGTTGCCTACATGGACGGGCATGTGGCGGTAGTGCCCGAGCCGACGATGAATAAAGTTTT
>JBKEAD010000248.1:0-3071 GCA_047971915.1 Chthoniobacterales bacterium
CGTCTTATACGGGCGAAATGGTCACGAATAAAATGCTGATCTATGCAGAAGATGCGCGGGAAATCATGATCTGTGGGCGGGGAATGATCGATGGAAATGGTGAGCATTGGAAAGATGGGCCGTATGGGTTTCCGTCATTTAGCGTCAGGCCGCGAATTCTTCATCTCCGGGGTTGTGAGAATGTGCGCATTTGCAACGTCACTCTTTTTAATTCCGCATCATGGGTGCAATCCTACCAATCCTGCCGAAATTTGGTGATCGACGGAATCACGGTGGACAGTCGTGAAAATAAGGATATTGAGAAAGAGCGCTGGGCTTCAGCGCGTGGTCGCAATACCGACGGGCTAGACCTGATCGACTGTCAGCAGGTGCGTATTTCCAATTGTTTTATTAACAGTGGCGATGACGCCCTTTGTCTGAAAAGCTACTCTCCGAGTGAGGCTTGTCGGGATATAACTGTAACCAACTGTGTGATGAGTTCCAATGCCTCGGGTATCAAAATCGGCACGGAAACGGCCGGCAGATTCGAAGATATCACGGTGCAAAATTGCACGATTTTCGATACGCGCATAGATGCCCTCAGTCTGATAACGGTCGATGGTGCGTATTTGGAACGGATCAATTTTTCCAACATTAGCGTTCGTAACATCAAAGGCTCGGCCATCTTTATCCGTCTGGGTAAGCGCAACACGCCTTATAGAAAAAAGGTGACGCTCAATAAACCTGTATTGAAAGACATCATCATCGAAAACGTGCAGGGAACGAAAATCTCTGCTGAATACGGAGCTTCGATTACGGGAATACCGGGCTTGCCCGTAGAAAATATCCAGTTGAGAAACATTAATCTGGAGTTTATCGGAGGAGGTGTTGCAGAGGATTCCTTCCGTCCGCTCCCCGAAGAGGAAGAGGGTTACCCGTATGGTCCGGCGTTTGGTATCTTGCCTGCTTACGGATTTTTTATTCGCCATGCAAAAAATATTTTTTTGGAAAACCTCCGATTAAGAACTGCGCAAGAGGACGAGCGTCCGGTGCTGCTTTGCAGTGACGTGGATGATCTGGAAATCAAGGGGCTTCAGGCAAGTGGAAGCATGCGAGCACCGGAATCGATTCGAGTGGTCGATACCCGCAACTTGACGATTAGCGGCAGCCGTCTCCGGACTCCGACCGCCACTTTCCTGTCTGTTTATGGCGATAAATCCGAGAACATTGTTCTGAAAGGAAACTATCTGAGAAATGCCGATCGGGTTGTCTCTTTTGAGAAGGAATTTCATTGGCTGCCCATGCAGCAAATTGTTTATCCGAACATCGACGAAGTTTCGGGAAACTGCCAAGACAGTGCTAGCGGCCTAAAATGAACCTTAGCCATTTTGGTTCTGTGACAGAAAAAGCATTTCGCTTTTTGCCAAAACGGAAAACCCGGCTTGATCGTGTTGAGTTTCACATTATGTTTTTTGGAATGACTGAATGTTTTTTTAGTAAGTGGACGTTGTCGGCGTTTCGTATTTTTTGTTTTGCTTTGGCACTTATATTTTTTGTTCGGGGTGAGGTGATGGGGCAGGTCGGAGCGGTGCCGCGTGCGATTTCTGCGGAATCTTCGCCGGAGGAGAGAGCTTTGTTTTTAGCGGGTATTCCGCTTCCGGCGGGATCGCGTTTGGCAAGTTTGCAGGAGTCGGCTGCGTATCAGGAGCATAGGAAAGCTTATGATGAGACTTGGAAAACTTTTTATGAGCGTCACTTTAACCCCAAGCGCGCATGGGCTTTGCATAGCATCCCGTCGAAGCTTCAGGCTACGGGTTTGAATCCGCAGGTACTTTTTTATCTTTTCGGTGGGCCGGATATCGTGAATGCAACAGCGTTTTTTCCGGAGTTGACGAATTATATTCTTGTTGGGATGGAGCCGGTTGGTGAGGTGCCGGCGATTGAGGCCATGTCGCCTACAGATATTGCGCAAAGTCTCGATACGCTGCGGAAGGCAACCGATACAACGCTGAAATTTTCTTTTTTTATTACGAAGGATATGAAGGTGGATTTGACGCAGACAAAAATGCCCGGCGTGCTGCCGATTCTTTATACATTCCTCGTGAGGTCGGGATATCGAATTTTGGCGGTGGCTCCGGTATCGCTAAATTTGGAGGGGAATCTCGTGGCGAGCACGGGGACGGGGTTGCCGGGAGTGGCGATTCGTTTTTCCGGTGGGGTGGGGGAGTCTGCGAAGACTTTGTATTACCTACGTGCGGATCTCTCGAATGATGGGGTGAAGGGGCACTCCGCGCCTTTGATGAAGTGGATGAAGCAGTTTGGGAGTGGAATTGGTTTTTTGAAAGCGGCATCTTATTTGCTGCACGAGTCGTATTTTTCGGATGCACGAGATTTTCTTTTGTCAAATTGCGATGCGATTTTACAGGATGATTCGGGGATTCCGTTTAAAGATTTTGCACGAGATAAATGGCGTTTTTATCTCTATGGTGACTATGTGAAGCCTATCGAACTTTTTGAGAAAAAGTTTCAGCCCGATTTGTTTAATGCGTATCAGCAGAAGCACCTGATAAATCCGATTACTTTTGGCACGGGATATAATTGGCAGCCCGGCGAATCGAATCTTTTGTTGGCGATTCGTCGGGTTGTTTTATCATCGCCCTCGGTCATACAGGCTCCGAATGTTTATGGAGAGCCTGCGGTAACGCCTCGGGTTATTTCGCCAGTGCCGAGGTCCGTGGAATCAAATATTCCCGTAACACCGTGATTGCGTCGTCGGGTGCTAACTGATAGTGCTTCCAAGTGATTACGAAATTTCTTCATACCAGATACCGTGTAAACGATCTTGAAAAGACGGTTGTTTTTTATCGGGATGTTTTGGGGCTAAAAGAGGATCATCGCCACAAAAGTCCTCGTGGCTCGGAGCTCGTATTTTTCAGCGTGCCGAACAGTGATGAGCTTATTGAGATTTGTAAATACGATGCGAGTGGTCCCGTGCAGATGGGGCCGGACCTTACCCATCTTGCTTTTGAGGTGGAGGACATCGAAGCTTTTGCAAGGCACGCCGAGTCAAAGGGGTATCCGCTGAGCGATGG
>JBKEAD010000013.1:0-15153 GCA_047971915.1 Chthoniobacterales bacterium
CCGACGCGGCTCCACAAAAACCAGCCAAATCGCGGCAAGCATTGTAAAAAAGCCTACTGCCGAGGCTAAGAGCCGATGCGTATGTTCGTAGGCGATCCCCCCAACCCAACGCGAAATTGGGAAAAGAAACATATTATATCCATACGAAGTGGGCCAGTCGGGAACGGTCATGCCCGCGCCATGCGAAGTCACCAATCCACCGCTACAAATAAGGACAAATACCAAGACGGTCGTGAACAAAAGCAGGAGATGAACGCCGAATCGTCGGCTCGTGTAGGCGTAGATCTTTTTATCATCCATCATCATTTTTTTTTAAAAAAACATCGGCAGCCAATTAGCCGAGCATCTACAAGGCTGGCAACTTGTATCCGACAATCGGACGAAACGATTCATCGAGGCAACGTAGGGTATAGCAAATTATGCGTCGAGGAAACTTTTTACGAGATTTTGCGACCCGCTCCGCGTTTACTGCTCTTTTGCTACGGATTAGTTTTCTACCGGCAGACAGAAGGGATAGATAAAATTGTCGGAACTCGGCATGGCGGCTTTGGCCGTAGGGCTCAATTCGGGAATCGAGCGTTTGCCTGAGCCGTCGAGTTCACCGCGTTGATAGGCGGAGAAGTCTAGGTTTGCACCCGGCTGCCCCTCATGGCCGACGAGTGTGGAGCTGAGGTTGATTTGCAGATTCGTGCTCTGCCCCCATTTCCAGATAAAGGCCTCCCGAAAGGGCAGGGTTGGGAGCTCGGGTGAAAAGGTGATCGACTCGGTGCCGACGGATTTGATTTTTCGTGCCACGCCGTCGGCATTTATCTCGATGGTATCGCCAACGCCAAACTTATCGATACTGCTATCTTTCATGAAAATCGTATCGCGTGCGCCGGCAAAAAAGGAACTGCTGCCAATCACCTGAAGCAACGGAACGTTCTTGAAATCCGGATCTTCAAGTTTTGAATTTGCCTCCGATTCATGGTCGATCGCAAACTCCTGTGGCTCGGCATATCCTTTCCACTTGGGAATCGTATGGACGAGAATCTTATCTCCGTCTCCGAGCGACCAAAATAGGTTTTTGTCTCCCTTTACGTCTTCTGATTCGTAGCTGAGGACACTTTGGTAAAAAACATTTTCTTCGAGAGTTACTCCCTCGGCGGCGGTGCCGATGGAGCCGTAGTTTGAAAATGCAAATGTGTTATTTTTAAAATCCGCCTGCTTGGAGCTTCCGTGCCCGAGGATGACGTGCCGGGCCGTCACTCCGAAAAAGATATTGTTGTGAAACTTCATATCCTCACACTTCTCGATCATTACGCTTTGTCCCGCCAGGAAGAGGATATTGTTTTCATACGTCACGCCTTGGACGTTTGAATGAATCTGGCTATTGTCCGGATGGGCGAGGTAGAAATGCCGATGAATGTAGCAGTTTTCCAAACGCACATTTTTGAGAGGCGCGTCGGGTTGGTTATTGCGTCCGGCAAAGACGATCCCGTCGCCGTCGTTTGCGGTGATTTCACAGCCGCGCACGAGGATATTTTCGCCCTGAGAGAACCCGATGCCATTAACGTAGTTGCCAAAAATAATCGAGGAATCCAGCGTGAAGTTTGTGCAATTATCAATACGGAGGCCATACCCAGAAACAACTCCCGTGCTGCCATTTGCGTAAATCAGACAGTTTTTAATCTGCAGGTTATCGGTGTTTGATGCGTAAACGCCATAAGTGATTCCGCCAGCGATTTCGAGCCCCTCCAAGACGACACAGCTTCCTACGGCACGTATGGCCTGTTGCCGCCTCCGGGTTTGCGTATTTTTTAAATCATCCGGACTTTTAGGACGAAATAGCACGCGCCATCCACTTCCGGCGGGTTGGCAACTCCACTCTCCGGGCTCGGTGACAAATTTGGCGGCATTTAGAAAGATCAGCGCATCGCCTTCTTTGGGTAAAAAACGCCCCCGTTTTGGGGTGGCCACGATTGTTTTTCCAGCGGCGTCGAGACTTGTCACCGGATAGGTCAATTCACCATTGATCGCCTTCGAGTAAATCAACGTATAAACGTCTTTTAAATCCTCTGCCGAAAGGTCGGGCGTGCTTTCTAAAGCAATCTGCCCCGATGATTCATCTCCCGATAAAATGCGAATCCAGGGCTGGTCCGCTTCGGGGAAACGCGCCAGACGTTGACGCTGGGCATCGACAAATAAATCCCCCACCCGCTCGGAAGTTTCAAGACTATAGAGTCCGCCGCCCTCGTCTTTCCAACCTTCGAGTCGATCAAATCCGGTGACGATGACCGTCTCGCCCGGTGCTGCACGTAAAATCAGAGGTGAGTCCTCGACGCCGCTTTTCTCTTTGGTGATAGTCACCGCTTCGCGATAGGTGCCTCCTTTTATCGTGATCGTAGCACCGCCGGGAGCTACGACTGCGAGAGCTTCACTAATGGTTTTAAAAGGAGAACCCTTGCTTCCATCACCACCTTCTGATGCGTTTGCATCAACAATTAATCCAGAAGACGCCTTTGCCGAAGCTAGTCCGAATACGATACAGAAAAGAAAGGTAAGAGATGTTTTCATGTGGGAGGTTTTTTATTTGGTTTTTGGAGGGTAACTCGTTTTTTCCTTAAAACAAGCCCCTTTATCACAGCATTGATTTTTTTCTCATGGGATTTACTTATAGAAATTCGTAACTTGTATCGGTGCTTTATTTAGCGGGAAGAAGGGAGGGTGCGATTAAAAGTGGGCGGGATTCCATAATTTTAGCCTCATCAGACTTCTTTATCTTCATTGTATTCGAGTCATTTCGGTCAATAAACTCAATGTGCGACTTTTAATCCTGCCCAAGAACGGAGCTTCTATAGTCCGGTCCTTTTCGATGAGGAGTTATTTCTGCGAAAGAACTGGTAAGAACCGCCACGTGTGATGTCGGGCCGGAACCCTACGGTCGTTTCTAGTCATTCCGTTGAATGACTCCTTATCAAAACGACCCTACCGATTAGCAAAAGCCTTTTATAATCAGGCCTTTTGCTTGCGGCGCAGGACAAGAGCCGCAGCGGACAAGCCGAGAAACATTGCTGAAGATGGTTCTGGAATCGCCAACCCCGATATAGTTACACTGATCAGGTCCGTTCCGTAATTCATCGTGAAATTACTCGGGTTGATAGCTGATCCGTTAAAAAGCACTGAGGAAAAGGTTCCTGAAAAATCAGCCACGGTAGCATCTATATCTTCAAAAAGGATATAGGTTCCATCCTGAATAGTCGTTCCTTTCAGATCGAGTGTCCCGTTAGAGTAGTTGAATGCACGATTGTAAAGATTACTGAATTCGATTTTGTCATTGGAGCCGAGCATCGTCCCAATATCCATCTGAAATGCAGAACCTGTATTCATCGAGACTCCTGAGGCATTGATACTCGTCAAACCGCTTATCTCGATGGTGCCTATAGGATCGGCTATCACATCTCCGTCGCCGCCCGGTGCAATCGTCCCAGAAATCGTGACTCCCGAGTGACCACCATACATGCTGATCTGACCGACTCCGCCGAGGAGTGCGTTCGTGCCACCTAGGTTTTTGGCTCCCCAAGCTGTTCCACTAAGACCGTTTGCAAAATAATATTCTCCGGTAAATGCGTCTAAATCAGGCAAACCCTGAGACGTATCCGTCCCTGTCTGAACGACTTTGCCCCCACCCGAAAAGTTCCACGCGGAGTTTCCATATCGATATACCTCTCCGCCTAAGACAAGTGTGCCGCCAGCTATGGTAATGATTGGGATATTATCGCCAGCACTATTGTTTCTGATTCGTTGGAGATTAATGGTATTGGTGCCACTACTAATGTTGTTTGTAATACCCGTAGGTGTTGTATTTTGGGTAAAATTCAAAACTGCCGTCGCGTTCTCGATAGTCCAACCCGCACTGTCAAAGGTTATTCCCATAGCAGTGATAGACAGATTTAGATTAACCGTGCCAGATGTCGCGGTGGAGTCAAAAAACGCTCTATCACCATTCCAACCATTAGATGGAATTGCTGTCGGATTCCAGTTTCCGACGGTATTCCAGTCCGAACTGGAAGCACCCGTCCAAGTAGAGACGTTCGCCGCTTGAGTATGAGAGAGTAAGCCAAAGCAGCCCGAAGCAATGGCTACGACTACACAATGTGTTTTTATTTTCATAAATTTAGGAGGGTGTTGCTTGTTTATGAAGAGTGACATCACATATTGAATGCAAAACATCACACGTTCTAGGAAGTATGCACATCTTCTGTCGGGGTTGCAAGCAAAATTTTAACCCAAATTAAAAAAACGCATCACGGATACGCTCAAGTTTTGATCCGAATTTAAACGGGGATTTTTTATCCGCAGATTTACAGATTTTTTTTCTGAGTCCCTTTTCATCCGTGTCCATCCGTGTCCATCTGCGGTTAAAAAAATAGATGGGAGGGAGGCGGGAGTCGGAATCGAACCGACGCATAGGGCTTTTGCAGAGCCCTGCCTTACCACTTGGCTATCCCGCCGTTTAATCCCCATTTTTTCTATAAATCAGAAACTTTCCAAGAAGTTTGTGGAGATACTGAAAAAGAATTTTTAGCTCATTATGTCAAGGCTTGTTATTACCTTTCCTAAAAAGAAATGCTCGCTACGATAAAGGGGCCTTCCCGAAAAGAAGATTGTCTGGGAGTGCCCAGAAATTATTTCTCCTACATTCATCGTCGTTTCGTTTCTGATACTTTCTTAAAATGGCAAACTCTTTTTCAAATTCGATAAAATTATCGGCGGCAAAATTCGGACTTAAACCCGGAACGGGAGAGGACATGACCGTGGCTTTATCAATCGCTTTAAAAGCATGTGCTGGGCAAGCTGCTGTCCTGTCGTTTGAACCGGGGTGTTACGACTTTTGGCCGGATCGTGCTTTTGAAAAATACTTGTTTTTAAGTAATAATGACGAGGGGCTAAAGCGTATTATTTTTCCGCTGATCGGAATGAATAATTTGGTGCTCGATGGCGGCGGAGCTAGCTTTGTTTTTCACGGACAGATGATTCCGTTTCTTGTGGAAAAATCGCAGTCCCTACGGATTCGAAATTTATCAATCGATTTTTCGAGAACCTTTCACTCGGAGGGAACTGTTGTCGAAATTCATTCAGAACACGTCGATCTGAAAATTGACAAAAATTTTCCCTACGAAATTCGTAATGGCGTGCTTGTCTTCACGGATGGGAGTCGCCAGACAGGGCCGGCCACGACCGTGCAAAGCGGTGAGATTCTTTATCCCTACAATAGTCTTTTGGCCTTCGATCCGAAACGTCGTGAGACGGCTTTCAAAGTGCAGGATAAATTTCTTTTGGACAGCGGCGTTGCGGCACAAGACATCGGGCAAGATAAAATCCGAATCTTTGCCACAAATGTTTCTGCCAATGTCGGAGATATGATCGTATTTGGTGCGGGGCGTCGTTCTTTTCCCGGATTCGTTCTTTCAGAGAGCGCAGATATTTATCTCGAAAACGTAACGATCCACCATAGCGGCGGCATGGGAGTAATCGCGCAAAAGTGTGAGGATATTTCATTAACAAATGTTCGCGTAACGCCCGGAAAAGGGCGAACGATCAGCACGCCGGCAGATGCGACGCACTTTACAAATTGCCGTGGGCAGATCGCGCTTACGGATTGTCTTTTTGAAAATCAAATGGACGACGCCGTAAACATTCACGGCATCTATGTGCAGGTCTGTCGAATCATTGATAAAAACTCTTTTGAAGTTCGCTTCGCCCACCCTCAGCAATTTGGTCTGGATTTCATTGCCGAGAATATGCGTTTGGAAATGACCCGCGCGGACTCCCTGCTCCCGATTGGCGAACTCACCGTAAAAAGCGTAACACCTATCAATAAAGAATATAGTCGTGTCACGGTATTCGAGTCGCTTCCGCCCGATCTGCGGGTGGGCGATGTGGTTTCTGATGCCGCTGCAAACACCGCGACTGTCGTGATAAAAAATTGCCGACTAAGGGGCAACCGAGCACGCGGCATTCTGCTAGGATCGCGTGGGCGCACGGTGATAGAAAAAAATTATTTCCACACTCCCGGTTCGGCAATTCTCTTTGAGGGAGATGCCAACCACTGGTTTGAGCAAGCAGGCGTGCAGGACGTAAGTATCTCCGGCAACACATTCGATAATTGCAATTTTGGCGTATGGGGTGAAGCCGTCATCGAAGTCCGATCCGGTATCGCTCCAGATGCTAGAAAGACATCGAGATACAACCGAAACATCCGCATCGAAAACAATACCTTCCGAACATTTGGGGACAATTTACTCGTCGATGCCTATTCCGTAGATGGACTTACTTTCTGCAAGAACACGGTCGAGCCCACGACGGATTATCCTTCCCCAAAAGCTCCAAATAAACACTTCTTCCGCGTCAAAGATTGCGACCATGTCACTCTAAACAATCCTCATTTTTTCTGATGCGCGGAAGGAATGTCTCTATTTAGGGCTGGATATTTTTCACCGTATGAATTACCTCTCCCTCTCGGCGTCGAGTTGTCGGCGTGATATTTGGCTATTCAATAACCGCCAAGATTTTATTTTTTTGATAAGGTTTTTATGTCGAGTTTTTCATCTTTTTTTTCTCCGGGTCGCGTAGAGGTCATAGGGAATCATGTGGACTATAATGGTGGGGTGGTGCTATCAGCCGCGCTGCAACTGGGCGTTCATGTGCGTGGAGCGAAAACGGGAGATAAAAAAATTTCTTTGGCTAGTGAAGGAATTGATGAAAAAGTTTGCGTGGATGTGACGAAGGAAATTTCTCGCTTGGAGAGTTGGGTGGATTATCCTCTGGGAGTCTGGAGCCGACTGAGAGCGAGGGGGTTCGATGTAGAGGGATTTGAAGCGGAGTTTAGCTCGACTTTGCCGATTGGTGCAGGGCTTTCGAGCTCGGCGGCGATTGAGGCCGCTACGGCGATGTTGTTGCAAAATTTATATGATTTTGAACTTGAGCCGCTAGAGATGGCTAAAATTTGTCGCGAAGCGGAAAATCAATTTGTGGGTGTAAATTGCGGTTTACTGGATCAAGTATCGAGTGTGTTTGGTCGGAGTGGTCATTTAATTTTGCTGGATTGTCGTTCGGAGCAGGTAGCGCATCTCCCTTTGCCGGCAGGGGCAGTTTTTATAATTGTTCATTCAGCAGTAGCGCATGCGCTGGTTGGAGGGGAATATAATGAACGGCGGGAGCAGTGTTTTGAAGCGGCGCGTTTATTGGGAGTTGCTGAATTACGAGATATTTCTTTAGCAGATTTGGAGGCGGCAGTAGCGGAGGGTAAATTACCGGATTTACCGGCACGTCGGGCACGGCATGTGGTGGGAGAAATCGAACGTGTTTTTGCGGCAAAGGAAGCTGCAAGAGCGGGTGATCTGTCGAGTCTCGGAAAATTAATGACGGCTTCGCATGAAAGCTCCGTAAAGAATTTTGAAAACAGCACACCGGAGCTAGACCTGCTTGTAGAGATCGCGACGGCGGATTCTGCGGTCTATGGAGCACGGTTGACGGGGGGTGGTTTTGGGGGAGCAATTGTAGCTTTGGCACAGCGCGACGAAGCGGAGACAGCGGCGCGGCGCATCGAAATGGCCTATCGCAAAAAGTCGGGAAATCCGGGGAAAGCCTACGTATGCGAAGCGGGAGACGGTGCGATTTTAGCCAACGGCAGAAAGCTTCCCGAGTAAAAATATAGTTAATTGCTTGTATGGAGTGGTCTTTATTTGTTCAAACAGGCAGGCTTTAAATTTTGTATTTATGAAATCTATCGGTATTGGATTAGCTGGTTTTGGCACCGTTGGAAGTGGGGTTTGGAAAAACCTTACGGAGAATGCTGCGTTGATTTCGGGACGACTCGGAGTGCAGTTGGATGTCAAAAAAATCGCCGTTAGAGATCTTTCGAAAAAGCGGGAGGTGTCGGCTCCTGCGGAACTTTTTACGAGTGATTGGCGAGAGGTCGTTGCAGATTCCAATGTACAAATCGTTGTGGAACTGATGGGTGGCATCGATGAGGCAAAGGAGCTTGTCGTAGCGGCTATCGATGCAGGGAAAATCGTCGTTACCGGCAATAAAGCTCTCATCGCCGAGCAGGGCGAAGAGATTTTCCAGCTCGCACGCGAAAAGAAAATCCCGATTTTTTATGAAGCGGCCGTGGCGGGGGGGATTCCAATTATCAAGGCACTGCGGGAATCTTTTGTCGGAAATCGCTTTGAGAGTATTCAGGGAATTTTAAATGGTACGAGTAATTATATTTTGACGCGCATGGAGGAGGGTGGACTGGATTTTGAATCCGCTCTTGCTGAGGCTCAAAAGCTCGGCTACGCCGAGGCCGATCCCGCACTGGATGTGAATGGTTGGGATGCGGCACACAAGGCGATCATTATCGCATCGCTCGCCTTTGGTAAATGGGTCCCTGCCAATCGCGCTTATGTCGCAGGGATTGAGGGAGTGACTTCAGCAGATATTCGTTTTGCAAAACAGTTGGGCTTTCGCATCAAACTTCTCGGAACCATCCGAGCGCGAGAAGATAAATCCGTAGAGGTTCGCGTGTGCCCGACCTTGATTCCACAAGGGCACGTTTTAGCATCGGTCGGAGGGGTTTTTAATGCGATCTGGCTGAATGGTGATGTTGTGGGAGAATCGTTATTTTACGGACGTGGAGCGGGGCAAGATCCTACGGCGAGTTCCGTCCTGTCGGATCTTGCTGATGCAGCGACGGCTTTGGTAAATCCTCGCCGCTGTTTTGGATTTACGGGCTTTGATTTATACCGCGAATACGTGCCGGTCGAGCAAGCGGTAACACAATTTTACCTACGCCTATCGGTCGAGGACCGCCCAGGTGTATTGGCACAAATCGCAGGCTTGCTGGGAGATGGTGAGATTGGAATTTCGTCCGTCATTCAACCAGAAGGCAAAGAGGGGGATGCGCTTCCACTGATATTGATTCTCCATTACGCGCCACATGGTAAAGTGGTAGAAGCTTTGAAAAAAATTGAGAGATTAGACTGCGTAAAAGCAAAACCCGTTCTCATGCATGTGGAGGAATTTGAATGAGCCGTTATCGTCCACCACTCCATGATCGCGGGGTAATCGCCCGTTACCGCGAATATTTACCCATTACGGAAAAAACACCTATTGTTTCGATCAACGAAGGTTCGACACCGCTAATTTATTCGCCTTGGCTAAGTGAGATTGCTGGAGCGCAGCGCGAGGTTTACCTGAAATACGAAGGCTTAAACCCAACGGGTTCGTTTAAAGATCGAGGCATGACAATGGCGATGACAAAGGCACTCGAAAATGGAAGCTCCACCGTCATTTGTGCCTCGACGGGGAATACTTCAGCAGCGGCAGCGGCTTACGCCGTGCGAGCCGGTTTGAAATGTGCCGTTTTACTTCCAAAAGGAAAAATCGCCGCGGGCAAACTCATGCAGGCTTTCATGTATGGGGCACGGGTTTTAGCGATTCGCGGAAATTTCGACGACGCGCTTCGGCTCGTGCGCGAAATGGGCGACTTGCCGGGATTCGCAATCGTAAACTCGATCAACCCCTACCGCATCGAAGGACAAAAAACAGCGGCTTTTGAAATCATCGACGAACTCGGCGACGCGCCGGACATCCATATCTTGCCCGTCGGGAATGCCGGAAATATCACCGCCTATTGGAAAGGGTATCGTGAATTTCAAGTCGCTGGAAAAGCGACGATTTTACCACGCATGATCGGTTTTCAAGCAGCCGGCTCGGCACCGATTTTTTATAACCGAGTGATCGAACAACCCGAGACGGTCGCCTCGGCAATCCGTATCGGAAACCCTGCAAGTTGGGAAACCGCCAAGGCCGCAATTACGGACTCTTCCGGACATATCGACATTGTTACCGATGCAGAAATCATTGCGGCCCAGAAACGTCTCGCCGCATCCGACGGTGTTTTTGTCGAGCCAGCCAGTGCCGCTTCTGTTGCTGGTTTTTTAAAGACTTGGGCAAGCCATAAAGAACTTGGCGAACGCTCTCCCTTTGCCGGACTTTCCGAAAAAGCACGCTTCGCCCTCACCGTTACCGGGCATGGTTTGAAAGATCCAAATACCCCTGCCCTAGGTGATGCGCAGCCGATTGAAACCGAGGCTGACCTCAGCAGCATCCGCAAAATTCTCGAAAGTTAAATTACTGATTTTTTTATTTTTATGGCTTTAATTGTTCAAAAATACGGCGGCACATCTGTCGCCAATCCCGAGCGAATCCGCGCTGTTGCAGAGCGTGCCTTAGCGCGTCAACGAGAAGGAAACTCTATCGTCATCGTTGTCTCTGCGATGTCGGGCGTTACCGACTCGCTCATTAAATTATCCAAAGCCGTTTCGGACAATCCAACTGATCGCGAAATGGATGTCCTCCTTGCCACCGGCGAACAAACGACGATTGCGCTTGCTGCAATGGCAATCAATGCACTCGGCGGCAAAGCCCGTTCACTAACCGGAGCACAGGCGGGAATCGTAACCGACGGCGTCCACACGAAGGCAAAAATTTCCAACATCACACCACACCAAGTCCACGAATTTTTAGACGAGGGGCACATTGTGATCGTCGCCGGCTTCCAAGGAAAAAACTCTATCGGTGAGATCACCACGCTGGGGCGTGGCGGCTCGGATCTAACGGCAATCGCAATTGCCGCTGCATTAAAAGCCGACAATTGTGAAATCTACACCGATGTGGACGGCATCTATACCTGCGACCCGCGAGTCGTTCCCGAAGCCAAAAAAATCGACATCATTGCCTACGATGAACTTTTAGAAATGGCCAGCAGCGGCAGCAAAGTCATGCAATCACGCGCTGTAGAATTTGCCAAAAAATTTGCGGTTCCCTTTGAGGTCCGCAGCAGTTTCAACAATCAACGAGGAACCCAAGTGAAAAAAGAAGCCCCAAGTATGGAAAGCGTCGTCGTCCGTGGCGTCAGCATCGAACGCAACCAAGCCAAAGTCACCATTTCTCAAGTGCCCGACGAACCCGGCAAAGCAGCGCAAATTTTTAACGCGCTTGCAGAGGCTAACCTCTCCGTCGATGTCATCGTCCAAAACGTCTCCGTCGAGGGAACGACAGATATTTCCTTCACAATGAACGCCGACGAACTCGAAAAAATGGGAGCTATTTTAGATAAAGTCGTCGCCGACATCGGAGCAGGGCAAATTCACAAACGTAAGAAAATCGCCAAGCTCAGTGTCGTCGGCATCGGCATGCGCTCGCACTCCGGCGTCGCGGCAAGGCTCTTCGACGCGCTAAGTCACGGCGGTATAAACATCCAGATGATCTCAACTTCCGAAATAAAAATCGCCGTTATTTTGGCTGAAGAGCAAATCGAAAAAGCCGCCCAATTAGCCCATAAAGCCTTCCATTTAGGCGATTAAAAAAACTACAGATACCTCTCGAAATACAAAAAGCAAAATCAAGTCGGAGGAATATCAGATTAGCTCGCGGAGTTCGTCCGGATTAAATTTTTTCAAAGCAGACTCCGGCTCGATTGCGCCTTCGAGTAAAGATTTTTTCTTTTCCTGCATACGCAAAATACGCTCCTCGATCGTATCTTTAGCGATGAGCTTAATGGACGTAACTACTGATTTTTGGCCGATACGGTGTGCGCGGTCGGTGGCCTGCGCTTCCGCTGCCGGATTCCACCAAGGATCAAAATGAATCACCGTATCCGCAGCGGTCAGATTTAGCCCCGTACCACCCGCTTTTAAACTGATAAGAAAAACAGGGATCGACGCATCGTTTTGGAATTGATCAACAATTTGCTCACGTCTTTTCGTCGAGCCATCAAGTCGACAAAAGGCGATTTGCTTTTCAGTAAGCTCACGTGAAATAAGGTCGAGCATACTCGTGAATTGGCTAAAAACAAGGGTCTTGTGATTACCATCGATTGCCTCACGCAAAAGCTCGACCAGAGCAGAGAGCTTGGCAGAAGCTGCCTCCACGGGCTTTTGCCCACCAAGTAATCGCAAATCGCAAGAGGCCTGACGAAGCCGTAGCAGTGCGGTGAAAACTTTTGCTCGCGCAGCGACTTGAGAATTTTTTTGCTCCAAAGAGTCGATTTGCGAACGTGCGGTATCCTGAAGTTGCGTGTAAACAATTTTTTGCTCAGGAGAGAGTTCTACTTCAACGATCTGTTCGATTTTCTGGGGAAGATCGGTGAGAATTTCTGATTTTTTGCGACGTAGAACAAAGGGCTGAAGCCTACGATTAAGGCGTTGCCAAACTGCTGATGTATCTCCGGATTCGAGGCTACTTTCGTAGCGATCTTTAAAATCCCGACGTGTTCCGAGATAACCCGGCTGCAAAAAAGCGAAGAGCGACCAAAGGTCGCGAATAGAATTTTCAACCGGCGTTCCCGTTAAAATAAAACGGCTTTGTGCCTGGAGGGCACAAGCCGCCCGTGCGTTTTGGCTATCCGGATTTTTGATGTGCTGCGCTTCGTCGAGAATGATGGCAGAAAATTTATACCTTTTAAAATGCTCAAGGTCACGGCGAATGAGGGCGTAGCTCGTAAGGGCAAGATCGCAGGAACTGATTTTATGAAAATACCTATCGCGGTCCGGCCCGTCGAGGGCGAGAACTTTTAAATCGGGAAGAAATTTTTCGCATTCACGTTTCCAGTTCCAAACCAACGAAGAAGGGCAGATGACTAGAGCCGGGCTGTCGAGACATTCCAGCATAGCTAGAGTTTGAACGGTCTTTCCGAGACCCATTTCATCGGCAAGAAGGCCGCCTAGATTTCGCTTGGCACGTCCAAGAAGCCAGCGAGCACCGTCGCGCTGATAGGGGCGTAAACGACTTTCGAGCGCCCCCAATTTCTCCTCCTCTTTCTTTTCTTCAAACTTCTTTCCCTGCCAGTCTGCAAGGCTGATCTGTAGATAGTCCTGATACTCCGGCGCGATGCGGTAAGCATCCGCTGTTTGCTCAGGATCGCAGTCGCGAAGGACTTCTTCGATGTCGTCTTGCATCGTCGGATCTCCCACGGCAACGCTTCCGTTTTTTAGTTTTAGGTGACGACCATTTGATGAGAAAAGGCGTTTTAAATCTTCTTGTGAAAGGAGGGCTTGGCTTCCGGCGGTGTAGTGAATCCGGAGGTCCAACCAAGCATCATGGCTTTTTCGAATCGTAAAATTTGGCTGAATGCGAACGACATTTTTTGTCACATATTGAAAGCGTTCGCCGACAGAGACCTGCCACTTTGCTTGCAATTTCGGAAGCTGCGTGGCGTAAAATTCCAAAATAGCATCTTCTCCCTTGAGCACGGCATGCCCCTTTTCTTCGCGAAAACCGAGCCCCGTTAATTCTTGTAAAATAGCCGCCTCCGCATGCGGGTTCGGTATGTTTTTGGAATAGCTAAAATCAATTTCGGCTTCTAAGTGACGTAAAGATCCCTCGATTTTGAAAAAAACCGTCGGGTGCTCAGATGATGAGACACTTTGAGCGGGAGCTTTTTTAAAATCACTAACCCAAGTATTTTGAGGGTCTGAGTCCGCCCCGAGAGTTTGTTTCACTTGCCGTTTCGTGGGATGGATAATTTCCAGTCCGACGGCTAAAGAATGAGCGCAAATAATACCTCTCTGACGAGAATCCCGACAGGAACAAAAATTTTCGACATCGATATTATTTTTGATGCAGAGCCCGGCACTGAGCACACGGTCGCCGCTACGGACTTTTCCCCGTAGCATCGGTGGCTCATACATCGCTTCGAAAACAGCACCCGATTTGTGCAGCACCCGAGCGTGCTTATAGGCGTCGGGGCCGCCCATCGCTATGAGCAGGCGTTCGGTTAACTCCATGGAGAAAATAGTTTCTCCCGCAAATTAGTCGCGACGTAGCGCAGAAAATAAGAAAGCAATAATTGCCCCAAGGACGAGGGCTGCCAAAATGGGAACGTAGGGATTTTCCCGAACGGCGGTATCTGCTGTCCTAGCACTTGAAGACGCTCGTTTTTGAAATTGATCCATAAATTCGCGCCCACTGTCTAGAGCGCGGTCGAGACGTTCGCGTGCAACGGCAACACGTTCACTGGCAACACCGGAAGTCGCCGACAAAAGAGCCTGCGCCTCGGCAGAGATTTTTTCGATATAAGCGGAAAGAGCTTTTTGACTTTTAGACATAAGAAAAAACTAGTCAGAAAACAGTGAACTTGCAAGCGATGTCCACACCAGCGAACGCGCGGGTTTCCCTCAACGGTGTCCAAAATTCTAAAAAAACAGACACCTATTTTTAATGACTCAATCTACTTTCGAGAAATTCTTCTATTTTTATTCCGGCATAGCAGGGAGGGATCGCCGGTGAGGACGATGTATTTTCTCATTTATGTTTATCAGAGTCCACCGGCGGCTCGTCAATCGGATTGATGAGTTTTTCAAAAGCGAATCCGGAGAAATCTTTTATGTTTCGTGTGTAGAATTGCTTCACACCATTTTGAAGCAGAGTTACAGCAAGCACTTTGTCAAAAATGTGGACGGCTTTGGGATCGGAGGGGCCGACCTCCTGTTTCACAAGCTTCCAAAACGAAACCTCATACGCACAGTGAAGAGCACCGCTTTGCTCTCGCAAAAAGACAATTTGTTCCATCGCTTCTTGGTGTGAAAGAGGACGTTCTAGGATTTTCGGTGATCGCAGACCGCGGTAAAATTCAAAAAGCACCTGATCGCTGACAATCCAGTCCGGGGGATTCTGCAGCAGCATCTCATATACTTTACGAGCTTTTTCGTGCTCTGTGCAGGCTGTGTTGACCGCATAGATCAAAAGGTTGGTGTCCAGACTATTCATGCAGGGCTTCCTTCATCGCATCGGCATCTAGTAGGCAGCGTCCGGCATTAATCAGCGGCACACTTTTTACCCTTGCATCCTCTTTTGGGAAGCGTTCCAGCCACTGAGCAGTTGCTTTTCGAACAATTTCACTCAGAGGCACATCCTCCCGCTGTGCAAGCAGGCGAAGTCGCGCCATCATGGGATCCGGAAATAAAATCTGAATCTTTTGCATGTATCCATGTTATTGATGGATGATTCGATGTCAAACTTTGAAATCTCTTTCTCCTAACTATTTTTACACTACCGACAAAAAAACCTCCCCGACATCCCCATGAGCACTTACTTCGAATCTCTCAAGCCCTCGCTGCCTCA
>JBKEAD010000062.1:0-15628 GCA_047971915.1 Chthoniobacterales bacterium
TAAAGATATTTTTTCCATAATTAAATAAAAAGTGAAACAGCCCCCCTTTTCCAAGAGCTCACATTTTTTAACAAGCCAGACACAATACAGCTACTAGGCCACCGCAACAGAAGTGTCTTTTTTTCTTCCTATTTACCATTTTTCAAGATTCTGCTAAAAGCAGCCCACTCTTATGAGCAACCGAATCGATACTTCTTTTGCAGCACTGCGGCAGAAAGGCCGCAAAGCCTTTATCGCCTACATCACCGCCGGCGATCCTTCGTTAAAAATTTCCCTGCAAGTCGCCAAGACACTTTCGGACGCAGGAGTCGATCTTCTCGAAATCGGAATCCCCTTTTCCGATCCCTTGGCCGATGGTGCCACAATCCAAGCGGCATCTCAACGAGCACTCGAAGCCGGCACAACCGTTCCAAAAGTTTTGGATTATCTACGTAGCTTTCGCAAACATTCACAAATTCCAGTCGTCCTTTTCACCTACCTAAATCCCATTTACGCCTACGGCTATGAAAAATTTCAGCAAGATGCCATCACCGCCGGTGCAGACGGCATCCTAATTCTCGACCTGCCGCCAGACGAAGCTGCGCTAAATAGTGAACTACGTCCCACGCAAGAATTGCACTCCATCCGCCTCATCGCCCCCACCACACCACCCAAACGCATTCGCGAAATTTGCAAAACCGCTCAAGGTTTTATCTACTACGTCTCACGCGAGGGTGTCACTGGCGAGCAAAGTTCGCTGGCCGTCGGTATCGGCAAGCAAGTCGCTGCGATCAAACAATCCACCGACTTACCCGTCGCCGTAGGTTTCGGAATTTCCTCCCCCCCACAGGCTGCCGAAGTCGCACAACAGGCCGATGCCGTCGTCGTCGGCAGTGCCATCGTCCGTCAAATTGCCGAAGCCGCTAAAAAGGGTAGCGACATCGAAAAAACCGTTTACGACTTCGTCGCACCCCTCGTCAAAGCAACCCACGAAACACAATAAAGCAGCCTTTACACCTCCAACGCCGGATAATCCATGTGGCCCTCAGCCGTCGGTCCATAAAAAGTCACCGGATTCAGCTCATTCAGCTCCGTTCCCAAACAAAATTTTTTATAATTTAGAGAAATTTCTTTAAGAGCCTATCAAACTTACAACGAGTGAAGCATTACTCATCCTGCACTGCTCACTGCTCACCATTCCACAGCTCACCGGTTTTGGCCGAAGCCAAAACCCAAACCATTGCCCCAGATCACAGCCATCCCATAGATGCTAAAACTGGAAAAAGGAGCCTGATTTTACCTTGCTCTGAGAAGATTTTCGCCTTTTTTGCAGTTCGAGTTTTTTTGCCCACAATTAGCGATTTACAGGCAAACTCAAAAATAGAAGTTCGCAGCCCCCCCCTCTGAACTTTTAAGCAACTTACGAGAAACTTCACCATTAGCGATTTTGCGAGTCTCTTTGCAAATGAGGCTCTGAATCATGAGGAAATAATAACGCTATACGTTAATATCATCAAACGTTATTTATCTTGTTTTAATTCACCAACCACAACCGAGCTTCCCTGTTTGTAAATTGGGGCTCTTTTTTAGCCTTGCTTTTTATAAAAAATTTAGTGAACAAGACGCAAGTGCCAATCCTCCAACGAACTATGAAAACTTCTTCTTTTTTTAAAAAAAATAAAGCTACTACGCTACGACTAAGCCTAGCTTTTAGCTTCTATTTTACTGCTTTTTTCCAGCAAGCCCAAGCCGCCAGTGTTGACTGGGATGGCGATGCCGCCGACGGCGTTTTTTCAAATGGAATCAACTGGGTGGGCGACACCTATCCGGGAAGTTCTAACTATGGAGTCCTCGGAAACGGCGACACGGCAACCTCATCCACGAATGCTAGTATTGGTGGGATGCATGTCAGCGATGGCACGCTTGCCGTGGATAGCAATTCGGATTTCAACTTCACCGACTCTGCCGTCGATTTTTTGGTGGGAACAACTGGTAGCGGAGCCGCAGAAATGGTGATCGACGATGCGAATTTTTGGCTCAGCAGCGTGGGGGGGATGTATCTGGCAGATGCCTCGAAGATGGGAAGCGATACCACCGCGACTTTGACGATGAATGGCGCTTCGGGCTCTTCCTACGGAAACCTACGGTCCGGCGGGGAGGCGATTTTCGGAAAAGGAAGTGGCGGTAATACGGGCGTTGCGACCTTGACTCTCACCGGCGGCGGCAGCCAAACCGAGGGGTATTTAAATTTACTGGAAGCGACCTTCGGAACCGGAACGGGCGGCGAAGCCAATGTAAGTGCTACCGACGGATTTACCATCAGTATTACCAATGACGGCTATGCGGTGGTTGGTGATGACAGTGGCTCGGCGACCATGGATCTCGATTATTCGTATTTTGATGTAAGCACAGCCACCGTCGGCCCTTTATCGGGTGCTTCCATCATCATCGGGCGTAGTGGCGGAACTGGCGAGATCAACCTCATAAATGAATCGAGAATCAACCAGCAAGGGAGCGGTGTGGCCGATCTTTTCATCGGCGATGGGACCGGAAGTTCGGGAACGGTAAACGCTTCTTCAAACAGCTTTGTCGGATCGACTCGCGACATCCTCGTCGGCACAAACGGCGGCACGGGCACCATCACTGCATCCGGTGCAGGCACAAACTTTACGGCCGAACGAAACATTGAGATCGGAACCAACGGAGGCACGGGAACCGCCACCACGTCGGAAACCGCCAACCTCAATGCCCAACAAGACGTGTTGGTCGGCGCGGGTGCCGGCAGCGATGGAACTCTGAATATCACCGAAGATTCGGCAGTTTTCGGGCGCGATGTGATCATAGGCTCCGATTCGGGAACAGGGCTTGTCAACCTCATCGGTGTAAACGACAGCGACTCTGCAAACATCACCGTCAGCCGCAATGTAGTCATCGGCGACAATGGGAGTGGAACGGTGAATATAGGAACCGTGGGCTCACCGACTATTTTTGCTCTTACCGGTGAGGTGCAGGTCGGCGTCGGCTCCACGGGCGTGGGTGTTTTATCCATAACGAGCGATAACACGGGCTTCACCCCGGATGTCAAGACGGCGGATATGCGCATCGGACTCGATTCGGGTTCTCAGGGAACTGTAACGGTCACCAATGCAGGCTTTATTGACGTGGATAATGACATTATCCTTTCCGAAGGAGGCACAGCCAGCCTATCTGTCACAAATAACGCCTATGTAACTACGGGTTCCATTCAAGAGGGAGCCGGGGATGCCGGCAGTCTGAATTTTAATGACGGCAGGATTTACGCAAACCGGGACGAAAGCGATTTCTTCGCAGGGTTTGAGGTCTCCGACATCACGGTGGATGCGCTAACCGAGGTTGCTTTTAGTACCAACGGCAACAATGTCGGAATCACTCAGCATTTGGATTTGGAGGGTTCATTTATTAAAGAAGGTGCCGGAACGTTGACGACCGTTGGAGGAACTATTGGCGAGCAGGCCGTTGTGCTTCAAGGCACTTGGGCCATCACTGACACGCTTCAGGCACTCCTTACCGGAATCGTTTCAGGAGCTACGTTCGATAGCTCCGCGATTACCGAACACGTTGTCGATGCTGGCAGCATGCTGGCGGCGGTTCATCTTCCCGGTTTCCCGCCAAATATTTCTTACGTCGAGGGAAATATCACCACGGCTGCGAGCAGCAGTGTCGTGGCTTTAAATCTGGAACATGCCTTCATCGACAGTGCTCAGAAAAATGAGCTTCGTATTCAAAATGGAGAACTCGATGCCTCGAACGGCGGCACATTCGGCTTCGACTTGTTTGCGACCGACTCGGACCAGATTTTCGCTCAAAATTTGAATCTGGATAATGACATCACAATCGATTTCTACGGAGCGAGCACGACAGATTACCTTGTCGGGACGCCTTACACCCTCATGTATGGCGATTCCTCCGGCACTTGGCTGGCCGGTGGTGCGCTGAACTTTGTTTTCCAAAATATTCCCGATGGGTATTCTCTGGATCCGGGCTACGGCGGGGGCACCGGGTATATTTATGATCCCATTGGCCAGACCTTCACGGTTCAGTTCGGCGTCATTCCTGAGCCTAGCTCCGCGCTCCTCCTACTCGCCGGACTGGGACTTGCAGGCTTAACCCGTAAATTCCCATTGTAGCACAGGGCTAACGGAAACTTTTCAGTTTTGAAAAATAAACTTGCAAATTTTTAAAAAACCGTTCATATGAACGGTTGTAATGACTACGCGACAAGAAGAGATTTTTAACTACCTTCGCAAACAAATTGCAAACGGAATCACTCCCACCGTCCGTGAAATCGCACAAGCCTTTGGTTTTAGCTCGCCGGATACCGTTCGTGGGCACCTCGACGCACTAGAACGGCAAGGCTGCATCCACCGTGAAAAAGGTCGCTCACGAAATATCACGCTTTTAGGATTTAGTTCTTCGCTCACTTTACGAATTCCGGTCTTTGGAAATATTCCGGCGGGGTTTGCGGAGATAAGCGAGCAGGAGAGCGATGAAGTTCTCGAACTCAATGAGGGAACCCTCGGTATCCGATCCAATGAAAAACCCTATGCCCTACGCGTGCGTGGCGACTCCATGATCGGAGCAGGCATCCTCGATGGCGATACTGTGATTTTAGACCAGCGACCAGCTCGCCATCGCGACATCGTCGCTGCACTCATCGATGGAGAAACTACGCTCAAACGCTTCATCCAAACACCTAAAGGCACCTGGCTACAGGCAGAAAATCCAGACTACCCCGACCTTTATCCGAATGATGAGCTTTTCATCCAAGGCGTTTTTCGCGCCCTTCTCCGCACCCGTCAACCCTGATTTTTCCAATGCAAACACATCCCTTCAATATAGGACAAAAACCTCGGCAAGAAGACCTCTGGCACTGGGCCGAGCGCACCCAAAACTCCAACAAAACGGCTATTCCCCCCGTGCAAACAAATAAAAGCTCTCTCCTTCAAAGATTCTATAACTTCCTCCGCCGCATAGCCGATCACTGAGTAATTATTTAAGTTAGTCGGGAGGTTTTCAGGTAGGCTCTGAGTGTTTTGCTTGGAAGCTGCGTTCGTAGTTGTTAGAGTTGGGCTTTGTCACCCTCTATCAATTATATGGCACGATTAAGTTATTCTTTTCTTTTCCTCCGTGGAACGGGTGTTTTGCTTTTTGGCGGCGTTTTATTTTTTTGCGCTTCAAGCTGTCTCAATTGCTGAAGAGACGGAGAATATAATTATGAATCCCGGTTTTGAGGATGGTCTTACGGACTGGATGATTGTTCGTGATTTTAATATGAGTCACTCGGCGAAGGAGGCGGCACGTTTGGGGAATTTGGGTTTGCGCTTGACGGATGAAGATCCGGAAAAAGGCAGTGGTTTGCAGTCTTTGCCGGTTGCTGGCGAGGGTGGAAAAACTTATGAGTTGTCGTTTTGGATGCGTTTGGTTTCGGGAGCAGGGAGGGTGACGGTGCAGATGCGTCCTTTTAATGAAGCGATGAAGGCGACGAGCAAAAAGCAGATTAAGCTGAATGCGACACCGACTAGCGAATGGAAACGCTACTCGATAAAAAGAAAGTTGCCGGAAGAAGCCTTGCAGTTGGCGGTGAGAATCTCGTCGGCCAATAAGAGTGTATTGACGGTGGACATCGATGACGTTGAGTGCCGAGAAGTCATCGAATAGTTTTTTTAATTTTTTAATTTTTTGGAAGTCGAGAGCTTGCCGAAATGGCCTCTCGTGTTTCTTCTAGCATGGAGCGTTGCTTGTCGTTGATACCGGGAGCTTGTAAGGCGAGGTTGATTTGTTCGAGGGCGAGGGGAGCGATGCCTTGCTTGGCGTAGCATTGCGAGAGATAAATTCGGTAATGCTCGTCGGGTAGGCCGTAAGATTCGCTTAGGGAAATAAGACGTAGAAGGGAATCGATTTCGGCATCGGTTGCGCCCACGGCATTTGCTGTTCGTGAGTGTAAAAAGAGCGTATGCATGTCGTGTGGGTAGGCATTTTTGAGTTCTTGGGCAACCTGCCAAGCTTCATTCATGTCTTGTTTTTTGGTAAGAGCTTGAAGTTTGATCTGCATGGCTGCGAGCGATGAGCTGTCTATTTCTAGGGCGCGGTTAGCCTCGGCTAATGCTTCGCCCCATTGGTTTCGAGTTGCGAAAAAAGAGGCGCGTCGGGCTGCGATGGGTGCTGAGTTTGGGAAGGCTTTTGCTGCGGCGTCGAGCCAAGTATGTGCGGTGCCATTTTGTCGGACGCGGGCGAGATTTTCGGCGGTCATGGCAACCGCGAGGGCGTCATCCGGTGTGGATATTTTGGGGATATTTTTGGGTTTCCAGTCTTGGGCGACTCCGGGCAAAAAGATGATCCCGTGTTTGTCGAGATTGGCGAGACGCCAGTCCGAGGCATCGAGGAGATAGTCTAAGAGAGGCTGATATTCTGAGCTTGGGCCGATGAGGAGCACGGCACCAAAGTTTTCTTGCCGTTCGAGTTTTCGCCAGATTTCAGGATTTAGACCGGCAGCTGCCCAGAGTGTGGAATCTTGTTTTTCGTTTTCCCGAGAGCTTGTCCCGGGACTTGTATTTTTTCTTAAAGCTTTATCGAGTCGAAGGGCGCGGGTGTTGCCGTAGAGCGGGCGTTCGCCGGCGGCTTGGTGAGCTTTGTCGAGGATTGAAAAGGGGAGCCGCAAGCTTTCGGCGACTGGGTAGTAAGGTGTCAGAAAATGCATGCTGGCTTTGCCTAGAGAAATTAAAATGATACCGAGTCCGAGAATGAGCAGTGCTTTTTTGCGGGTGTCTTTTGGTAAAAAAAGCGCGGCTCCGCAAAAAATAAAACTTAGCCCTAGGGCAAGCATTCCCCAGAGGACGAGTCCTTGTCGTATGACAAAAAAAGTGAGCATTCCTTGCCAGCCATAGGAGTCGAAGAGGAAGTTTTTTAGGCCAGCTAAAAACGTTTCGCTTTGCAGTGAGGCGTTTAATACGAAATTCATATCCGGCTGTGTTCGAAAGAGAGGGAGCAGCCAGACGCAGGTTAGGAGAAGGGCTAGGGAGATTGCCCAGAGCAAGGCAAAGACCAAGGTCCAAAAGGTTTTAAAAAAAGATTTACCTGCCGAGCGATTAGAATCAGACTTTGCCATCAGGCATAGAAATAGATAATGCTTCCTCTCTTACGTCAAATGATTACTTCTTTTCGTCCTTCACTTGTTTTTATTACTCTTTTAGCCATGTCCTTTACTCCCATTCTCCGAGCGTCTGATCCGATCAAAGTTGGTGCAGCGGCTCCGTCCGTGACTTCGCAAGATCAAAATGCTGAGCCTGTAGATTTAGGAAAAGTTTTGTCCGAGGGCATTACGCTGGTTTATTTTTATCCAAAGGCAGATACGCCGGGCTGCACGGCGCAGGCTTGTTCGCTGCGTGATGATATTGAAAATCTAAATGATCTTGGCATACGCGTGATCGGAGTGAGTCGAGATACGCCGGCTGCGCAGAAGGCTTTCGCGGAGAAATATAAACTTCCATTTACTTTGCTCGCGGATGAAGATGGTAAAGTATCGGAGGCTTTTGGAATCGGCAGCGTGCTTGGGTTTAGCAAGCGTTCTTCGTTTTTAATCCGCGATGGAGAAATCGTGTGGGTTCAGCCAAAAGCCCAGACATCTGGGCATGCGGAAGAGGTCAAGGCGGCTCTGGCGGAGATCAAGAAGTAGCGGCGGTCTATTTTTCGGGCCCATCCGAAAACCTCATTTTCAACATTAAGTTGTTCAAAATTCTGGAGATGGCGTTATTTTTTCTCTGCTTGGGGCCAGAGCGCACTGAATAGGAGTGCGATGGAAATTCCTAGCGAGACTTCGAAAAATCGGTGCATGCCGATCACCCAGGGCGATAGTGTTTTCGGAATTAATAGAACGAGGGCGAGCGTGATGCCGGCAAATTTATAAGCGGCCTGCTCAAAACGGCAGATGCCGCAAATCAGTCCCAGTATAAAAAGTGCTAGGCCAAATGTGGCAATTCCGGTGGCTCCGGGCTGGAAATAGCTTGATAAAAAGGCTCCACCCGCGGCTCCGAGAGCTGTGCCGATGAGGCGTTGTTTTGAGGTATCCCATGCGGCTCCGAGGGTTGATTGCATCACGATGATGGTGGTGATCGCCGCCCAGTAAACTTCCGGCATTTTGAATAAATGGGCGATGGACAAAGAGGTCACTGCGGCAAGTGCCGTTCGTATTGCTTGGAGTAAAGCGAGTCGATTTGCTATTTGGAGCAAAGCATTTTTTACGGGCATGTTGCCGGGAGTATTTTGAAAATCGAGTTTGCGAGAAAAATTTGAAATATTCCGCTTAGGTTGCGTTTACTGCATGATGCTCGCCGGGGGGATTTTTTTGTCGTGAAGGATAGCGTTTTTTTCGTTTACAAAAATGAGTTTTGGTTTGTGGCTGTAGCACTGGTCATCGGGGACACTGATGTAGCTGGCGATGATGACGTGGTCGCCCGGAGCGGCTTTGCGAGCGGCAGCTCCGTTTATGGTGATTTCTCCCGGTCCGCCTTCGATAACGTAGGTGGTGAAGCGTTCGCCGTTGTTGCAGTTGTAAACATCGACTTGCTCAAAAGGGAGTAGATCGGCGGGTTCGAGAAGTCGACGGTCGATCGAGATGGAGCCTTCGTAAGCGAGGTTGGCATCGGTGACGACGGCGCGATGCAGCTTTGATTTGAGCATGGTGCGGTGGTTCATGATCGGAAAAAAGGAGGAGGCTGTTTAGAGCCTTGTAAAAGGCGGATGGGCGGATGTTTAAACTCTAGCGTAAAATGCCGACTTCGACACGTCGATTTTTTGCGTAGGCGGATTCGCTGCCGGAGGAGTCGATGGGCATTTCACTGCCGAAACTGACGGTTTGGATGCGTGAGCCATTGATGCCGGAACTGATTAGTTGTTGGCGGACGGCTTGGGCGCGGAGTTCTCCGAGGGCACGGTTGTATTCTTCGGTGCCGCGTTCGTCGGTGAAGCCGGCTAGGATGACATCGTTGGAATTATTTTTCATGAAGTTCGCGATTTCCTGAACTTTGTGAGATTCTGATCCGGAGACGGTGTAGCTATCGAACCCGAAGAGGATGTGTGCGAACTGGCCGCGGGTGACATTTGATCCAAAGAAATTGGCACCGTCAACACGGTCGGGCAGTGGAGTGCCAAGCAGGTAATCGCCATCGACTCCGGCGTATTGCTCTGATTTTTTCTTGGAGCAGGCACCTAGACTGAGGGCTAGGACGGCAGTGAGAGCGAGGTATAAAAATGATTTCATGGTAAAAATAAGGACTGGTAACTGAATGAATGAAAGAAAATTTTGTTTAGTTCAATGTAAATAGGACGTTTCTTTGTTATTAGTTAGCGTGCCCAGCTTGGTTCGGAGACTTCGCCGAGACTGGAGATGACGGGATAAGTTTTTCCCGTTTTGGTGTCGAGAATGATGAGCGAGGAGCCAGAGCTGCTGGCATAGATGAGGTGGCGGGAATTTGGTGCCCATGAGGGATCGACGGCACTTCCGGCGACGGTGCTTGTCTGGCCTGTGCGAAGGTTTTTTGTGGCTATGCTGAAACCTCCCGAGCGCACGACGAAGGCGAGATTTTGTCCGTCCGGCGACCAGCTTGGTTCGGTGTTGTAGCTGTGTCCGGTGGGGATGATTTGGCCGTTTCCGCCACTGGCACTGATGCGGTAGAGGGCCGGGCTGCCTCGGTCATCGGAGACGTAGATGATTTCTTTGCCACCGGGGCCCCAGGTGGGGCTGCTTTCGACGCCGCGCGTGCGGGTGAGGCGGCGGGCTCCGCGTCCATTTGAGCCGACGACGTAGAGTTCGGGATTGCCGTCGCGGCTTACGGAGAGAGCGATTCGGGAGCTATCCGGCGACCAGGCTGCGCCGGAGTTTGTGCCGGGAAACTTGACCACGCGGCTGCGTGCGCCATTGCTTAGCGAGACGGTGTAGATGTCGGCATAGCCGGATTGGTAGCCGGTGTAGGCGAGGTTTTTCCCATCGGGGCTGAGGGAGGGAGCTACGCTGATGGCTTTGTCTCGGGTGAGTTGTTGGACATTGGCTCCGTCGTAGTCTGCGAGGTAGATTTCTTTTTGTCCGGTGCGGTTGGAGACGAAGGCTATTTTGCTTGTGGCGATGCCGGTGTGGTCTGTGAGGGTTTCGACAATGTCATCTGCGAATTGATGGGCCATGCTGCGGACCGGACCGCTGTAGCTTTTTGTGAGAATGGTGTTTCCGCGATTGTCTTGAATGATTCCCTGTAGTTGGGAGCCAGCGGATTGGCCGGACAGGATGTAGCTGGCGCGGGCTGCGTCCACGTCGGCAAAGTAACCCGCGATTTTGAGATCTTGGGAGAGGACTTGATTAATGGCGGCTCCATTGGCTCCGGAGATTCCTTTGTTTGAAATATTGACCGAGTCGGATTTACGGATGGTGATACTCGGGGGTGCTTGGGCGAGTGCGGGGAGGGGTGTTCCTAGGAAGATAAGGGATAGGAGGGCTGCCGTGATAGAGAATGCGGAAGAAGAAGAGTAGCTGGTCATAGTGTAGCGAGTTTCAGATAGCTAAAATTTTCATTCATTTCAAGCCGTGAGACATGGGCTTGGAAAATTTTTTTTCAGAGGCGGCGGTTAAAGATTTCGAGGCTGAAGGAAATAATGGCTAGGAGCTGAAACCACGGAGCTAGCGGGGTGGGGTGGGGGTGCTTTTTGTCGGGGTTTATTTGCCAGATTTTTTCGTCAATTTTTTGTGGGATTTTGTAGAGATTGCCCCCACTTGTTTTTGCGAGTTTGAGGAGGCGTTGGGTGATTTTTTCTTTGGAGGCGGGGAGGTGGCGTGTGCGTGCGGGGCTGATGAGTGGGGTGTGGAGGCCGTCTAAAAAAAAGAGTTGGCTTTGGCGCGTGTCGGGGATGGGGATTTCCGCTTGGTAATGGTCTGGGCTGATGAGTCGTAGCGGGATTGGTGCTGCTGCGGAGTCGGCGGGGGTGAGGGTGAGTGTTTTTTTTGGGGTGTCGCTTTGTGTGTGGAGGGTGAGGATGTAGGCGTTTTTATTTTCTGAGGGGGCTGACTTTTCTGAGAATTGCCAGTTTATGTTTAGGATTTGGAGGCTTTGGTTGTGCGTTTGGGTGTTTGTAGAGAGCGTTCGAAGAAGTTGGGTGAGGAGACGTGGGAATTCGTTCCATTGGAACCACTCGGTGGACCATTGTGCCGTGAGGTCGGAAGTGAAGGTGGTGACTTTGCCCGTGCCGTAGTTCCATGTGCTGAGGATGGGGAGGGAGGTGTCGCTGCTGCTGAGGAGTGGAGTGGCGCGGGGTTTTAGGGTTGTAAGCTGGTAACCGAGGAGCGGTGGAGCGGTGCTCCAGTCGATTTCTCGGAGTGAGTGCGGGGTGGGGCTGGCTGGGGTGACGAAGCTAGCTTTGTCGCTGTAGGGTTCTTGGCGGATGCGAGAGGTTTCGAGTGCGAAGAGTTGGGGGAGTGAGGTTGCGTCGTCGGTGAGGTAGAAGCGTCCGTTGCCGCGTTTGGCTAGGGTTCTCAGGAATTGGGTGTCGGTGTCGTTTGATTTTCCGAGTGCTACGACAGAGGTGCTGATTTTTTCGTTGAGCATGTGGGAGGCGAGATCGAGGGCGTTTTCGGCGTTGCGGTTTTTTTCTTTTACATCGGAGGCGTCGGCGAAGAGGAGGAGGTGTTTGGCGGATGCGGGGCTTTCTTTTAATACGCGATAGGCGTCGTCGAGTGCTGTAAAAATGGCGATTCCGCTACCGCCGTGGCGGGTGCTGAGTGCGAGGTCGAAGAGTTTTTTTCGTTCCTTTTTGTTGTTGCCGGTTTTTTGGAGTGGGAGTGTGAATTGGGTTTTGAAATCGACGGCGTGGATGCCGAAATAGTCGTTTGCGGTGAGGAGGCGTAGGGCTTGTGCAGCGGCTTGGTTAGCAAGTTGCATTTTGGTTTTGTCGCCAATGCGTGCGCTCATGGAGCCGGAGCGGTCGAGGACGCAGAGGAGGGCGAGAGAGGACTGTTTTTTTGTTTCGGGGGGGCGTGAGTGGATGGGGAGAAATTTTTCTAAGGAGCTGCCGAAGTAGTTACCGTTGCTGAAGGAGTTGGTGCCTCCGCTGACGAGGAGGCTGCCGCCGATGTTGTGGATCCATTGTTCTAGAGCGGTTATTTGGGTTGGCGATAGGGCGGTGCTTGGAGTGTTGCTGATGAGGATGAGGGAATATTTTGAAAGAGTGGCAATGTCGGTGGGGAGGTCGGTGGTTTGAGCGAGCGAGTTTTCAAATTTTGCGGAATGGAGAAGGTCGGATAGTGGACGGAGGGTGTCAGGATTTTGTGTAACGAGTAGGAGGGCGGGTGGGGATGTGGTGGTGAGATAGGTTTTGAGGTAGTTATTTTGAGTTTGCTCGGAGGGGGGAGTGGGTCGGAGGATGATTTCTAGGGTGCTTAGTTTCTTGTCGGTCTTTAGTGGTGGGGAGTTGAGGGTTGTTTGGTCGTCGAAGCGGTAGGGCAGAGAGTGTGTGAGGAGGCCGTCGAGAAAAATTTGGCAGGTGCCGTGGACGGGTGCGTTTGACGTGAGGTGGATTTTTACGCTGAAGGGTTCTTTGGGGGCGAGGTGTTGAGGAAGGGAGAGCGAGGCGAGAGCTGCGACTTCGGGGGGGGGCGGGGTTGTTTCAGGTAGTAGGATGATGTCGATTGGGGAAGTTGTGTCTGTGGGATGAAAGCTTTGAGTGAGGTGGTCCCAGTCGCTGTCATTGGTGAATGGGAGTGTTTGTGTTTGTGTGAAAAAAAGGATTCGGGAAACTTGGGGGAGGGAGGCTTGGGCTTTTAGGAGAAGCTTTTCGATGGAGGGATCGCCGGATGACTGAACGCTAACTCGAGAGTTTTTGGGGCTGTTTTTTTGTATGGTTTGGATTGTTGGTGCAGCGAGTTTTAGATTTTTGTCGGCGATAGCGATGGCGATCTGTAATTCTTTTTGGCCTAAATTTTTTGTGAAAATAGGGGTCGCTAGTGCGAGGATGAGGCTGCTTGCCGTGAGACCGCGTAAGAAAAATGAAAGAAGAGGGCGGCTTTCGTGTGGGGGACGAAAGGGCTGTGAGCCGGACCAATGAATCCAGCCGAGGAAGAACCAAAGCGGGGGGATGAGGCTAAGCCAGAGCGGATGAGAAAAGGTGAACACTCAAATTACTTTATCACTTCGTCGGCAACGGTGGCTTCTAAATCGGAGTCCGTGGATGTTTCCGGAGTTGTGGGAGGTGTGATTACGTCGGTGATTTTGACTCTTGCTTTTTCTTCGGCTTCGAGATCTTTTTCAAATTTTTCGAGCCAGTCCTCGACATTGATTCGGGTAACTCGGTCGATGTAGAGGGTTGCTTTTTGATTTGTGAGCGAAGAGTGGAGGGTGAGTTGGTCTGCTAAGAAACCGCGCTGGTAGTTTGCTTTTAGGCCACGTGTGTCGATGGGGGATGCCTTTACTCGCCACCAAACTTTGCCGACGAAATAAATGGATTTGTCTTTTGTGATGACGAGTTGGCCGAATGTATTTGTAGGGATTTCGTGAACTTTTATTGAAGTTGCGTCGAAGGCTTTGGCTATTTGAAAATCGCCGGGGTGGATGCGGTGAAGTAGAGAATCTGACGCAGAGGAAAGGTGTGCAGCCTCTGGAGATTTTGAGTCTCTTAGTGCGGGAGCCGTTATTTTTTTCCAGATAAAGCGTAGGCGTGAGCGAATCGTTCTGGCAACGCGTGGTCCAAAGAGAAGGATCACTAAAAGAATGCCTAGAGCGCAAGCAAGCGCAAGGATAGGGTGTAAAAAGGTGACGGCTATGCCGCCTAAAACGAGTCCTTCCCCGGCGAGACTGGCTCCGATATTTGTAAAGGGTTCGGGAGAGGCGTTGATGAGCAGGCGAGAGCCGGTCTTGGTGGCGTGGGTCGATAGGGCGACGCTGCCGCCGAGCAGTGCGACAATGACATCGAATACAGGAGAAGTGTCTCCGAGAACGGAAATGGCTAGAAATGCTGCGCCTACGGGACGAATGAAGGTGTGAACAGTGTCCCATGCGGTATCGACCCAGGGGACTTTGTCCGCAAAAAATTCTGCTATAAAAAAGACTCCGGCGATTGTAAGAATCGTCGGATCTGCTAGGATGGAGAGAGATTCGTATTGGGGAGAAAGCTGGAGCCAGCCCATGCGGATGGCTAGGCCCGTAGCAAAAACGGTGAGGTAGAGATTGATGCCTGCTAGGGCAGCTAGCCCTAGGGCAACGCCAAGTAGTTCGAGTGTTTCCATTGTGGAGCCTTTGTTTTGTTTATAGGCTCGTTTTTATATAAATTTTTTAGGTTTTTTTGAAGGAAATATTGATTTTTTGGGCACGATGCAGCCCCGGTTCTCCGAAAGAAACCGGGGCTGATCGTGCTGTATCTTCTCAACCGAAGAAAATTTAGAAAGAGAAGGTGACGCTAGCTCCACCCCAGAAAGTGCTTGGCTCGGTGATGGCTAGGTCGTTGAAGGCGTAGCTGTAGGCACCGTAGAAGTTGAGTCCGACGACACGTGTGATTTGGATTGGAACGGCGATGCCGATTTGCAAGCTATTAGCTCCATTGAAGAAATGTCCGTCGTTGTTGGAGTTGTAGCGAAAGTTGGTCCCGTAAGAAATCCATGGGTTAATGGAGATGGCTCCTTCTTTATAAACGGGGATGCTGCCGTCGAGTCGTAGATCAAGATAACTTGAGGCGACTGGGGTAAACCCGCCGTTGTTTGGGCCGGGTCCGATGTTGAAGTAATAGGTGATGCTTGGTGTCAAGGTCATGAATCCGAGGTCGAAGTCATAAGCCGCGCCAACATTTAGCTCATGTGAGGAGGATTTGCCGGGCCATAGTAGATAGTAGGTGTATCCAGTCGATAGAGAGAGGTTGCCGAAGGTCTTGGTGTAGGAAATAAAGGCATCAAACTCGTTGTATTTAGTCGATGTGCCAACGGCATACCAGACACCGACAGTGAGAAAGTCCGAACTGGTGAGGTTGAACGTGACATCTCCTCCTAGCCAGTAGAGTCCTGATCCGTAGGATTCGTTGCTGAGAATATTGACGCCTCGGAACATGTAGAGACTATCCCAGCCTGTGGAGACGGAAGCGTTCATCCACGGGGTGCTTTCTTCTTCGACGATGATAACTTCTTCTTTAAAAGATTTGCCTTCGCCGGCGTAGGTGTTTGCAGCGTAGCTGAGTGCGCTTAGGGTTATGGCAAGGGTTAAGATTTTTGATAATTTAGTCATGTTTTAAGTTTGTTTATTCTGGAGCAGAAAAAATTGCTGCTCTCTGTCGAAGAGGAAGCATGAGCCGTGCCAGATTTTTTAAAACACGAGAGTATTTTATTTTTAAAAAATAAATAGTAATAGTTTATTTATTGAAAATAAACAGGTTACGTTATTTCTGGTAGAGTAGATATTTTTTCAATAAAAAATGATTTCTCAAAAATAGTGGTTCGAAAAATCACAAAATAAGTACCCAAGTGGAGAAATGAAAACACGTGGGATGCTTTGGATACCTTTGTAGGACTGGCGTTATTAAGTGCTGCAGCACGTATATAGCTTGTAGGGCCGATGGGTGTTGTACCCCTCTCGGGGTAAAAGTTCTCCCATGC
>JBKEAD010000071.1:0-17264 GCA_047971915.1 Chthoniobacterales bacterium
GTGGTTGAGGTGATCGGGCGCGGTGGGAAGCTGAGTATGGTGGAGGTATTACGCTGTCGAGTAAGATATTTCTGTGATGGAGCGGTGCTGGGGCGGAAGCAATTTGTGGAAAAGATATTTGAGGCGAATCGCGAGCGTTACGGTCCGAAGCGAAAGAGTGGGGCGCGGGGGATGCGTGGGGCGGATTGGGGGGAGCTGCATAGTTTGCGTGATTTGAGGAAAGATGTGATTGGGTGAAAGTTTTGCGTGTGCGTAGTGGCTAGCGAGACTTCATCAATCCGGCTACGATACCGAGGGTTGTTAGTGAACTTAGCGGCATCAAAATAGCTGCTAAGAGTGGCGTCATGTCTCCCCACAAACTCATTGTAACGACCGTCACATTATAGAGCAAAGTAAACAAAACCGTCGTGCGAACTGCAAATTCGCGCATAGCCCGTGTTTGAGTAAGTCCTTGTAGCCAGTGTAAACTACGTTGAAGAAAAAAGAAGTCTGCTCGTTTTTCTAATAGCCCTTTATCGGCAACGGGCGTGCCCGTGCACCAAGCGGCTTGGAAAGCCAGACTATCATTCGCGCCATCTCCGAGGTAGAGGGTATCGCGCTTATCCCATGCTTTTACGAAATCTTCTTTTTGCTGGGGGTTCGCCTCACCAACGATTTGATCTGCCGGAACGTCCAGCTCCTGCGCCAGAGCCAGCACTTTGTCTTTACGGTCGCCACTCAGCAAATAAACCTTGTATTGCTCTTGCAGGGCAGCAATTTCCTTCTGTGCCATCGGGCGAGTCATGTCTCCAAAGTGAAACTCAGCCAGAGTGCTCCCATTTTTTGAAAAAACCGTTCCGCCGGATGAGCTATCGGCTTGCCAGCCGGATTTTCCCAAAGCCCAGCAGTCGCCATTTTCAGATTTTAACAAAACGCCGCAGCCCGTCTTTTCCTCCACGCGCAGATCAGGATATATTTTAAAAGCACCCCTTCCGGCAAGATGTTCGAGCAAAGAACGACTTAGCGGGTGGTGACTTGCAGCTACCAAAGTAGAAAGCATTTTTTCCTCCTCACTGGTTAGTTTGGCCAGTTCTTGAGGGTGCAGAAGTGCGGGTGTTTCCAATGTGAGCGTCCCCGTTTTATCAAAAATAATTTTTTTCACGGCTTTGAACCTTGGCCAAAAAACAGCCCGCCGCATAAAGACGCCCATACTCTCCATACGAGCCGCCGCCAAATCATCCGCCAAAGGCAAAGCTACCCCCAAGGCGCACGGACACGATACAACCAAGACAGAAACAAAAACCTGCAACGCCGCAGCAAACCCATCGTGCCACCAATGCCAAGCCCCCCCAAGCACCGCCAACAAAAGCACGGCGGCAATGATAAACCGCAACACACGATCCAAAAAAGGATGCGTGCTCGCGCTCTCTTCCGGCGCGACTAATTTTTGATAAAGAGACTCCGACCAGTCTTCTAAGGTCTCGACCCGCACCTCCTCGCTGCCCAAGTAACAAGCACCCGAGGGGATGCGCCCACCTTTTTCCACCTGGATCGGATCGGCTTCACCGGTAATGCTCGCCACGCTAATCGATATCGGCTCACCCAGATTTCGCGACAGAACGGGCAGCACCTGTCCCGAAATGAGGGAAAGCTGTATGCCGCGCGTTATTTTTTCTCGATCAATAAACGTCCCGTCTGCCGTACGAATCTGCCGCGACGAGGGGTCGTGCTGCAAGAGACGATTCCGATTGCGCTCGACGGCCTTCGTCTGCAAAAGCCTACCCGCCAGCATGAGAAAAATAAAAATCGCAACAAAATCAAAATACAAAAGCGACTCATCCCGAGTAAACCAACCAAAAATAGACCCAATCCAAGCTCCCGACAGGCCCAGAGCAATTGGTAAGTCCATGTGCAAAACTCCCGTCCGCAGACACCCCAAGGCGCGGGTAAAAAACCAACTGCCGCCGACCAACATAGCAAGTGTGGCGCTCACGGCCGCCGCCAGCGTAAAGAAATTTGCCAATTCATCATTTGCCGCCATTCCCAAATAACGGGGCAAGGAAAAAGCCATCGCATTCATCGCCAGCGCAGCGCAAACGCCTAGGCGTGCTCGTAGGCGGCGACTCTCCGTAACCTGCTCCGCCTGCTGCAATCCAAGTAAATATCCGTATCGGCGAGCTTGGTCTGCAAACTCAACCAGAGAAAATTTCCCCGCCTCCCAAGACAACTCGATGCTTCCCGGATGAGCGCGAACGTGTGCGCGAATGGCTCCGGGCTGCTGCATAAATAATTTTTCCAGCAACCAGACACAGCCGCTGCATGTAATGCCCTGCACGCCTAAGCTCACATTTGCGGATACGCTGTCTTTTTCCTCCGCTTTTTTCTGCTCCTCCTCCAACCACGCAAAATCTCGTTTCTCCAGCGGGATAGATTTTAAAGGAATGCCCCGATGGCTGCCTTTGATATCATAGTATTGCCCGAAGTCGTTCTCCTGAATCGTCTGATAAACAAAAGCGCAGCCCGGACAGCAAAACGACTCATCCGCCTCGGGATGAAAATGTGTTCCGCAGTGTTTGCACGGAATCGTATCAACCCTCTTCTTCACAAAGCGGGCAGGGCGCGGGTTTGTCTGCATCACTGCTAGAGAACGTAGCAGGCCACACACGAGCGATCAACATAAGTGCTGCCAACAAAGCGACCCCCCGCTTCAAAAAAACGAGCACCCGCGCCGAAATACGATTTTGCCAACGCGCAGACTGCACTTGCAGCAACCAAAGTAGAGGCATCGTTCCCACGCTAAATGCCAGCATCAGTGTGGCGCCTTTTACAAAAGAACCACTCAACAAGGCCACTCCCAACATCAGGTAAAGCGGACCACAGGGCAGCAACGGTGTAGCCAGCCCTAATCCGAACGCTCCCGAACGCGCACTGAGTTGAAAAATCCGAGCCTTTATTTTCTGTCCGGAAGAGCGCATAAAACGCGGCAGGGGAATTTTAATTCCGAAAGCGATAAACAGAAGTGCCAGTGCCAACAACCACGGCAAAAAAAGAATATCCCGCTGCCAGCCAAAAGGCAGGGCCTGCCCGAGCAAGCCACCCAAACCGCCAAGAAGCGTGTAGCTGACAGCACGCATGACATGATAGATCGCCGCCGTTTCATGCCGCGTCTCGCCCCCCCCCCTCATACAAAGAACACCACAGGCCAACGGACCGCACATACCCACACAATGCCAACTCGCTGCAAATCCGGCAGCAAGTGCGCCGATGGTGGTCATTAATTCAGGATTACTCATATTGCATATTCATTTACCTCTGCACTCCATATCCCAGAAAATCTCATCCTGCTCTTCTTCGGAGCGTATGACAAGCACTCCTTCTTCTTCTTTTTTTATTACCCCGTTGTGCGGAGGCCGCTGGCTATGGCGTTGACGGATAGTAAGACCTTGGGCAGGAGTTTTTGAGCGGATTGTTCGTTTTTTAGACGGCTTACCCGCCATTCGGAGAGGAGTTGGATTTGCTCGGCGTGGAGGGACTTTAGTGCATCGGCTCGGAGACGTAGCGTCTTGAGCATGCGGGGGCGTCTCTTTTCGATACTACCTCCAAAAAGCTCGCTCATTAGAGATTGGATGAGGTCGAATTCTGCATGAATTTTTTTTGAAAAATAGTTTCGGATTTTGGGATCTGTAACAAGTCCGGCGTAGTCGCGCATGATGCGTTTATCTGCACTGGCGAGATTGGTCTCTACATTCGTTAGCACATAATTAAGGAAGGGGGACTCGCGGAGATTTTTGCAGAGAAACTCAAAGTTTTTGGGATCTTCTTTTCGTAGTGCATCAAGGCCAGAGCCGACTCCATACCAGCCGGGAAGGTAATAGCGGCACTGATTCCAACTAAAGACCCAAGGAATCGCACGGAGGTCTTCGAGAGATTTGCGACCCGAGCGGCGAGAGGGACGAGAGCCGATACTGCTGGTTTCGAGCGCGTCGATAGGAGTGACTTCGGAATAAAAGGTTATAAAGTCTTCGCTGCGGATGAGGCCTTCGTAGGCTTGGCGGCTCCGAGCGGCGACAAAGGAGCAAAGCCCATGCTCGCGTGGCTCGGAGGGATCTAGAATGCGGTCGCGTGCGGAAAAATCGGTAACGCCGGCAAGCAGAAGTTCTAAATTGTAAGTTGCCGTGTCGAGGTTTGCATATTTTTGAGCGATGGTTTCGCCTTGTTCGGTGACGCGCAAGTCTCCCTGAATGGTGCCCGCCGGTAATGCGCCGAGAAAACGGTGCGTGGGGCCCGCACCACGGCTAATGGTGCCTCCGCGACCGTGGAAGAAGCGAATTTTTGTTTTTTCATCGTAGCCAGCTTGGGTCATGTGATGTTGGGCTTGGTGCAGCGTCCATTGACTTGCGAAAATGCCACAGTCTTTATTACTATCGCTATAGCCAATCATGACCTGCTGCACGGGGCGTCGCTGGGGGCGAGCCATGACGTTGACACGTTCTTCGCGTAGGTGCAAAAGCGTGCGTTTGGTTACGGGATGTTTTAGAAATTCACGGATGAGCCTAGGGCTGCGCTCGAGATCCTCAGCGGTTTCAAAAAGCGGAACGACGGCACTGCCACAAACAAGTCCTTCGTCGGACCAAGTCATGAGTCCGGCTTCGCGAGCTAAAACGTAAACGACAAGGAGATCACTAAGGCTGCGTGTCATGCTGACAATGATGGAGCCGACCCCCTCGACCCCGTAGCGAGAAATTTGATTTTTAATAACGCGGAAGCAGTCGAGCACGGCATCGGCTTCGTTGCCAACGCTGATATTATCGTAAAGAAAGGGGCGGGGAGAGAGGAGTTCTTTATTTAGGAAATCGAGACGGCGCGTTTCGTCCCAGTCGCCAAAGTCCGCTGCATCGAGACCGCTTTTTACAAGAATCTGAGAAAGTGCTTTGTCGTGGAAGCTGCTGTTTTGACGGATATCGAGGGCGGCGAGGTGAAAGCCGAAAATGTCGAGAGCGCGGCGGACCGGCCAGACAGCGGATTGGCTGAGAGTTTCGGCACCGACGGCTACGAGAGATTCGTGGAGGATTTGCAGATCAGCATCGAGATCGGCGGGGCGTTGGTAGCGATTTGTATCTTCGGCAATTTCGATGTCTTCCCCTGCTCGGACGACAAGCGGGAGCTTACTTTGGATCATGAGAGCGAACTGTCGCCAAGGCTCGTCGTTGTGTTGTTGGAGGATGTTTTCGATGCTGGAGCCGAGTTCGGCGCGAAGGCGTTTTGATGCCTTGAGAAAATTTTTGGGAGGAGTTTGAAAATGGCTGGAAAGCGGGAGTTGGGAGGCCATGTCGCCGAGTTTGCGATACATGGAAACAATGGCATTTAGTCGGAGATCGGCCAGAGACTCACGCGTGACGTCGGCGGTGACAAGCGGGTGCCCATCGCGATCGCCGCCGACCCAGGTTCCAAATCGTAGGCGTGGCCACATGTGTGGATTGCTGAGTTTTTGAGGATCGAATCCGGTGGCTTCCCATGCGTTGCGAAAGCGAATATCGAGCTGCTGAAGTGCTTGTGGAAAGACGTCGCGAAGGTAAAAAATAACCCCGCGTCGCTCGGTGGCGACATCGGGTTTTTCGAGAAGGATTTCGCCGCTGCGCCAAAGGCGTTCGAGAGCAGTTTTTAGTTCGCGTCGCGCTTGTTCGCGCTCGGACGGGGTTTGCGAATTATCATCGAGCGTCGAGAGAATTCGGTAGATGGCGCGGTGTTGTTCGAGCACGGAAGAGCGTTTCGCCTCGGTGGGATGAGCCGTCAATACAGGCTCTACACGGACGTGGGGGAGAGCTTTGGTGATGTCGCTGTCTTTGAGGCCGTCCTTTTTTAGGCCAACTAAACGGCGTCCGAAAAGTCCGTGCTCAGCGGCGAGCCCATGCTCGATCTCACGGATACGGCGCGTATGGGCTGCGGCATTTTCTTCGACCATGTTTAGGAGTTGAAAGGCAATCGAATAGGCCTGTTCGATACCGGTTTCATCGGCACTGGTCAGCGTGGAGCCGTGTGTTTTTTTTCTTTGCTGCGGGAGCCACGGGAGATTTTCGAGAGCAGCCGTTTCGTTGAGTTCAGAAAGCACTTCGCGAAGACACTCCATTAAGAAATTCAAATCTCGATCGATGCGTTCAAAGCCTGAGCGAATGTATTCAGCCGTGGTGTGTTTATTCATTTTTTTTAATAAGCGGGATTTATTTGGAGCATCAGGCCGTGGAGATAATCGGTTTCAGGCATATGTAGAACCGCAGGGTGATCGCTTGCCTGACGGTATTCTTCGATAATTCGAAAATTCACTTTTGCGGCAAAGAAGGCGTCGCGCAGGCAGTCTTTAAAAATATTTCGTGTGATATGGTGCGAACAACTGAAGGTGGCGAGGTAGCCCCCTTTATTCAGGAGTCCGGCAGCGCGTAAATGCAAATCGCGATAGCCGCGAAGGGCATTTTTTACCGATCCTCTGTCTCGTGCAAAGGATGGCGGATCGAGCACGATGAGGTCGGTTTTGGTATTGCGACGACTGGCTTTTTGAAGCCAATCGAAAACATCGGCGCGTTCGGTTTTTACGTTGAGTTGGTTGGTTTCAATGTTTCGTTGGAGGGCGGCAATGGCTTCCTCTCCCGACTCGATGGCAAGGACCGATCTTGCACCGGCCCTTGCCGCAGCCAAGGCAAACCCACCTTGATTTGAAAAACAATCCACGACGTGTAAACCGGCAGCAAACTTTGCTACGCGGACGTAATTTTCCATTTGATCTAAATAGAGACCTGTTTTTTGCCCGAGTTGCGGATCGACGTGAAACTTTATCCCATCCCGTTCACAAAGAAGATCATCAGGCACTTGCCCAAATAATATCCCCGTGCTTTCGGGCAAAGCTTCGGCGCGGCGTCCGGCGGCATCACTACGCTCGACGAGGGTGCTCACCGGTAGTTCGGACTGAATGGCTGCTGCAATAAGCTCTCGCCGCTGATCCATCGCTACGGTCAAAAGTTGCAGCACAGCAACGCGGCCATAGAGATCTAAAATAATTCCGGGCAGCCCATCGGCATCGCTCCAGACGACGCGGCAAAGATCGGGTTTGCAGCCTCGCTCCTGTCGATAAGCCCATGCTCGGGCTATGCGTCGACGAAAAAACTCGGCATCGAGCACGAGACGTTGCCGCGAAAATCTCCGCACCGAAATGCTCGAATTTCCGTTGTAAATTCCCGAGCCCAACATGCGGTCACGACCGTCTTTGATCGAAACGACATCTCCGTCTTTGGGATTGCCAAAAGCTTTTAGAACTTCGGAACGAAAAACCCAATCATGCCCATGCAAAATGCGAGAACGTGGACGAACTACAACTCCAGCCATAAACTTATCCAGTAAAAATCTTTGCCGCTATGACTTACTTTATCCCGCACAGCAAGTTGATTTTTTACAATTCCCGGCAACTTTTTCTTTAAGCATTTTTTCTCGGTTTTTGACCGCATCATCCACCATTTCGGGATATTCGAAAACCTTGCCCTCATAATTTCGCAATACGATTTTTTCGTGATCGTGATAGAGGACGTAATTTGGATTTATGGGAATTTTTCCGCCACCGCCCGGGGCATCGATCACGTATTGCGGCACGGCATAGCCCGAGGTATTGCCGCGCAAAGACTCGATGATTTCGATACCCTTGCGAACGGAAGTCCGAAGATGTGCACTGCCCGTGATGAGGTCGCATTGGTAGAGGTAGTAGGGCTTTACCCGCGCCATCAGGAGCTTGTGAACAAGTGTTTTCATCGTTTCAGCATTATCATTTACCCCGGCTAAAAGAACGCTTTGGTTACCAAGAGGCACGCCGTGATTTGCGAGCATCGCTAGACCATCTCGCACCTCTGTCGTTAGTTCGCGTGGGTGATTTACGTGCACACTCATCCAAAGCGGATGGTATTTTTGTAGCATTTTACAAAGCGAGGGCGTAATCCGCTGAGGCAGAAAAATCGGCACGCGACTTCCGATACGAATAAACTCGATATGTTTAATCGCCCTTATACGACTGATAAAATATTCCAGCCTACTATCCGAAAAGAGCAGCGCATCCCCGCCCGAAAAGAGCACGTCCCGCACCTCGGTATGTTTTTCAAGATAAGCAAAAGCCTCGTCGAAATTTGTCTCCAGTGACTGCTCGCCCGCTCCGCTCACCACGCGACTTCTCGTGCAGTAGCGACAATACGAAGCACAGCGATCAGTGGTCAAAAACAACACCCGGTCCGGGTAGCGATGCACAAGCCCGGGCACTGGCATATGCGAATCCTCGCCACAGGGATCTGCCATTTCCTCCGGAGAGACATTTCCCTCCTCCATCCGGGGAATCACCTGTCGCCGAATTGGATCCTGAGGATCATTTGGATCAATCAAATTAAAAAAATGGGGCGTGATCCCGAGAGAAAGCTTTGTTCCTGAAAGCAAAACACCGGCACGCTCCACGTCGGTCAGCCGAAGCAACTTCTCGAGTTGCTCCAATCTGGTAACGCGATTTTTTAGTTGCCATTTCCAATCCTTCCACTGCTCGGCAGACACATCCGGCCAAAAGCCGGGTGCGTGACTGACAAAGGATTTTTCATCCTGAATAAATTGTGCAGACATAAGAAAAGAGAAAGCGTAGAGACAATTCGCCTAAAGTCAAAAAAAAGAACCAACATGAATTGTGGCTTCATTCGTGCGATTTGTAAGATTTTTTTTAATTCGAGAGTTGTCAAAGCAAACATAACCCTGTAAATACGGCATTTCTCTCCAAGGGATGGGTGGCAGAGTGGTCGAATGCGCTCGCTTGGAAAGCGTGTGTCCGTCAAAAGCGGACCGAGGGTTCGAATCCCTCCCCATCCGCCACTTAGCTTGCTAAGTTTCTAAATTCTCGAAAAAGTAATTCACAGAGGGTTAATCCATGAACTTTTTTGATGAAGCCTTCTATCAGGCACCGATGCCGAGAGATTCTTTTAGGGCGGCGGCGGTGTAGCTGCGGTTCATTCGGGAGATGTAGCTTGCCGGGATGTGGGCGGGGCAGACGGCTTCGCATTCGTAGTAGTTGCTGCAGTTGCCGAAGCCTTCTTCGTCCATCATGCGGACCATGCTGAGGACGCGGCGTTCGGCCTCGGGTTTGCCTTGGGGGAGGAGATTGAGGTGGCCTGTTTTTGCGCTGACAAAGAGCATGGCGGAGCTATTTGGGCAGGCGGCGGCACAGGCTCCGCAGCCGATGCAGGCGGCGGCGTCCATAGAGGCGTCGGCGATGGTTTTGGAAATTGGGACGCTGTTTGCGTCGGGTGCAGATCCAGCGTGTTGGCTGATGTAGCCGCCGGCCTGGATGATGCGGTCGTAGGATGAGCGGTCTGTGATGAGGTCGCGGAGTGCGGGGAAGGGACCGGCGCGGAAGGGCTCTATGGTGATGGTGTCGCCGTCTTTGAATTTGCGCATGTAGAGTTGGCAGGTGGTGCCGACTCCGGGGCCGTGTGGGATGCCGTTGATGGTGAGGCTGCATATGCCGCAGATACCTTCGCGGCAGTCGGAGTCGAAGGCGATGGGGTCGTCTCCTTTTACGGTGAGGTCGTGGTTTACGATGTCGAGCATTTCGAGGAAGGAGGCTTCGGCGGGGATGTCTCGGGCTTCGTAATCTTTCATGGCTCCGGCGTCGTTTGGGCCGGATTGTCTCCAGACTTTGAGATGAAAATTCATATTGGGCAGGGCTGTGAGTGTGAGAATTATTTGTAGCTTCGGGTTGCGAATTTTACGTATTCGTAGTGGAGGTCTTCGACGATGCGGCTTGGGGCGGTGTTGTCGCCTTCGTATTTCCATGCGGCGACTTGGGAGAAGGCGTCGTCATTGCGGAGGGCTTCGCCTTCGTCGGTCTGGTATTCGGTGCGGAAGTGGCCGCCGCAGGATTCGTCGCGTTCGCGTGCGTCCATGCACATGAGTTCGCCGAATTCGAGGAAGTCGGCTACGCGTCCGGCATGTTCGAGGGCTTGGTTTAGCTCTTCGCCTTTGCCGGTGACGCGGACGTTTTTCCAGAAGTCTTCGCGGAGGACTTTGATTTCTTCGATGGCTTTGGCGAGGCCGTCTTTGTCGCGTGCCATGCCGCAGTAGTTCCAAAGGATGAGACCGAGTTCGCGGTGGTAGTCTTCGACGGGTTTGGTGCCCTTCACGTCGAGGAGGCGTTTGGTGCGTGCTTTTACTTCATCGACGGTGGCTTGGAATTCGGGGGCGTTTGCATCTACCTTTTTATTAAATTGCGTGTTGAGGTAGGTGCCGAGTGTGGCGGGGATGACGAAGTAGCCGTCGGCGAGACCTTGCATGAGAGCACTGGCTCCGAGGCGGTTTGCTCCGTGGTCGGAGAAGTTGGCTTCGCCGAGAACGTGGAGGCCGGGGAGGTTGCTCATGAGATTGTAGTCCACCCAGAGTCCGCCCATCGTATAATGCACGGCGGGGTAGATGCGCATGGGCTGCTCGTAGGCGTTTTCTCCGGTGATGTTTTCATACATCTCGAAGAGGTTGCCGTAGCGTTCGCGGATGGTTTTTTCGCCGAGGCGTGCGATGGCGGCTGCGAAGTCGAGATAGACGCCGCGTCCGCCGGGGCCTACGCCGCGTCCCTCGTCACAGACTTCTTTGGCGGAGCGAGAGGAGATGTCGCGTGGGGCGAGGTTTCCGAAACTTGGATATTTGCGTTCGAGATAGTAGTCGCGGTCTTCTTCGGGGATGTCGGAGGCTTTTTTGCCGCAGTCTTCTTTGCGTTTGGGCACCCAGACGCGTCCGTCGTTTCGGAGCGACTCGGACATGAGGGTCAATTTAGATTGGTAGTCGCCGCTGACGGGGATGCAGGTGGGGTGGATCTGCGTGTAGCAGGGGTTTGCGAAGAGTGCGCCGCGTTTGTAGGCGCGGTAAGCGGCGGTGACATTGCAGCCGCGTGCATTTGTGGAGAGGTAAAAGGCGTTTCCGTAGCCGCCGGTGCAGAGGAGGACGGTGTCGGCGGCGTGGGAGGTGATTTCGCCGGTGACCATGTCGCGGACGACGATGCCTTTGGCGTGTCCATCTACGACGACGAGGTCGAGCATTTCAGTGCGTGGGAACATTTTGACTCCGCCTTTGTGGATTTCGGCACTGAGGGCTTGGTAGGCACCGATGAGGAGTTGCTGACCGGTTTGTCCTCGTGCGTAGAAGGTGCGGGAGACCTGTGCTCCGCCGAAGGAGCGGTTGTCGAGCATGCCTCCGTATTCGCGTGCGAGGGGGACGCCTTGGGCGACGCATTGGTCGATGATGTTGTTTGAGACTTCGGCGAGGCGGTAAACATTTGCTTCTCGGGCGCGGAAGTCGCCGCCATTGATGGTGTCGTAGAAGAGACGATAGACGTTGTCGCCGTCGTAGGGGTAGTTTTTAGCTGCGTTTATCCCGCCTTGTGCGGCGATGGAGTGGGCGCGGCGTGCGCTGTCTTGGTAGCAGAAGCACTTTACGTTGTAGCCCTGGCTGGCGAGGGTGGCGGCTGCGGAGGCTCCGGCGAGACCGCTGCCGACGACGATGATATCGAATTTCCGCTTGTTGGCGGGGCTGATGAGTTTGGCGGTATTTTTATAGTTGGTCCATTTTTTTTCTAACGGGCCTTCGGGGATCTTGGCATCGAGCGTCGTCATGGTGATTTTTTTAAAAAGGTAGAGCGGTGAGCGGGTGTAAAATGCCGAGCAGGACGGCGATCGGGATGGAGATGAAGCCGAGGCAAATAATCCACGAAAAAATTTCTCCAGCACGGTTTAGGAGTTCGCGTGTGGCGCGGTTGTTGATGCCAAAGGTTTGGAAAAGGCTGCCAATGCCGTGATTGAGGTGGCAGGTCATGAGGATGAGGGAGATGATGTAGAAGAGAGAGATGGGTACGTTTTGAAAACCAAGGATGACGATAGAGTAAACGTCGTGGCGACCTTCGGCGTCCATGAGATGAAAGACTTCGGGCTGGACGTAGCCGAGCGTAAAATGTGCGAGGTGAAAGAGGACGAAGAGGAAGATGATGGGGCCGGTGTAGCGCATCGTTTTAGCAAAAACGGTGGCTTTTACGTGGTTGGCGGCTTGGTATTTTGTGGGTGTTGCAGCTTGGTTTTCTAGGATGAGAAGGACCGTGAAGTAGATGTGTGCTCCGAAGACGGCAAGGAGGCCGAGGCGTATAACCCAGAGAAGAGCACCAAGGGATTGGAGCTTAGCGGCGTAGGTATTTAGGGCGTTTGGACCGAGAAAAATGGACAGATTGCCGAGCATGTGGCCGAGCAAAAAGAGCACTAAAAGAAGGCCCGTGAGAGCGACTATTGTTTTTTTTCCGATGCTGCTAAAAATCCATTGATGAAAAAGTTTAAATATCGGGATTGGAGCTGTTGTCGCGGAGCCTGCACTCATAAGTAGACTCAAAATGCGCCAAAGAATTTCCGATTTCAAGAGATTTTCTTCTTTAATGTTTGAAAAAGTGGATTTTTTCCAGAGCTTTTAAAATAGATGGTCTGCGAGGGGTTTTGTTGAGATTTATTCTCATCTTTTCTGTGCATTTTTATTATCGCGATGCATGCGGAGAATTGGCCGGAGAATTGGCATATCCCATCGAAATTTTTTGACGAGACGTGCTTAACTTTGCGTGTTGCCGTGGGTTGCTTTGGTCTGCGTGGGTGGCGTATTTACTCGATAGTGAATAGCCCAAGTATTTTCGGCAGGAAAATGATCAGGCCTATGAGGGATGCTCCGAGCGCGGTGAGTAATACAGCACCGGCGGCAACATCTTTTGCTCTGCCAACCAAGGGATGAAAGTCTTTTGTTGTGGCATCGCATAAGAATTCAAAGGCCGTATTCATGGCTTCGGCTGTCCATACGGACGTAATGGCGAGAACCGTCCAGCACCACTCGGGGATTGAAATCTGAAAGTACAATCCGCCTCCTACGACGACGAGAGTTGCCGCAGCATGTAGCCAAGCATTATGCTGAGACTTCAGCATGTATGCGATCCCCTGAAGGGCATACTTGAAGCTGCGAAGGCGTCCGGTAAATTGAAATGGACGGCTCATAACTTCTGTCTTTTCCGAGTATGTCGGGAGGCAGGCTTTCGGGTTCGTCCTTAATAAAATCGTTCCGCATAAAAATCAGCGGACATAATCGAGAACTTGTGTTCGGTAGGTTTGAAATTCGTCCCATGTTACGGAGCCGCTTTTGTTGGCATCGGCTTCGTTAAAAGGAGTTGCGAGGTGGTCGCGTATGAGCTTGCTGGATTTGGCTTCTTCGAGAGTGAGTTGACCGGAGCCGCTGCGGTTGAGTTTTTTAAATGTTTTTGCCGTGCCACCGTCGGCAATGAATTCGGCTTCGGAGACCGTGCCGTTTCCATTTTTATCAAACTGAACAAACATTTGTTCGATCATGAAGTCCTCGTATTCTTTACGAGAGATACTGCCGTTGCCGTCTTGATCGGCACGTTTGAAGCGTTTTTCGAGTGCGGTCGATTCGTCGGGAGTTGTCGAGCATCCGCTTAGAATTAGCATTCCGAAGAGGCAGGCGAGCAGGGGCAGAGTAAATTTCATAATTAAAGAGCATTCACGTTGAAGTTGGTGGATTAGTCAATTTCATTTCCACTCCCGAAAGGGTGCGGCGACCGGATAGAGCACGCGAGAGGGTGAGATCATCGGCGTGCTCAAGTCCCCCACCCGCTGGGAGACCGTGGGCGATTCGTGTAATTGGAATATTGGTATGCGCGAGAACTTCGACGAGGTAAGATGTGGTTGCCTCTCCCTCGACGTCGGCACTGAGGGCAAGGATGATTTCCGTGGGCGATTCGTTTTTGACACGTTCTAGCAGACTGCTGATGCGCAAATCCTCCGGTCCGATGTGGTCTAGGGGTGAAAGTTTGCCGCCAAGGGCATGATAACGCCCTTGAAAAGATCCTGATTTTTCGACAGCGAGAATGTCCGTGGCCTGCTCGACGATGCAGATTTCTTTTTCGGCCCGACTGCTATCTTCGCAAATGGGGCAGAGTTCGCCAATGGAGAAAAAACCGCAGCAGGCGCAGGTGCGGATTTTTTCTTTCGCAGTAGTCAGAGCCGTGGAGAGCTCGCTAACTCGCGCATCTTTTGAGGTGAGCAGCCAGAGCGCGATGCGTTCGGCACTACGAGGGCCGATGCCCGGCAGGCGGCGAAGTTCATTAATCAACTCCGCAAAAGGAGCGGGGTAAGCTAGTGACCTCGACATGCTTTTTTTAAAAAAAACTTAGACCGCAGGCAAATCGCGAATACCCGAGGCTACAAAGTCTCCAGAGTTTTTCTCGCGCTCGATTCGGTGTAGGTAGTAGTCTAAGAGTGGATCAGGAATGCCGCTAATCCGTGCCTTCGTAAACTCCTCGATGGCTTCGGACCATTTTTTTTCACGAGTAAAAATGACTCCTCTCCAAAAGCGGTCGCGTCCTTTTTCGCGTTCCGGTGAGAGCGAACCGGATGGGCCGAGAATTTCGTATAGCTCTTGATCCGAGCTATTGGGAAAACGGACGATGTCGATGGGACGCACTTCGAGTTCGTCTTGTGTCGCCTGAAAAGTTTTGGGATCGATGATGGTGCGTGTGCCGTAGTGAGCGCAGGCAGCAGCGAGACGCTGGGATAGATTTACCGGTTCACCGACGATCGTGAACGGACAAGCCCGGTGGTTTCCAAAGAAGCCGGCAACGACCTTTCCGGTAGCAACACCGATGTGGAGATCTAGGATATGCCGCCATTTTGATTGTGACTCTATATTTAATTTGTCAAGACGCTGAATCAGACCAAGAACGGCTTGGCCTGCCAGACGGGCATGATCTTCGACTTCGAGGGGTTGACCAAAAATGACTCGTAACATTTGTCCCGAGCCACCGTCGAGGAAGCCACCGGCCTCGACGAGATAATCGGATGTCACGTTCATATACGTCTGAACCATGCGGCTAAAATCTTCAGGATCAAGGGTGCGAAGAAGCTCCGTGCTATTACTAAGATGAACGGAAACAACGCTGACTTCCGCACTACGGCCTTCGGACTGCATGCTGCCCATGCTTTCGAAAAGTTGATTTTGCGAACGTTTGCTGAGGGTTTGTCCAAACATACTCTCGAAGCGGCGACGCTGCGCACCGGGACCGACACAGGTAAGCAGGTTTCCGCTCAGAAAGCCTAACATCATTCCAAAGAGCGAAGAAACCGGAGGGAAAATAATATCGTATAGCGCAAGGGTGCCGGCTCCGGTAAGAAGAAGGAGGAGACAAATGCCACCGATAGCCCAGCGGTGTGGGCGCGAAGAAATAGCGATAGCTATCCATGCTAGGGCTGCGGTTAAGACACCGGAAATTATTAACAAGCCAAGATTATCGACGATGGATGCATTTTCAGAAAGGCCGACCCATTGCGTAAACAGGTCGTCCGGGATGGTGAAAAAGCCTATCAAGCGTGCGCCCGTGATGAGTGCTACTGCGATGAAGCTGGCTATGAGAAAGGTCAAAAAGGATCTCATGAATTATTATTTTCGGAAGGTGGATCGGAAGGTGGATTTGTTTTATAAGATGAGACAACCCAGCGACTCAAGACTGCATCCGGATCTTTTACGGCCTCGGGAGGAATGACAAAAGGCTGTATTGTCTGGTCGGTAGATTTTGGAATAGCGAGTTTGAGTCCGTGCTCGTAGTCTTTGAATAGTCTTCGGCAGAGTTCACGCACGGTCGTTTGTTCGTCGTGAGCAGTTTCTACGAGAAGCTCGACCGTTTCGGGCGCAAATTCGAGCGGAATTTTATGAAGTTCTGAAAACTCTCGTGCGAAGGCCAGTGCGGCCTCCGACTGCTTGGTGAGGCGACACTCTTTGTGTAAGTCTTGGAGCCGCAGGAGCTCGCTTGAGGGATCACGAGCCACTTTGCCCGTGATTTTAAAATCAGGGATGCCGAGGTCGGGTAGGTGAAATTTAAAATCTCGCAAAATGCGCTCACAAACGGTCATTAGGCCGCGGGCACCTGTTTTTTCGGCAACTGCTTGATTTGCAAATTCACGTAAGGCGTCGTCACTGAAATCCGCATGGATACCATAGGCTTCAAAATCAGTTTTATATTGTCGTAAAATGCTGCCTTCGGATGAGCGGAGGATATTAAAAAGATCTTTTTCTTCCAGAGGATCGCAAGCGACACGGATGGGCAAACGTCCGATAAACTCGGGTTCGAGTCCATATTCCACAAAATCGTCGGTTGCTGCTTGGTGGAGGAGCTGACCTTGTTCACTCTGCTTGCTTTCGGCACCAAAGCCGATAGCCGCGGCATTTACTCGCTTGGCGATCAATTCTTCGATTTTGGCAAAAGCTCCACTGACGATGAAAAGAACATGCCGGGTATTGATAGAGTCGCGAGAGGCTTTGCCGGTCCTTTGAAAATCCATCATTCCCTGAATTTGCGATTGAATGTCCGACGGATTTCGTAGCGGCACTTCTGTCTCCTCCATGAGTTTGAGAAGGGCGGTCTGCACGCCTCGTCCGCTGACATCGCGCCCGTGCCCTGCGGAACCTGCCAGCTTGTCGATCTCGTCGATGTAGATAATTCCATGCTCGGCTAGAGCGAGGTTGTTGTCGGCTTTGAAATAAAGCTCCCGCACGAGGTCATCGACATCGCCGCCGACGTAACCTGTCTCGCTAAATTTTGTGGCATCAGCTTTCACAAAAGGCACTCCCACCAGCTCGGCGACGTGCTTTACGAGATAGGTTTTACCAACACCTGTTGGCCCGAGAATGATGATGTTTTGCTTCGTATATTCTTCGTTTACGGCAGCATTTTTTTCTTTGGCCTGCGCCATTTTTCGGGCGTGGTTATAGTGATCGCAGACCGCGATGGAGAGAACTTTTTTTGCCTCTTGTTGTTGAATCACAAAGCGGTCGAGATGCTTTGTGATTTCTTTTGGCGTGTAGTGAAAATTATAAATTGGAGCAAGCGGATTTTCGGGCTGCTGATCTTTGTCGCTCGGTTCATCCGTTTCTGTTCCCTCTTGGGGAGTCGCCTGCGCACCAAATCCCTGTCGTAGGAAGTCGTGAAGATTTTTTTGTAATTGTTCGGGAGTTGGAAATCCTGAGTCACTCATAAGTTCGTATCTTGGGGCGGCATTCCACGATCGGGAGCACGACCGCGATTAAACTATAGGTTACAAACAATCCGTCAACTTCCGAGTCGTGAATGAGAGGAGAAGGGGCGTCTTCTTTTATTGTTCGGAATTTTGTAATTTCACTCGGAGCAGGCGGAGGCTATTCAG
>JBKEAD010000072.1:0-13325 GCA_047971915.1 Chthoniobacterales bacterium
AAATCTCAAATAAAATCCGCGGTGCGTGAGTAGAACACGATGCTCCCCCTTACGCTCTGGTGCGAATAATTTGATTTTTTTTTCGGGGAGAAAAAATTGCTGAAGACGGACGCCCACCCCATTGCTCAAACGCTCCCACGCCTCCGCGAAATCGTGTCGGGCAAAGTAGCTCTGCGGGGTCGGACGGATACTCTCATCCACCTCCATTACACGATCTTTGCGAAAAAAAGTAAGGTAGGGATAGCCCGAATCCCAGTCATCAAGCCAAAAGGTGTATTTGCTGATATTATAAAATGGCGTTTCAAATTTTTTCCACGAATCCCAAGCACGCGGCGCAACGAAAACGAGAAAAACAAAGGGAATGAGGAGAAGGAGGGGAAGAGATTTTTTCCATGACCAATCCTCAACATTTAGCCAATGCCGACTCCATTTTGAAAAAAAGGTAAGCAAAATAATCCCCGCGCCAACTAAGCAAAGAAGCTGCAATGCGGGCATGACAGATGGTTTAGCTAGATAGGAACCCGCCCCAAAAATACCGGCCAGCAGGGCTGAGCGCACGTTTGGTTTTTGTAAAAAAGAAAGTGCCGTAACCCAAAACGCAAAAAAGCAGCCGTAGAGTAATACTTCCCCGCCAAAAAAAGTCCCAATCCCGAGCAAGGCTCCAAAACCACTCAAAATCGTAAGATTCCACGCCGCCAAAGCGGATAAACGATATGCAAAAAAAACGCTCAACCCCAAAGTGATAAATGCCGCTAAGAGAATATTTGTTTTTTTAGCGCGGAGAAAAAATTCGTCGCTAAATGGATCGTTAGTCTTTGCCGCAACCCAAGAAATAAATCCATTTCGCGTCCCATCTGTCGCATAGGGATACCATGCAGATTGCTGCTCGCGGGCTAGGTTGATATAGGCTCCCTGATCCGATCCTTGCGAATCGGGATTCGTCTGTTCGGCAAAACGAAACCCAACTTGAACGAAAATAAAAAGGCAGACCGCGGTTGCCAGCACGTAAGCGATCGCCACGTAGATGTTTTCTCGAACCCGCACCGTGGCGACCTTTTCCAAGCCTTTGACCAAACGATTTAAAATAAATAAAAATCGGGTCACAGTTTTTTCCCTATCAAAACGCATACAACATTCGCTCCCACTCCGGACGTAGAAACAAACTCACCAAGCGAGGAACGATAAAAACCAAGGGCGCGATTTGCGCCAATAAATAAATGGCATCTGAAAAAGAATCCGCAGAAATCCGTCGGAGATAATGCGCAGCAAACATGCTGAAAAAGAAAAGCGGAATATACATCGACATGATGTAGCGTGGCCCAGGCCCAATCCCTAAGAACCAGCCATAAGCCAAGGTGTAGGCAGCAAAGGTCCCAAAAATAAAGACAAAAGGAAAGGCCCAAGGGCCGAGCAGATCGTAGCGTTTTTTGACCAGCACGAACCCCAGCAAAATAAGCATTAAGATAAGCGAGCAGCCCAAATACATTCCGCGAAATGGAAGCAATACTTTGCGGGGCTTCCCCCGTTTTTCGACTTTTTTGCGAAGCGTTTCTTCAGGAAGAATAAGTTGTTGGAGGCGGACAAAGGTGCCATTTCCAAGCTTCCACCACGCAAAATCCCAGCCGTGATGTTTTATAAAATTCGTTGGGGTCGGCTGCTCATCTTCCGACATTTTTGCGAGATCTTGTTTTCGCACGAGCTGATATTTTGGATAGGCTTCGCTCCACTCAGAAATCCAAAACCACTTACCGGGGGCATTATAAAAAGGCTCTCCATAACGCTCTTGAGAATAAAGGCAGCGAGGCAAAATAATCGCCCCCTGAATAAGCCCCACCAATAAAATACCCACGGCAAACCGCCACGGTTTCCAATCTTTTGCGCGGAGAGCCAAGGGTAGCGAAGGGAAGTGACAACAAATAACTCGGAGGAGCGACATCCATATAAAAAGAGCTACAAACGGTGTCGTGGAGGGCTTTGCCAGATAGGCAAAACCAATAAAAAAACCAAAAAGAATATATCCCCAAAGCGGATTCCGTAGCAGCAACCACACACCCAAAAACCAAACCCCGAAATTTAATCCATAAAAAATAGGCTCGGCTCCAAAGTAAGAAGCGATCGGTAAAAGACAAGCCAAGCCACTCACCGCCGCGACATTCCATGCCGGAAGCGGGGGTAAATAATACGCAGCAAGAAGGCCGATCAAGAGGGTGATTAAGGTCGCAAGAGCGGCATTGAACCGCTTTCCCGGGATCAAGTAAGCTGCAATTTCAGCGTGTTCCTTAAAAGTCGGCTTTACAAATTTCGCGACCAACCACGGAAAGAGCGGATTACGAACACCGTCTGTGATGGCCGGCCATGCAGCGTTTTGCATATCTCTCGCAAGATACGCATAGGCTCCTTGGTCGGAACTATCCGGATCGGGACGAATCTGTGGAGCTAATACCCACCCTAACCAGAGCATGACAACCCCCAGGACCAGCAGGGCTAAAAAATAAACCAGCCAAGCCCGAAGGCTCTGCATCCGCTTAAAGACAAGCGTCTGTGCGAGAGGGTGGCTCGTGCAGTGCTGAAAAAATTTCTGAACGAATTCTAAGAAAGCAGAAAATTTCATAGCAAAATGAGAGGACGGTTGAAAGGGTGCGGAATTAAAATGGCAAACTAAAAAGCCCAGGCGGACTTTACAAGCAGGGATGCAGAATGGCTGATAAAATAAAATTCAGAATTCACTTGTTGATTTTCTATTTTTCCTAACGCAGGCTGGCACAAGCCCATGCGAAACCTATCTCTCATCCTCTCTATTTTTTTCGTTCTAGTCGTTTCGAGCGTATCCTCGCACGCTGCCCCTCAAGTCGAGTATATTGTTCTCACGGGGGGACCATCCTTACATCTTTGGGAAAAGTATAAGGCCCAGCCACATGACATCTGGTGGGGCAACTTTGTGCGAGCCTCTCGGGTTCGTATTCAGCAACTTCGCCAAGAGTATGGCCCTACGGCCCGTATTACTTGGCTCATCTATAAACGCGGCTATGAGAGACGAGGGCGGATGCAAGATAACCGCGACCTCATCGCCCTGATTCACTCCGTTGAGCAGACCTACAATGTCCGTCTTGTTTGGTTTAATTCCGGCCAAGATGTTATCAATTATCTCAATCGTGGCCTTCCGCGAAATCAGGTAAAAATCGCCACGCTCGACTTTTACGGTCACTCGAATAGTCGCGCCTTTCTTTTCGACTACAGCAATGAAGTGGATAGCTCCTCGAAATCTTGGCTCCATGAAAATGATCTAAAACGAATCAGCCGTTCAAGCTTCGCCAGAAATGCTAAGGTAAAAAGTTGGGGCTGCCACACCGCTGAAAGCATGAGCAAAAAATGGCGTGCCGCCACCGGAACCAAAATGATCGGCGCCGTCGGCAAAACAGATTACTCCCACGGCTTCCGATACGACTGGATCCCCCAACTCAGCCCGGGCGGACGGTGGGGGTATTAGTCAGTGAGCGGTGAGCGGTGAGCGGTGAGCAGTGAGCGGTGTGCGGTGTGCGGTGTGCGGTGTGCGGTGGATGTTACGGGGATGTTTGAAAATAATGCTCGCAAAATAAGCGGCTTGGTCATCAACTGATGCCAGCAGAGAGGTAATGTTATTTTCCCGCGTCATTTATTTTTTTATTTTACTTTCGGCGGTTGTTTTTTTTGCGGCCTGCGAACGAGAGCATCTAAACCATCCTGACGTTATCATTTTGCAAACAGGCCGCATTCGCGGAAATGTCTATCCTCTCGATTTGCAAAATATCTCTCCGCTGCAACACTACCCCTATCTGGCGGCTTACATTAAAAAAATCCGGAAAGAAGCCAAAGAGATAGGGGCGGAGGTTTTGCTAATTGATAGTGGGGATAGCCTCGACGGATCTTTTGCGAGCTTCGCAACCCAAGACCGGAACATGGTGACTTTTTTTAATGCACTGGATTATGATGTCATTGCTCTTGGAAATTTAGATCACAGTGTTCCGACGGCGTTACTTTCTGAGCTAAATGCCCGAGTTATTACTCCGTTTACAGACGCTGAGGGGCGGCCTATCCCATCCAATGCAAAATTTGGTGCCGCATTACAAAAAGGCGATATTTCCATAAAAATCGTTGCAAATTTCTACGGAGATACACGTCCCGAAGAATTTCCAATGCGCTTCCCCGTCTTTTTTGGGGAAAATGCCGCACCCAGTAAACCTTTGCGCGACTACAGCTCCCTCGAAATTCTGGCGACAAAAGATGACGATGAGTTGCGTTTGCTAAGTTGGATGAAATTTGAGTCGCCGGAGGAACGGCCTGTCGATTTTCTAAATCAACTCACGAAAATGCAAGTCGATGCGATCCTCGCACACCGTATCTACTCCGGGAAACAAGCCGAAACATGGAATCCACAAAGCAACCTGGATTTTCAACGCTGGTCACCACCCGTCGCGCAAAACATCCTTCGCAACAATGGCGGCTTCGCGCTTGCCCGCACGGATTTAAAAGCAAGCAATCGCGGTTGGGAGGTTTTAAACTCACAAGTCATCCCAATGACCTCCAACACCGCAGAGGCCGATCCCGAGATTATTCAAAAAATCGATAAGTTTCAAAAAAACATCACTTCCCAAAATGCAGCGATTGGTAATTTACCCGCTCCTCTCGCCGCACCGGATATTCTAAAACTTTATATGCAAGCCTTGGCCGACGTCCCAAATACCGATGCCGTCGCTTCTTCTGTAAACTCGATTCGCTGCGACTGGCCAAAGGGCGAACTTTACTCAAGCACCGTATTTAATAGCCTCCCTTGGACCTCCGACCTTGTTCAACTGACTCTTACGGCCGAAGAATTTCAAAAACTAGCGCAAACATCCCCTGACATTTCTTTTTGGAAAAAAGATCACCCCGCCGGCAAAGAAGAGCCAATCACTCTCACAACCTCAAAATTCTACGCATCGCTTTTTCACCAAAGCCTTGGCCTGCCCCACGACCGCCTGCATGTTTTGAAAGGGCAATCTGAATTTGGACTTTTTAATAAATTTCTGATGAAGGCCTTCCAAAAAACGGATTTTCAAATTTTAAAAAATATTCCCGATGGTTGGCACAAGCTTAGCTTTCAGAATGACCGCAAACTATGAATCGACGCTTCTGGATTTTTTTCACTCTGATACTCCTTATCACCCTAGCTGTCATCTCTGCTATTTGGCATAATCAGATTGCAGCCGCCAACCGTGCAGCCTCTCTTCGCAATCTGCAGCAATGGGGAATCGCTTTGACTCTCTACCTCATGGACCACGACAGCCAGCTCCCGGAGATTGGCTCCGCCCCTATCGCCTCCACGCAGACCCGAGCTTGGTATAATGCGCTGCCACCCTACCTCTCGCAAAAACCGCTCGCAGATGTATTGCCAAACGAATTTATACAGTCCGACGAGCCCTCCATCTGGATCGATCCTTCGAGTAAAAAATCCGAAAAATCAGCCGACAAGGAGCTTTTCCAATATGGAATGAACCGCTACTTGCAACCCGACCCGACCCTGCCAAGTTTTACAATCAATGAATTGCAGCATCCCTCAAAAATCATTTTTTTAACGGAGGTCGCCAGCAGAGAACCCTTTGCAACGCCAAAGGACATCGCCTACCGTCGTGCAGCAAAACCGACGGCCCCAAACGCCGAAGCCTTTGTCACCTTTGCGGATGGTCACGTAGCCTCCGTAGAGCGTTCCCGCCTTAGCAACTCAGCCGACAGCCTCCGCGCAGCCGCCGCCTCCGAAGGAAAAATCTCTTGGTTTAAAGAATAACGGCACTCCTTTCCGCAGCTATTTTCCCACGATTATGGAGTGCGGCGATCCTTCGCCGCTTTTTCGGGCTGTGCTCTAAACTTAAAATACCCCTCACCTTACCAAAAGAGGGTCTTTCTTTTTTCTTCACAATTTCAAGTGGCTTGTTTACGGTTTGCGGTCCGTTTTCTACATCACATTTTTATTCAAAATATGTCATTCGACACAAACTCCTCCCCAGTCGCTCCCGCTCTCACAAACGCAGTCATCCGGCTCGCCGGTCATTCTCAGGACGGCATTCAATCCATCGGCGGTTTCTTAGCCCAGCTTGCCGGCTCGACCGCTCAGGATGTGATGACCTACATGACGATTCCCTCGACCATTTCCGGCGGACCTTCGATTTTTCAGGTTCATCTCGGTTCCGGTGAAGTCCTTCACCCCGGCGACGAAGCCGATACACTCGTTACGTTTTATCAGGATTCTTATAATAATCACCTGCAGTCGCTCAGAGACGGGGGGATTTGTTTTTACGATTCCGACCATGTCAAAGAAATCAAAGAAGAGCGCGGAATCATCCATCTCGGCATACCTTTTACCTCGGCAACCATCGAGGCCATTGGTGGCTCGGCAAAAAGTCGCGGCAAAAACATTTTCGTTCTCGGAATGCTCTGTGCGGTTTATCGCCTCGACCGCGAAAAACTCGTGGAAATCATCAGCAAAAAATTCGGGCGCAAATCCGAAGACGTTCTTCGCAACGCTATGCTCGCTTTTGATGCAGGCTATGCTTATCCGATAAACGACATCAACAATATGCCGATGGCACCCGGACAAAACGACCCGGGAATCGACCGTATTTCCACAGACGGAAATACCATGCTGACTCTTGGTTTGATCGCCGGCGGCTGCCGCTACGGCGCGGCCTATCCGATCACTCCTTGGTCAACCATTATGGAGCAGCTTCGCTCCGAACTTCCAAAATACGGTGGCATGTTTATCCAATGCGAAGACGAGATCGCCGCCGTCTCGCTCGCCCTTGGAGCAGCCTACGCGGGTCACCTCGCCATCACGGGTTCCTCCGGGCCGGGACTCGCACTCAAAGCCGAGGCTCTCGGCTACGCCTCCATGGCAGAGCTTCCGTTGGTTGTTGTAAACATTCAGCGCGGCGGCCCCTCGACGGGTTTGCCGACCTCTGTGGAGCAAGCCGATCTTATGCAAGCAATCTACGCTTCCCACGGGGATGCCCCGCGCATCGTGCTTGCGCCACGGGATGTTGAGGACTGCTTTTACACGGCGATCGAAGCTTGCCGCTTAGCAAAAAAATACTCCACACCGGTTATTATCCTCTCCGATCAAGCCATTGCCACACGCATCGAAGCCTTCCCTGAACCCGATCTTGAAAAACACTGGATCGAACCCACGCTCGATATTTCTGAACGCGGTGCAGATTTTAAACCCTACCCACTCACGGCCACCACGCACCACGCGCCACCAGGCTCTCCATCGGCTGAAAAAAAATACCCAACCGTCACCGGGCTTGAGCATGACGAATGGGGGCACCCCTCCGGCAATCCCGAGATGCATGAAAAAATGACGGCCAAACGCCGCCAAAAACTTCTCGATCTCGTCGAGGAACTGGAGCTAATAGAGCCGGAAATTTTTGTCGATGCCGAAGGCGACCTGCTTTTCGTCGGCTGGGGATCCACCTATGGACCGATAAAAGAAGCTGCTGCCCGCCTCCGCGCCGAAGGTCACAAAGTCGGCTCCCTGCACATGCGTCACCTCCATCCGCTCCGCAAAAGCCTTGGCACAATTTTTAAAAAATACACGCACGTCCTCGTGCCGGAAATGAATGACTCCGGTGCCTACGGCATGGGCCAGCTCGCCACCCTGCTCCGGGCAAAGACCTGCGACTCGCGTATCCAATCCCTCAACAAGGTTCAGGGAATCACCTTCCGTGTTCGCGAACTCGTTACCGCTGCCGAGAAATTACTTGCCGAAAAGTAAGCTCCTTGCCGATATAAAATAATTTTTCATATCCATCCCATAAGAATAATAAACTGATCAAAGCGACCCTACCGGGCTACCTCCCTTATCCAAAAGAGTGCTTACAAAAACTCAAATTGCAAAATCGCGGTGGATTTGATCGAACTGCGTGAAGGGATGCCGCCGCGTTTGAAAGCGAGAGTGGAACCGGAGGCGGCTTATGTCTGACCTATCCCTTCTCCGTGAGCGACTGGAAGCGATTCTCGAAGCGCTGGAGCGTGTGCCGGGGCGTTTTGCCAAGGCGGTCATCGGAATGCGTAACGTGCTGGCCCATGACTATTTCGGGATCAATGAAGAAGTGCTTTTTTAATATTTCATAAACTCGTTTAATGAGGCATAATTTCCCGCTACCAACTTCACTATAAATTAGTTATTGCAACCTGAAAAAAACAAGGCCGCAAGTGCTTCCACCCAATAATCATTTTTCAATTACCATGCCTACCACCACCGAACCCCTTAGCAAAAAAGACCTCCGTGCCGACCACCCCACATGGTGTCCGGGTTGCGGGGACTTTGCCGTTTTGGCTTCCTTTTTTAATGTCGTTCAAAAGCTCGGATTACCGCACGAAAAAATCGTCTGCGTCGCCGGCATCGGCTGTTCCTCGCGTTTTCCGTATTTCGTGAATGCTCATGGCATTCACTTTGTCCACGGGCGTGCGCTACCACTGGCGACAGGGATTTCGCTATCGCGTCCCGATCTTCACGTTTTTGTTTTTGGTGGGGATGGCGACGGCTATTCCATTGGTGGCAATCATCTGAATCACGCCGCCCGAAAAAACGTGAATCTTTCTTATGTGGTAATGGACAACCACGTTTACGGTCTGACTAAAAACCAGACTTCACCGACGACGCCGCTTGGCCAACGCTCAAAAACCGACCCGCGAGGTGCCATCGACCAACCAATAAACCCGATGGCGCAGCTCGTGGCGAGCGGAGCGACTTTTATTGCTCGGACGCACGCTACTCATGTGAAACACATGAACGAAATGTTCGAAAAAGCCATTCTGCATCCGGGTTTTGCCGTCGTTGAAACACTCTCGGAATGCACCATGTTCAATCCCGGATCTTTCGATGCGGCCATTCCGCGAAAGGGAGGTTCCTTTGATCTCGTGGACGAAGCCGTGCACGACAAAACCTCTATTGCCGCTGCCATGCAGCTATCTCAGGATCTCAACCCCGGTAAATTTGGCGTTTATTATGAAACGCGCCGCCCCACGAAAAACGAACTTGAAGAGCAGTGGATCAGCGAGTCTCAGGCCAAAGCTCCCGATCTGAGTGCTAGGGATCTTTTGCGTAAGCGGCTTGCCACCCTTCGATAAAGCGAAGCCCAATCAGACGGCGTCGTAAGCCTTTAGGCTCTGAACCATTTTTCGGATGTGGCGGTAGCTGGTGCGTTCGCTTAGGATTTTGAGGCTTTTTTCAAAACTGCCCCATTCGAGAATTTCGATGGTTACGCGTCGGGCACCCCACTTGCGCACACCTTTTTCGGTGGGTTTAAAAAGATCGATGGTGCTGGTGCCGACCATTGCGCTGCCGATGTCGTCCACGATGTATTTTTGTCCGGTTTCGACGACACGGAACAAGGTGCCGACGGGCCAGCGCGACCAATCGGCTGCTGCGGAACGAACTTCTCCTTTGCGCAGGGGTTGGCCGAGGGCGTTCTTTGCTCCGAAATTGCCGTTATGTTGAGGGCCTACGCTATAGGCGGTCGTGCGGACATTCTCTATTTGAGAAAAAACGGCGTGATCGGATGTTGGAAGATTTTTACCGGCAAAACCAGTTACGATGCTGAAGCAGACGATGCCTGCAATACAAAAAATATTTTTCAATAAACGAGTGTGGTGAAGACAGACCCGAAGCCGAAACTACGGGTCGGCTGCAATCTACAAACTTCAGCACGTTTGGCAACCCCTTATATGAAATTTATTTATAAAAATCTTATAATCAATAGATTACGATTATGTATATTTAACAACCTCTTCAATCGTGCTGTCTCCATCGTAGATACCTCGGAGGCCGTCTTCTCGTATGGTTGTCATGCCTAGTTCGATAGCTTTTTGCCGCAACACAATGCCGGGAGCGCGTTCGTTGATGAGCTCGCGGAGCGGATCGCTGAGTTTGAGGATTTCATAAATACCCTTTCGGCCCTTGTAGCCTGTGCTGTTGCAAACATCGCAGCCTTTTCCATAGAAGAAATTTTTGTCTCCGAGGTCGTAAGGCGAGAGGCCTAGCTGCCCGAGGACATTCTCTGTGGGTTCGTAGGCTGTTTTGCAATTTTCGCAAATTTTCCGAATGAGTCGTTGTGCAAGAACACACTCCAACGATGCGGAGATAAGGAAGGGTTCGACTCCCATATCGACAAGGCGGGTAACGGCACCCGTGGAGTCATTTGTGTGCAGCGTGGTGAATACCAAGTGACCGGTGAGGGAGGCTTGAATAGCGATTTGGGCAGTTTCGATATCTCGGGTTTCCCCAACCATGATACGGTCTGGGTCTTGTCGTAAAAAGGCGCGGAGTGCTCTGCTAAAGGTGAGGCCGGCTCCTTCATTGACCTGGACTTGTATGATACCTTCGATCTCATATTCCACCGGATCTTCTGCGGTGAGGAGTTTGGTGTCGATGGTATTGATCTCACGCAGGCAGGAATAAAGTGTCGTCGTTTTGCCGGATCCTGTCGGACCGGTGACAACAAAAATGCCGCTGGGCTTTTCGATGACTTGCCGGATGTAGTCGTAGAGTGAATCCGGCATTCCGAGTGTGGATAGATCGAGGCTTACATTGCCGCGGTCGAGAACACGAAGCACGACGCTTTCACCATACGCGGTCGGCAGGCTCGAGACACGAAGGTCCACTTGGCGTCCATTGATGATACGCTGGATGCGTCCGTCTTGCGGAAGGCGGCGCTCGGCGATATTCAGATTGGACATGACCTTTACCCTCGAAATAACGGGGAGCGCGAGGTGCTTGGGTGGCGGATCCATCTCGTAGAGTGCCCCGTCCACACGGTAGCGGATTTTAAATTCCGACTCGAAGGGTTCGAAGTGAATATCACTGGCTCGGGCCGCAATCGCTTTATCCAAAATCAAATCGACAAAGCGAATGATCGGGGTGGCATTTGCCTCGGCGGCGGCTTGGGCGGCGTTGAACTGCTCTTCGTCGTCTTCACGAATCTCGAGTTCGGCATCTCCGAGCTGCGAAAGAATTTCCTCCATCGAGGAACTTTCCGAGCCATAGTTTTCGTTAATAATAGTCGCGATACGAGGACGTGGAGCGACGGCGATATTAAGGTCGCGATTTAGTGCAAAGCGAAGATCTTCGGCAGCTTGGCTATTGAGCGGATCTTCGAAGCAAATGACGATTGTATTGCCCTCCGCCTTTATTGGCAGCACGCGATGGAGGCGTGCGAGGCCTGCGGGAATCAAGCGGAGAATGCTTTGATCGACTTCAAAATTCTCAAGCGGGTAATAGTCTGCGGCAAGAGCCTCGGCGATAACTCCGAAAAAGGCGTCCATATCGCCGAAGCCATTATCTATGAAAACTTCGTCGATGGGTTTTCCGGTGTTCTGGGCCTCGGTGATGAGAAAGTCACCTTGTTCGGGCGTCAAGCGTCCGCTTTCTGTAAAAATGTCGATAGCGTTTTTAGGATCCATTTTATAAATAAAGGGGGTTATTCGACGTCGGACATGGTGGTTGTGATGATTTCGTCCGCCGTTGTCATGCCGGCGAGAGCCTTGCGAATGCCGTCTTCTCGGAGCGTGCGCATCCCGAGTTCACGCGCTCGGTTTCGAATTTGAATGGTCGTGGAGTTGTTGTTGACCATGTGGCGCACGTCGTCATCGATCAAAAAGACCTCGAAAATGCCCATTCGTCCGCGGTAGCCTTTGCCGCGGCATTGGGGACAGCCCACGGCTTTCATTGGAGTTGCTGTGCGAATCTGGCTTTCATCAAAATTTAAAGCCCGGACTTCATATTCGGAAAACTCGGTGGGTTCTTTACATTCGCTGCAAAGACGACGAACCAAGCGCTGAGCCATTACGGCTCGGATGGAGCTCGATACGAGAAAAGGCTTTACTCCGATATCTACGAGACGGGCCACCGCGCTCGGGGCGTCATTTGTGTGGAGCGTCGAGAGCACGAGATGGCCTGTCAAAGAAGCGTTGATGGCGATGGAGGCGGTTTCTAAATCTCGAATCTCACCAATCATGATGATGTTTGGTGCTTGTCGCAAAATGGATCGCAGGGCGGCAGGGAAGGTCAGCCCGATGCTCGAATTTACGCTGACTTGGTTGATGCCCGTCATCTGATATTCCACGGGATCTTCGACCGTAATGAGTTTGCGGTCGGGTTTATTCACGTAGTTTAGACAGGCATAAAGCGTCGTCGTTTTTCCCGAACCGGTCGGGCCGGTGACTAGGAGAATGCCGTCGGGCAACTTGATAAGTTCTTCAAACGTAGCCTGGTCATCACTCAAAAAACCAAGATCGGGAAGGCCGAGGAGCAAGGAAGACTTATCCAAAATACGCATAACGACACTCTCTCCATGCACGGTCGGCACGGTCGAAACACGCAAGTCAATGGACTTTGAACCGAGCTTGACCTGGATACGACCATCCTGCGGAACACGCTTTTCGGCAATGCTCATGGAGCCTGTCATGATTTTTATTCGGCTGACGATTGCGGTCTGCAATTTCTTTGGCGGACTTTGCATTTCTTGCAAAACACCATCGATACGGAAACGAACGCGAAAGCGTTTTTCCAAAGGCTCTAGGTGGATGTCACTCGCACGATATTTTTGAGCTTCTGCAAGCAGGGAGGACACCATCTTAATGATCGGGGCATCATCTCCCGAATCCACGTCATCTTCATCGACGCCCTCGATGTCCTGCCCAATATCTATATCATCTCCCAACTCCTTCATGAGGTGGGCGGTCATGTCCTCGTCGGTGCCGTAGTGCTTTAGAATTGCCTTTTGCAATGCTGCCGGAGTGGCGCAGACAAACTCCAAAGGGCGGTGCAGGATGTGGTTTAAAGCATCCACCGTATCAAATGCGAGCGGATCGCTCATCGCGATGACGAGCGACTCATCCCGTTGTTGGATGGGTAGTGCTTGGTAACGCCGCGCATGCTCAGCCTCTAGCAAAGTGATGACCTCGTGGGGAATCGTCATCTGTTCGAGATCGACGTATTCCAAGCCATTTTGCGCAGCGAGGGTGCGCGAGACATCTTCTTGAGTCAAAAGTCCTTGTTCGATCAAGGTATCTACGACAGAGCCTCCGGGGTTACTTTCCTTAGCTTCGTTTATCTGAGAACGGGAAACCAAACCGGCTTCCTGTAAAATTTCGACTACATATTCATCATTAGCTGACACGGTATTTTATAAAAATCTAAGGGGTTAAATGAGGTTTGTGAGAGGTTCTTTTTAGTGAAGCAATCGGATAAAGTCAAACATCCCTGTAAAGAGAAACTTAAGAATTTTTTAAATTTTGAAAATGGGTGGGGATAT
>JBKEAD010000086.1:0-3870 GCA_047971915.1 Chthoniobacterales bacterium
TTTTCAAGGTGCAAGCAAAACGATTTATTAATTGTATAAAATTTCCACGTAAATTTTGTTTATTCCGTCGGTGGGGTCAATAGACTGCTTTGGTCACTGAGACGATTTGCTTGCAGTCCGGCCATGCGAGCGGATAAAGATGTTGGGTAATCTTTTAGCAAATTTTGAAAGACCTTTACGGCGTCTTCCTTGGCATCAGCATTCAAAAGAAATTCTCCCTCTAGCAGCAAAGCGTAAGGCGCGATATAGGAATCCGAATAACTCAGCGCGAGTTCGCGCATGGCTGTAGCACGTTTGGTAAAACCTTCGCTCTCGGTGGAAGTTTCAGCTTCGGCCAGAGCGGCAGTAGCTTGAAGCGGGTAGTTTTTTTGAGCAAGGATGCTTTGGTAGTTTTTAGTTGCAGCATCCGTATCACCTGCGTCCATTTGCATTTTGGCCAAAAGGAGTAAGCTGTTGTCTGCGGCCACGGTGCCGACGAAATCTTTTGCGACTGTTTGCAATTGCTCTATAGTTTGCGCGTTTGCGAAAGCTTCTTGGGCGGCAACTCGTTTATTTTCAGAAAGAAGAAGCCAGATGCTTGCGGCTATGCCTATGAGCACCAGCATGACACCCCCGACAATGATGAGGATCTTATTTTCCTCCCAGAAGCGATCAGACGCTAGCCGGAGATCGTCTGCCGGAGTCTCGTCTGCACCGGAATTTTGAAGATCGTCTGCCATAGCTTAGTTACAAACTTGTGAACGGGCCTCTTCGGCAAGCGGCGTGCTAAGGTAGCGTTCGCCAGTGGAGCAGGCTACCGTAACGATGAGTTTGCCAGCATTTTCGGGAAGTTTCGCGAGTTCGACTGCGGCATGAACATTTGCGCCCGAGCTGATGCCTGCTAGGATACCCTCTTCTTTTGCTAGGCGGCGTGCCATTACAAAAGCGTCTTCATTGCTCACCATAGCGACGTCGTCCACATGATCGAGATGGAGATTGTTTGGGATGAATCCGGCACCTGCGCCCTGAATTTTGTGTGGACCGGGCTTTAGAGGCTGCCCTGCTCTCGTTTGCGTAATGACAGGGGAATCCGTCGGCTCGACCGCAATGGCTTTGAATTCGGGCTTCCGTTGTTTGATGGCTTCGGCAACGCCCGAAATCGTCCCGCCGGTTCCAACTGCTGAAACGAGAATATCCACCTTGCCGTCCGTATCTTCCCAAATTTCTTCGGCAGTTGTTTTCGCATGGATTTCCGGGTTGGCCGGGTTATTAAACTGTTGTGGCATCCAGGCGTTTGGAGTTTCTTCTAAAAGCTGCTCAGCTTTAGCAATGGCACCCTTCATACCCTCGGGGCCGGGGGTGAGAACGAGTTGCGCTCCGAGCATGGCCAGCAGCGTGCGGCGTTCGAGCGACATCGTTTCCGGCATGGTCAAGATGAGCTTGTAGCCTTTTGCAGCAGCGACGAAAGCGAGTGCTATACCGGTATTTCCGCTGGTTGGCTCGACGATTACAGTATCTTTATTGAGCTTCCCTTCTTGTTCGGCGGCTTCGATCATTGCCATACCGATACGGTCTTTTACACTGCCAAGGGGGTTAAAAAATTCGCATTTGATGGCAATCGTTGCGGGGAGCCCCTCGGAAATTCGGTTTAGTTTTACCAGCGGAGTCCGCCCAACGGTTTCGACAATGTTGTTATAAAGTTTTCCCATAGGTTTTGTGGATGATTTGGAAAGTTGAGCGGTCACTATTGCACTTCCGTCCCGTCGCCGCAAACTTCTTGTTCGTCTTTTTATAAAAAATCCTGCTCAATAATTTGTAACCATCCCATCCAATGTCGGACTTATCTCTTTTTGCAAATCAAGCTCTTTTCGGCAGCGATCCGCTTGAACGCGTTGTCGCCGTGCACTATCTGCCCCCGAATAAAATCTCCCATTCCATTCGCGAAAAGAATGGGGAGTTGAGGATTGAAACACGCGATTACCGCCCTTTCGCTTGGTCTGGAGAAAAGATCGGGGAAGGCGGCACCTTGCTCGCAGGGGATGCTTTTTTCCAATATCTCATTCGTTTTGAAAATGCAGTCTCTCTACAAACGAGCCGGAAAAATTTTAAAGACTCCCTCTACGCTTTGCCGGAGATTTACCAGCAATTTCTTGTCGCCAGCGGCATCACGCTTTTCAAAAACCTCCGCTTTGCAGAGCTTCATCGCCTCCAAATCCATCTTGAATGCAATAATGATAAAAAAATAAATACCCTGCTGCTAAGCGATAATTCGGGTTGGCAAGAGACGCGCACGGCATCTTCCGAATCGGAGGAAAAAGAACTCATCAACGAGTTAAGTCGAATCATTGAGGAACGCGACCCCGACATCATCGAGGGGCATCAATTTTTTAAAACAGCCCTTCCGCTCCTAGTCAGCCGAGCCAAAAAACTAAAATGCAAACTCCTGTGGGGACGCGACGGCAGCCCGCTCCGCACGCGCTCAACCCGAATCCAAATTGCCGAAAAAAACCTGCAATACACCCGCCCCGAAGCCGTGGGACGTCACTTTGTGGACACCTATATTTTAGCTCTCCTACACGATGTGAGTGCGCGTGAACTCGAAAGCTTCGAGCTCGCCTCGCTCCACGCACATTTCTCTCCAAAAAATAAAAACTCCCATCCCGCCCTACAAATCCGTGACCTCGCAGAAGCTCTGTCGGAAAGCTATTTTTTGCAAACGCGTATTTTTCCGATGAGCTATCAAGATGTCATCCTACGCGGCAACGCTACCCGAATAAACACGCTCTTCCTCCGCGAATACTACCGTGCCGAGCACTCTCTCCCCCTTCCGCCCGAGGCCGAACACTTCGCCGGCGGCTACACCGATATTTTTGAAACAGGACTTTTCAAAAACGTCTGGCACTGCGACATCGCCTCGCTCTACCCCTCGCTCATTCTGAGCAAAAAACTCTTCCCCGAAAGCGATGATCTCAAAATTTTCGCCACCCTCCTGAGCGACCTCAGAAAATTTCGCCTCGAAACAAAAGCCGCCGTCCGCTCCGAAAAAAATCCTCAACGACGTCAAGAACTCGACTCCCTCCAAACAACTTTTAAAATCCTAATCAACAGCTTTTACGGCTACCTCGGATTTTCACAGGGAAACTTCGCCGACTTCTCCATCGCGGCAAAAATCACCCAGCACGGTCGCGAACTTCTTCAGCAAATGGTGGATTGGTTACAAAAGTCGCAAGCAAAAGTCATCGAGATCGATACCGATGGGATTTATTTCGTTCCTCCGCCAAACCGCGCACCCGATGAACTGCAAAGCGAACTCCAAAAATCTCTCCCCAAGGGGATCGATGTCGAACTCGATCACATCTACGCGGCAATGTTCAGCTACAAAGCAAAAAACTACGCCCTACTCAACGAAGACGACAGCATCATTTTGCGCGGTGGTGCTCTAAAATCCCGCGCCCTCGAACCCTACCTGCGAGATTATTTAAAAGACCTCATGGGACACCTCATCCGCGACCAAGGAGCAAAAGCCAAACGGCTTGCCGATGAATATGCCACCGCAATCCAGTCCCGCAAATGGCCTATCGAATACCTCGCCAAAACAGATAATCTACAAGACTCCGTAAGTGCCTACCAAAGCAAAATCGAAGCCGGCACACGAAACCGCGCTGCCGGTTTCGAGGTCGCGCTACGCAACAACATAAATGCCAAAGCTGGCGACAGCATTACCTACTACATCACGGGCGACACGAAAAAAGTAACCGCCTACGAAAACGCACGCCACATCGACGAGTGGAACTCCGAACAACGCGACGAAAACACCACCTACTACATCGGCAAACTCAAAGATTTAGAAAAAAAATTCTCCGACTTTTTCGATACGGACGCCCAAGAACT
>JBKEAD010000120.1:0-2381 GCA_047971915.1 Chthoniobacterales bacterium
GTTGAATCTTTAGAAGATAACAGCACAGGCAAATCGCTTTTCAGAATAAGCGTACGAATTTCCTGCGGCTTCAGGGATGCGAAATGCACCGAAGTCTCATAAATCGTAACCACTGCATCGCTGGTCTCCGCTCCCCTGTTTTGCACGCGGACGGCAAGGCCATCGGATCGCTTTTGCAGCGCAAGCAAACGAACACAGGAAGGCTCTATCTGGCCAAAACTGCCGAACGGTGGCAGCTCGCCCGGATGTGCGTCCACGAGGGTTGTGGAAGGCGTAACCTGTAAGGAAGTCGCCACCGTATCCGGAACGGCATCTTTTCCAAAGAGACAGAAGTCAAATTTGAGTTCGCCGCAATCAACAGCGGGCAGCCAGGGAAATTCTTCCGCATCCGTCGGCACGTCATTGGCATAGCGGGTGGCACGGGCAAGCGTGATGCGGAGTTCTGAAGGCGTAAAATCCATATCGCTCAATGCGGCACTGGCAAAGCCGACGGGCGAATCGGCATCCACACGTCGCACCCAGCGTCCGCACGGGAGTTGCCCTTTGTTGTTATTCCGTGCAGCAGTGGCTCCCGGCACGTCGCACTCGATATCTCCTCGACACGGCAGCACTAATTTTAGACGCGCACTGCGCTCGTTCCATAATAAACGGACCTCGACGCGAATCTGCGGCTGGTTTTTCTCCAGAGAAAAAGTGAGTGTAATCCACGAATTTTTTCCTTTCCATCGGGTCCAGAGCTTTGCCCGCAGAGGTCCTTTTTCAATGACGCAACTCTCGGTGAGGCTCCACTTTTCGCGAAGAGTTTCCAGACAAAAAGAATCTGTCTCCTCGTGCATTCCGCCCCAGGAACCCCACGGATCGTCAACGACAATCAGGCTCAAATCCTCGTCCGCATTAAAAAAATTAACACCATCGCGTAGGATACGTAGGCTTTTCCCGGCCTGAATACTCCATCGTCCACCGCAAATTTCTGAGGGACCGATTTGACGAGGATAATCCGTGCCATCGGGTTCGAGAGGTTCGAGAGTGCCATCGGGCCAGCCTAGCCGAACGACCTGCCAGCCCCACGCCGGAAGTGTTAGTGGAACGAGCACCCGTTTTCGCCAGGGAACATGCGGCATGGAGGAATGCTCGGTCGCGATTTCCTGAAGAAATAAACGTTCTCCGTTCGGCCCGGTGGCAATGAGAGGAAGTGTATCCGCCCGATTTTCGTAGCTGTAAATAGGACGATAATCAGCAGACGCCTCCAGCTCCACCAGACCTTCAAACGCATGAGGACGCGGGTTCCATACCAAAAAAGGAACCAACGTAGGGTGATCGGCAAGCACCGGATCGGGGCCCCTCGTGTCCACCCTTGCTGCAAGTTGATTCAGTGCCGTAAAGCGTGCTTCGGCTGCCTGATGCAGCGCGAGACCCATCCACTGAGATTGCTCTTCCATCGCCCGTTCAATACTGGTGCCGGGTAAAATATCATGAAAAGCACTAAACAAAATCGCCCGCCAAGCATCATCCAAAGGCGCGACTTCCTTTTCGAAAACCTGTCCAAGCAGTGCGGAGGTGCTCTCCGCCTCGACCACGCTGACCTCGGCCTGGCGATAGAGAGTTTTAAATTTTTGGACCGACGAGTAGCATCCCCGCAGGCAGTAACCCAGATCGCCTTTCACCGCAGGAACGGCCGTCTCCGGCAAGTCGTCCATTTCGGAACGCAGTGTTTCAAAAAATCCATGTAGCGTCGAGTAGCGCACTTCGACATCAGGGTGAGTTTTGCGCCACGCCTCAACATCCAGAATATGTCGCCGGGACGGGCCGCCACCGTGATTTCCAATCCCCATCAGAACACCGACATTTCGGAATGGCAGCTTCGAGGATTCCGTCAGAGTTAAATCCAGAATCTCTGTGAGATTCGCACGTTCGCTGCAATACCAGGGCCAGTGCTGGCGGTAGCATAAGAGCCGATTTGCATGGCTGCCCTCCCACCAAAAAACCGGCTCGGCAAGAGGAAATTGCTTCCGCTGCGGACGGGTAAAAGTAAATCCTTCCATCCCGAAAGCTTGAAGAATATTTGGCCACCCCGGCGTGTGCCCAAAGGAATCCGCCTGCCAGGATACCGTCGGACGCTTTCCAAAACGGGATTCGAAATATCGCAGGCCATAGTCGAATTGTCGGCAAAGTGTCTCCGTCGAAGCTAGGTTCGAATCGGGCTGGATGTATGTCCCGCCCACGACATCCCAACGTCCCGCCTCCATCATTTTTTCCATCCGACGAAAAAGCCCAGGGCTTGTCTTTTCGATGTGTTCGTAAATCGCCGCGTCCCCTCGGATAAAGGTAAGCTCCGGAAACTCCTCCATTAAATTTAAAACCGCCCGCACCGTGGCCAACCC
>JBKEAD010000159.1:0-2600 GCA_047971915.1 Chthoniobacterales bacterium
GCAGGTCGTGGGCTCCAGCATCAAAACTAAATACGAAGTGCAAGACGGCAAACCCGTGATTATGCGTTTAGCTGAAGTTGACTTTATCGACGACAAAGTAGGTAAACCCGTCGGGATAAACTCCCACATCGGACGCCGCCCCATTGCCGCTTTTGGAAATTCCGATGGCGACGAACAGATGCTAGAGTGGACGCAAGCCGGCGATGGCGCAAGACTCATGATGCTCGTCCATCACGATGACGCCGAGCGCGAATGGGCCTACGGGCCCGATTCCAAATTCGGCACCTTTAGCGATTCGCTCATGGAAAAGGCTCAGAAAAATGGCTGGACTGTGATAAGCATGAAAGATGATTGGAAAACGATCTATCCCGAATAGGAAATTTTACGCTCTCACCACCGTAGCTACTGCGGTATGGATGCTATTTGCATCGCAATCATCGGCAGCGGATCCGGAAGACATGGTTCGCATACCGGGCGGCGAGTTCACGATGGGCAGCACCACATTTGCCGACAGCCAGCCCCTGCACCGCGTAAAAGTCGATGCATTTTGGATCGACAAAACGGAAGTCACCAACGCGCAGTTTGCCAAATTTGTAAAAGCAACCAACTACGTCACCGTAGCCGAGCGCGTGCCAAAGCCCGAAGACTTTCCCGGAGTCTCACCCGAGGGACTCGTGCCCGGCAGCCTCGTTTTTACACCACCCGACCAATCCGTAGCACTAAATAACTACGGGCAATGGTGGGCCTTCGTGCCCGGAGCAAACTGGCAACACCCCGAAGGCCCCGACAGCTCCATCGAGAAACGCGGGGACGAACCCGTCATCCACATCGCTTTTGAAGACGCCGAGGCCTATGCAAAATGGGCGGGCAAACGCCTCCCCACCGAGGCCGAATGGGAGTTCGCCGCACGCGGTGGACTCGACGCCAAACCCTACGTCTGGGGAGATGACTTCACGCCCGACGACAAATATATGGCTAATACGTTCCAGGGGCATTTTCCGGACAAAAACACGCAGGCGGACGGTTTCGGAACCGCTGCGCCCGTCGGCAGTTTTCCTGCAAATGGATATGGTCTCTATGATATGTCCGGCAACGTCTGGGAATGGTGCAGCGACTGGTATCGTCCGAGGTGGGGATTGCAAAAATTTGACGGCGTAATGGAGAATCCACAAGGCCCGGACACGTCGTATGATCCGGACGAGCCGAACGTGAAAAAACGCGTCATCAAAGGCGGTAGCTTTCTTTGCACCGACCAGTATTGCACGCGCTACATGCCCGGTGGACGCGGTAAGGGCGAAATAATGACCGGACTAAATAATCTCGGTTTTCGCTGCGCGAAGGATCTTTCTCCCAACGAAAAAAGTAAGCCATAACCTAAAATAATCTTTCGTCTGCCTTGGACTTATTGATGCACCTTTCGATTCTCACAAAATTCATTTTGGCGTTTGGGTTGGCAGTCGTGGTTCCGATGCTCATGGCACGCTTGAAGCTGCCCGCCATATTTGGATTTCTCGCGATCGGTGTTCTGTTGGGTCCAAATGTCACCGGCGTGCTGGATCCGGAGGGCTCGGCCGTGCAGATGCTCTCTGAAGTCGGCAAGTTGCTGTTTATTTTCTTCGTGGGTTTCGGAGTGAATCTTGAAGAGTTTAGCAAAACACGTCACCGGGCTTTAGGATTTGGGCTTTTGACCTTTGGTATCCCACTGATTGTGGGAGCGTGGATCGGGCGGCTGGATGGCAGCGGCTGGAATACTGCCATTTTACTCGGTTCGTTGCTCGCTTCGCACACCTTGCTGGCAGGAGCCATCATTAAAAAATCGGGACTCACCCAGCATCCGATTGTGGCGATGGTCGTTGGTGGCACGGTTGTTGCAAACATCGCTTCCATGCTTATTTTAGCCATTACCGTGGATGTGCATTTGGCAGGTTTTTCCTGGATGTCGCTCGGGGGCGAGCTTCTTCAACTCGCCCTATACGTTCCGCTCATCGTCTTCGGTGTCGGCTCGCTTGCCAGCTTTGCCTTGAAAAAATGGGGCGAGCAGCCAGAGGTGCGTGTCACGATCCTACTGATTGTCATCGTACTTTGTGCAGAGGCTGCGGAGTTTATTCGTATGGAGGGTGTCGTGGGTGCGTTCTTGGCAGGCGTCGCGATCAAACGAGCAGAGCGCGGAGACTTGGGAATCAAAAATCTGGAGATTACGGCGCAGTCGATTTTTATACCGGCTTTTTTCATAAGTGCGGGTTTTTTAATAAACATCCCGCTGCTGTTAAAAACTCTTATTGAACGCCCGTTGCTAATGTTGGGAATTGTCGTGGCGCAGGCTCTCGGTAAATGGCTTGCCGCGTGGATTAGCGTGAAGGCCGTTGGCGGAAATAAAGTCGAAACTCGTCTCGCATGGAGCCTCTCGCTTCCACAAATGGCAGCGACACTTGCCGCTGCGATTGTGGCGCACACGACGCTCAATGCCGCAGGCGAACCGCTGCTGAATGCGGTGTATATGAATGCCATTGTGGTTCTTGTTGTCCTAACCTGCACGGTTGGGCCTTTGCTTTCCGAACGCTATGCACGAGCACTTTCCAATATCTCCACCGACAGTCCGC
>JBKEAD010000214.1:0-4785 GCA_047971915.1 Chthoniobacterales bacterium
ATCGGTGGGGTTGCCGTAGAGTTTTTGGTCTAATATGACGACGGTATCGGCGGCGAGAATGACGTCGGCGGGATGTTCCCAGAGGACGTCAAGGCACTTTAGGCGTGCGTTTTGGATGGCGATTTCTTTGGGAGATAATTCGCCTCCTTGGAGTTCATCGCATTTGGATGTGTGGATTGAAAAGGTAAACCCGGCTGCTTCTAAAAGCTCGCGTCGTCTTGGTGAAGAGGAAGCGAGGATGAGTTGCGATGAGATGGGGGCGGGTTTGGAGGAATCCATTTCTTAGGAAATGGAGTCCTCCACATCGTCGAATCCGGCGTCGTGGCGAATGCTTTCGAGTTGTTTGCGGACGCGACGGGCGGATTCGGGGCGATTGGAGACGCGGGTGATGACGCCTGCGAGAAAAGGAATAAGGACGGCGGCTCCTGCGGTGATGAGGCCAAAACCGATTTTTTCCCGGACTTTGCGTTTGATGCGGGTTGAGAGGAGGAGGCCGATTCCTAGGCCGACGGCAGCTTGAGAAATACCTGCCAGCCCTGTGGCCGGAAGGTTTTCACCGAATTGTTCGATTTTGATTTTTGACATAAAAGAAGAAAATGAGTTTTGCTTGAGTCTTTATTACTCTTACAAGTTTTAGGTTTCAACGGAATTTCTTCTGAGAAAGAGAAAGTTTATGATTATTGCGATAGGAATTGATATTGGAGATGTGCGTGTGGGTCTAGCTGTGAGCGATGAGCTGGGGATGCTTGCGCATCCTTTGGAGACGGTTGATATTCGTAAAAAAGATCCGGTGGGACGGATTCGTGAGTTAGTGGCTGAGCGTCGGGCTAGTGTATTGGTGGTTGGTTTGCCTCGTAATATGGATGGTTCTTACGGTTCGGCTGCGGAGAAGGCGAGGGAGTTTGCTAAAAAGTTGCGAGAGGGGACGGAGTGTCGTGTTGTCTTGTGGGATGAGCGGTTGACGACGGTGGCGGCTTCGCGTTCGCTTCGAGATTCGGGACAGAAGGCGAAACAGCAAAAGCCGTTGATTGATCAGGTTGCAGCGCAGCATATTTTGCAAGGTTGGTTAGACGCGGAGGCGGCAAAGGGGGAGTTTGGTGCGATATGACGGATGGGTGGCAGCGGTTGCGTTTATTGATCTCTTATGAAGGGAGTGCGTTTCGGGGATGGCAGAGTTTGTCAGACCGAAGTGGGGTTCAGGATCATATTGAAAAAGCTTTTGCTGAGATTCTCGGGGAGTCCTTGCGTATTCATGGGTCGGGTCGGACGGATGCGGGAGTGCATGCGGTGGGGCAGGTTGCGCATGTGGATGTGCCTTTAAAGAGGGGCTTGACTGTGGATGATTGGCGACGGGCTTTGAATGTGAGATTGATTCCGCAAGTCCGGGTGATGAAGGTGAGTAAGGTGGCGCAAGATTTCCATGCCCAATATTCGGCGCGGGAAAAAGCTTACCGATATCGTCTTATCAATCGTTATGTTTTGCCGCCGCTTGAATATAAGCGAGCTTGGGGCGTGGGGGCGGAATTGGATTTTGATTTGATGAAAAGGGCGATGAAGCTTTTTGAGGGGGAGCATGATTTTATTGGCTTTGCTGCGAAGAGAAAAAATATTCGAAGCACCGTGCGAAAGATCACTCTCACACGGCTTCGTGTGCAGTCCGGTGGGCTGGTGACGCTGGACTGGGTGGGGGATGGTTTTCTTTATAAAATGGTAAGGGCACTGACGGCAACGGTCGTAGATGTCGGGAGGGGAAAAGTCGGTCTTACTGAGGTCAAAAACGCTCTTAAAAATCCGCTTGCGCCGACTTCTTTGCAGGTGGCTCCGGCGGAGGGGCTTTATTTATTGCGGGTTCGGTATTGAGCTTTTTGGTGGAATCGTTTTTTCTTTGGAGACATGGTTGATAGGACACAAATCTGTGAAGAGCTTCAAGTGATGTATTACGATACGGATGCGGGTGGCGTGGTGCATAATATTGTTTATTTGCGCTTTATTGAATTGGCACGCACAAAGCTAGCGATTCAGCTTGGGATGAGTTTTGATGAGATTAAGCGGACTAATATTCATCCCGTCGTGGTGCGGACGGAGATTGACTATCGCAAGCCTGCTCGTCTTGGAGATATGCTGAAAGTGCGCGGACATCTTGGGGAGGTAAAGGGAGTTCGTTTTTGGGTGCATTTTGAGATTGTGCGTTCAAGTGATGAGGTGGTTTTGGTAACTTCGCAGCAAGCATTAGCTCTTGTGCAAATGCCGGAAGGACGTTTGCTTCGTTTGCCGAAAGGTTTTCCGAAGGAGGCGGGCTTGTCCGCATCGGTTTAGGAGGATGTCACGAAGGTTTTCACCGTTGCTTTGGTTTTCTGATTTCTCTTTGGAGCTGTCCCTAGCAGCCTGTCGGACTTATCCCGCACGGCTGCAAAATTTGGAAATTCGGCCCAAATTTTCGCGCTTTTTCGTCGCTTATTCTCAAATAAACTCCTCCAAACCGCAAAAATTTTGTCTCAAATTCCAAATTTTTCGCTCGCACATTATAAGTCCGACAGGCTGCTAGATTCATAATAATCTCAAGAAACCTGTTGCTTGCTGCTTGATTCTTTCATGAAAACGCGCTTACATGACCCCTCCGTAATTTTAAACTCTAGAAAGGACTTATAAAAAATGATACAACCGCTCCTAGCACAAGCTGCAAATAACGAAGTCGCTGCTCTTAGCGACGCCGCAATCGAAGGCTCGAAACATGCCGTAAACCAATCTTATGATGCCACATTGAGTGCTTTGGATAGTGTCGGACGTTGGCCAGTTGTTAATGAAGTCGCTGGTTTTCTCGGTCCTTTTGCCAAATACGTCGGTGCACTGATTGTCTTTTTGATCGCTTGGAAGATTGTTTGCCCGATTCTTCGTGGTGCGATTGTTGCCGCACTTGGAAAAACGAGTTGGGATGAAAAGCTCTCTAACTGGATCGGCAATAAATCTGCAAATCCAGCACAAGGAATCGCTCAGTTTTTCTACTATCTTTTCCTTCTTTTCTTCATCGTTTTGTCCCTCGACATTGCAGGGTTGAATGATGTGACTGCACCGCTGCAGGGAATGTTGAACCAATTTCTGTCCTTTATCCCCGGTTTAGTGGGAGCTGGTCTCTTGCTTTTTATCGCTGTTTTTGTGGGGCGGATTGTTAAAAACCTTCTTGCCACTTCGCTAAACGGTCTTCGTTTGGATGAGCGTATTGGGTCAAAGGCTGGCACGACTCCGGTTAGTAATGCTATTGCAAATGCTGTTTTTTGGCTTTTTATCCTCCTTATTCTTCCTTCCGTCTTGCAGTCCATTCAGTTGGGTGCTGTTGCCGATCCGATCATTGCAATCGTTGGGATGATAACTTCGGCTGTTCCGAATATCTTGCTTGCGGCTGTCTTGTTGGCGGTTGGTTTTCTGGTTGCTGAGGTGGCTCGCAAGCTTGTTACAAACGTGCTTGTGGCAATCGGAGTCGATGCATGGCCCTCCAAAATTGGTCTAAGTATTCCTGAATCCGGACCACGAAGCGTATCAAATATCACGGGCTATACCGTTATGGTCAGCATCGTCGTCTTGCTTGCATCTACAGCTATAAATACTCTGCAAATAGGTCTTTTACAAGAGGCGGCCATTGGCTTTGTCGGCGGATATTTCCGAATTTTACTAGCTGTTCTTATTTTTGGAGCAGGCCTGTTATTATCTCGTTGGGCTTACAAAAATTTAGCGGATAAAAATGCTCTTCTTGCGCAGATTGTCCGTATCGTGATCCTTGTTCTTACCGGAATTGCCGCGATTCATCGCTCGCAGATTATTCCTGAGGAACTCGTGAAACTTCCTTACGAAGCCTTCATTGTCGCAGTAGCCGTTGCCGTCGGTCTTGGCGGTGCTGTCGCCATCGGTATTGGTGGTAAAGATGCGGTAGCTCGTATTCTGAATCGCTGGTTCCCCGGAGCTTAATTTATCTACAAAAAAAGTTCAGAAAAAGCCCTCGGCATGTTTTTGCGCCGGGGGCTTTTTTTATAACCAGATCTCCGGGGAGGCGTCGCTAGGCATGCGCCAATCACCTCTTGGGGATAGTGCTACCGTGCCGACTTTGGGGCCGTCGGGCATGGCGTTGCGCTTAAATTGTTGGGAGAAAAAGCGTTTGTAAAAGACTTTTAGCCACTGCTTGATCTCTCCCGCGTTGTATTTTTCGGTGAAGGCCAATTTTGCGAGGAAGAAAACTTTTTTGGGCTTCGCTCCGCAGTGAATTGCGTGGTAGAGGAAGAAGTCGTGTAGTTCATAGGGACCGATAAGGTCTTCGGTTTTTTGAATAAGTTCGCCCTCGTGATTTGTGGGGAGCAACTCGGGGGTGATTGGTGTTGCTGCGATGTCGTGAAGTGTCTCCGAGATCTTGGAAGATAGAGATGCGGGGAGGTCGGCATACCACGTAACGAGATAGCGGACTAGGGTCTTGGGCACGCCAATATTTACGTGATACATTGACATATGGTCACCATTGAAGGTGCACCATCCGAGGGCTGCTTCCGATAAGTCTCCAGTGCCTACGACGAGAGCAGCATGTTTGTTTGCTAGGTCCATCAGGATTTGTGTTCGCTCCCGGGCCTGTGCATTTTCATAGGTCACGTCGTGCTGTTTGTCGTCGTGGTTTATGTCTTTAAAATGCTGGGAGAGAGCTTTTGTGATGGGTATTTCTTTGCTTGTGACGCCTAGAATTTCGAGTAGAGAAAGGGCGTTTTTGCGCGTTCGTTCTGTCGTGCCCGGGCCCGGCATACTAACGCC
>JBKEAD010000051.1:0-16666 GCA_047971915.1 Chthoniobacterales bacterium
GCAGGTCGTCGATACTTTGGGCTAGACAATTATTCGCTTCGGCTTTGGCTTTGGCGGCTTCGGGGTTGAGATCGGCGCAGGCGACGATTTCGAGGATTTCAAACATTTTACTTCCGTTGAAGTAGGCTTGGGAAATATTTCCGCATCCGAGGATACCTGTGCGAATTTTGTCTTTATTGGTCATGAAAATGCTGTAGTAAAAGGTGTGATGATCTATTTTAGCACAGGGTGGTGTGGCTTGCGAGTTCTATATTTGTTTATGGAGGTCGCAGTTTGAAGAGGTTTTTTGGTTTCGCGCAAATGTTTTTTCTAAAAATTGCCAAATTAGGAATAGAGGTTGAGAGTGTGATTTTTGAGGATTTAGGGAGTTTGAGGAGGTTTGGTTTTGGTATTTAAAAAAAATTTAAAAAATTTGTGAATTCCGCTTGAAATTCTTATTCGATAAAACCAAAGTGCGCATCGCATCAGACCTTATCGGTCTCTGAAAGCTCGGGTGGTGGAATGGCAGACACGTACGCTTGAGGGGCGTATGCCGAAAGGCGTGGGGGTTCAAGTCCCCCCCCGAGCACTTTGTTTTCGGAAAGGTTGGGCGCGATTTTTTTTTGACAAAGAACCCCGCTATCTTCCGTGCCCAAAGAACCTATCATCCTCATCGTAGATGACGAAAAAAATACCCGCGATGGGATTCGGGATTATTTGGAGGGGGATTTCGATGTTTATACGGCGAGCGATGCGGCGGCTGCGCTTCAGGTTTTGAAAAATGAGAGGGTGGAGCTGATGCTTACCGATTTACGTTTGGGAAAGGTGGATGGGATGGAGTTGATCGTGCAGGCGTTGGCTTTGCCGAAGGCACCGATTTGCATTATGATGACGGCTTATGGTTCGGTGGATACGGCGGTGGAGGCGATGAAGCAGGGGGCGTATGATTTTGTGACGAAGCCGGTGAATATGGAGCGGATGGAGCTGCTGATTCGGCGTGCTTTGCGGGAGAAAAAGATACAGCGGGAGAATACGGAGCTGCGGCAGAGGATTGGGCGGGTCGTAGGAATCGAAAATATGCTTGGCAATTCACCGATCATGGTGAGTGTTTTTGATAAGATTCGCCAGGTCGCGTCGTCGCGTGCGACGGTGTTGATCGAGGGGGAGAGCGGGACGGGAAAGGAGCTGGCGGCTCATGCGATTCATCAATTGAGCCCGCGTGTGGAGGAGAAGTTTCTTGCGGTTCATTGTGCTGCTTTGAGCCCACAGCTTTTGGAGAGCGAATTGTTTGGGCATGAGCGTGGAGCTTTTACCGGAGCTACGGAGCGGCGAATTGGGCGTTTTGAGCAGGCGCGTGGAGGGACGCTTTTTTTGGATGAGATTGGCGAGATCGATCCAAGCACGCAGGTAAAAATTTTGCGCGTTCTTGGGGAGAAAAACTTTGAGCGTGTTGGTGGCAATACGACCTTGCAGGCGGATGTGCGTCTCTTGGCTGCGACGAATAAAAATTTGGAGGAAATGGTGAAGGAGGGGACGTTTCGGGAGGATTTGTATTTTCGTTTGAATGTTGTGCGCCTGGTGATGCCGCCGTTGCGGGAGCGTAAGGAGGATATTCCTTTGCTGGTGAATTCTTTTTTGCGAGCAACGGCGGAGGAGAATGGTAAGCGTTTTCGCCCCTGCTCGCCGGAAGCGATTTTGGCATTGCAGGCTTATGATTGGCCGGGCAATGTGCGGGAACTTCGTGCCGCCATTGAGCATGGGGTTGTGATGGCGGTCGGATCGGAAATCCTTGTTGACGATTTGCCGCATTCGGTGATTGGACAGTTTGAGAAGAGCGGCATGGCCGAGTCTCTTTTGCTTTCGGAGGATACTCTTAATTTACAAAGACATGAAATTGCTCTAATAAAGCATGCACTTCGTGAAAGCGACGGAAACCGAACTGAGGCTGCCAAGAAATTGGGAATCAGTCGCAGAACCTTGCACCGTCGCTTGAACGATCTCCAACTCAATTAACCCTACTTTTATTTCGTTATGTTTGATATTCAAAAAATCCTTCACTCCATCGAGCAAGGTAAGTTTTCGAGTTTGTTTCGAGTTGGTTCTTTGGGAGCTGTCGTTATTATTTTGGCAGTTTATTACTCGGTGTTTGAGTTCAATGGTTTCCGTGATGCGGATGCGATGGACCAAGCGCAAATTGCTCGCTCGGTGGCGCAGGGGCATGGTTTTACGACGCAATACATTCGGCCTTTGGCGGTCCAACAGCTTTTGAAAAAAGGCAAGCCGGTATCGCCTTTTCGCATTCCGGACATGAGCAGTCAGCCGCTGTATCCTTACCTGTTGGCACCTTTTATGAAGCTGGCTAGCTACTTGCCGGAGGAGTATATGAAAATTCCTGTGGGTGCAATGGTCAGCGGGACGGATCGCATTATTGCTGCGCTGGGAGTTCTGCTTTTTCTGCTGTCTTGTATTATTTTTTATTTTGTGGCGAAGAAGATTTTCGATCACCGCGTTGCATTGATCGGGAGTTTTGTGGTTCTTGTTACGGATTTGTGCTGGCGATTTTCGATATCGGGGCTGTCGCAGATGTTTCTTTTATTTTTATTTGCTTTGGCCTCTTGGTTCACGGTGGGTGCTCTAGAGGGGCATGCAAAGAATAAGTCCTATGTGAAGAAGCTGTTTCTGGCAGCCTTTTGTTTTGGTTTGATGATTTTGACGCATGGGGTCACTGCGTGGATTTTTGTGGGGTGGATTGTTTTTTTAGGAATTCTTATGCGGCAGCAAATGCCCATTGTCATGCTGATTGGGATTTTCGTGTTGTTGATGCAGCTTCCTTGGATGGCGCGTAACTTTATGGCTTTTGGCAATCCGTTTGGGCTGAATATTTATTTGCCATTTTGGTCGACTGGCGATCCTGCGGAGGGATTTCTTCGTTTATTGGATATTAATTTGCGAGGTCGTTACGGGGCGGTGCGCTCTATGTTTGGGCAAAATGTTTTGTCTGAGTTTGCAAATTTATTTAAGTATTTTGGGCTGAGTGTAGTTTGTCTCTTTTTCTTTGCGTCGCTTTTACACCGTTTTCGTTCGGATGTATCGGGACGTTTCCGCTGGGGGATTTTTGCGATGTGGGTGGCTGCTTTTTTGGGTATGGCCTTTTTTGGAATTGAGGACAAAGCGATTAGCACAAATCAACTGCACGTTTTATTTATTCCACTGATGGCATTTTATGGCAGTGCTTTTTTGATTGTTTTGTGGAGTCGTCTTGATATTCGCGGTGCTTTTTTCCGTGGTGTGTTTTTGACGGGGGTTGTGGCTGTAGCTGCCATTCCGATGCTTGCAAACTTGTTTATTGGTGGAAAACCAAGCGTGGCGTGGCCCCCTTACGTGCCTCCATTTATCGAAGTGTTCTCGAAGTGGTATAATCCGGATGAAATTTTATGCTCGGACATGCCTTGGGCTGTTGCCTGGTATGCGGAGAGGACATGTGTCTTACTGCCCGAGGATCCGAATACTTTGGTGCGCTACAATGATTATCGTTTGCTTGGAAATAATATTGTGGGCCTCTACTTGACTCCTATTACAGGAAATCAGCCGCTTGTTTCTGAAATCTATACGGGTGCTTATAAGAAGTGGGCTCGCTTGATTACGCGTCCTCCTGAGACAAAAGGCTTCTTTTTGCCTGTTTACACACAACTGCCAATTCGCGGGGACTGCATTTTGTTTGCGGACCGCGAACGTTGGAAATAATTTTTTGTAGAGAAGATTTTTTATATGCCCAAGCAGAATACCGAAAAAGAACAGCCAAAGGATCTGGATGCAGCTTTGCTTCGTCTGGAAGCTTTGATGGAGAGTATGGAATCCGGTGACAGGCCGCTTGAAGAACTAATCGCGAGTTATGAAGAAGGCGTCGAGCTTGTAAAGTTTTGTGAAGCGCGTTTGGGCGCGGCAGAAAAACGTATTCAGATTATTGAAGAGCGACTTGGGGGGGAACTGCAAGTCGGCGAATTTCATGTCGAAGAATAAAGGAAGTCGTTTTGAGTAAATCGGAAAATTTAAACGAATACCATCAGGCGAATTATCGTATCCTGAGTAAAATTAATGGTCCGGCAGACGTAAAAACTTTATCCGAGGAGGAGTTGCCTCTGCTTGCTGACGAAGTGCGGCAAGAGCTTATTCGAGTTCTTTCGCGAACGGGTGGACATCTCGGGCCTAATTTGGGCGTTGTCGAGCTGACGATTGCGCTTCACCGTGTCTTTGAAACGCCCACGGACCATTTTGTTTTCGATGTTAGTCATCAGGGGTATGTTCATAAAATTTTGACGGGGCGTCGTGATCGTCTGGATACCATACGCCAATATGAGGGCTTAAATGGGTTTCTTTTGCGAACGGAAAGTGAGCACGACTGCTATGGCGCAGGACATGCGGGGACGGCTCTTTCGGCAGCACTAGGAATGGCTGTAGCACGCGATAAAATGGGGGGGAGCGAGCACGTTGTGGCTGTTGCCGGTGATGCGGCTTTGACGTGCGGAGTGAGCTACGAAGCATTGAATAATGTGGTGGCTAGCACGAAACGTTTTATTACCGTACTCAATGACAACAAGTGGTCGATTGACAAAAATGTCGGTGCTATCTCCGAATATCTCAACCGTATTGTTGCCAACCCATCGTATGCGCATATTCATGAAAAAGCTGGTAAGTTTGTGGAGTGGTTGGGAGGAAAATCTGTTCGTAAACTGGCTCACAAAGCGGAGCTTGGCCTAAAAAATTTACTTGTTCCTAGTGTTATTTTCGAAGATCTGGGAATGCGTTATTATGGTCCGATTGATGGGCATGACGTGCACTTGCTGGTAAAAACTTTTGAGTTTTTGAAGACGCAAAAAGAACCAGTCATTCTACATATTTTAACCGAAAAAGGGAAGGGCTATGCCCCGGCTCTCGCGAAGCCTGCAAAATTTCACGGCCTTGGGAAATTTGAGGCCAAAACAGGTGAGACCGCGGCATCCGATTCGCCGACATACTCGACGCTGCTCGGAAAGACGCTTGCTGATTTTGCAGACCAAAACAACCGTATCACTGCAATCACTGCTGCTATGCCTACAGGCACCGGGCTTTCTGAGTTTTCAGAAAGACACCCCGCTCGCTATTTTGATGTCGGTATCGCCGAAGAGCATGCCGCCGTTTTTGCCTGTGGCCTAGCTGTGCGGGGGATGAAGCCGTTTTTAACGATCTATTCGACTTTCATGCAGCGGGCTTTTGATATGTTGATTCACGATATCGCTTTGCAAAATTTGAATGTGACTCTCTGTATGGATCGCGCCGGGCTCAGTGGTGACGACGGGCCGACGCATCACGGCCTTTTTGATATCGCTTACATTCGTGCGATTCCAAATTTCATTCACATGCAGCCCAAAGACGAAGACGAATTTGTGGATATGCTTTGGACATTGACGAACTACCGCGGCGGTCCCGCTGCGATTCGTTATCCCCGTGGTATAGGCACCGGAGCCAAGCCTAAAAAAGATCCCAAGCTTTTAGAAATTGGAAAATCAGAAGTCCTACGTCATGGGGAAAAGGTTATTTTATTTGCCCTTGGCAATATGTGTGAGATAGCGATGGAAGTTGCTGACAAGCTGAAAGCCGACCACGGTATTGATGCCGCGCTTATCAATGCACGTTGGATCAAGCCGCTGGATACGGCAACCCTAGAGTTCTTTGCTCGGGCTGGTGATGTGCTTTGTACTTTTGAAGATCATGTTCTTGCAAATGGTTTTGGTTGCTCGGTCATGGAGCATCTCGCCTCCGAAGGAATTACAACCCCGATTGTGCGTATGGGGTGGCCTGATGAGTTTATCGAGCACGGTTCCATTCCTATTTTACGTGCAAAACATGGTCTAACTTCGGAAATCGCTATCGAAAAAATTCTTAGCGTTCTGAAAAACAAAAATCCATCCACCCAAAAAACAGAACATTCCGCAGCTTAATTTTTTCGACTTCGCAAAAGAATACGATAGTCCGGTGTGTCGGATAAAATCTGCACTTTCGGAAAATCACTCTCAAAGACTTCGAGATAGGTATCGCCCTCGAATTTGCCTTTCACTTCCGTAACGTAAATTTCGCTACAATATGGCAAAAGAAGCCGATAAATTTGTGCGCCACCAATGACAAAACACTCTTTTTCATCAGTCGCCTCTTTATCCATCCTCAACAACTCAGCAACTGAATGCAAAAGCGTCACCTCTGCATTTGGATAAAAATTTTTGTCGCGAGTGAGCACGATATTGTCACGTTTGGGAAGAGGTTTACCTATAGAGTCGTAGGTTTTTCGTCCCATTACGACCCGATGGCCAAGCGTGGTTTGTTTAAAGAATTTTAAATCGCCGGGCAGATGCCACGGCAACGCTCCGTTTACACCGATGAGACGCTCCGGAGTCATGGCCACAATAGCTTTCATTAGATTGAAATCGGCGCACGAATCGCCGAGTAGGGCTCGTAGTCACTCAAGGTAAAATCCTCGAAAACAAAATCGCCGATCTTTCTGACATTGGGGTTGAGTTGCATTTTGGGTAATCCACGTGGTTCACGCGAAAGCTGCTCCTTGGCCTGCTCCAAGTGATTTAGATAAAGGTGTAAATCCCCGAAAGTATGGATAAACTCGCCCGGCTTCAGTCCCGTAACCTGAGCAATCATCAGGGTGAGCAGAGCGTAAGATGCGATATTAAATGGCACGCCTAGAAAAAGATCTGCACTACGCTGATAGAGCTGACAGCTCAACTCACCATCTTGCACGTAAAATTGAAAAAGCGCATGGCAGGGAGCCAAAGCCATCTGCTCGATTTCACCGGGGTTCCACGCCGAAACAATTAGACGTCGGCTATCAGGATTATTTTTGATTTGCTCGATCACGTCATTAATTTGGTTAACTGTCCCCCCATCTTTTTTTTGCCACTTCGTCCATTGTGCACCATAAATCGGGCCGAGATCTCCATTTTTGTCGGCCCACTCATCCCAGATGGTAACTTTATTCTCATGCAAGTAGGCTAGATTTGTGTCGCCTTTTAAAAACCAAAGAAGCTCATGAATGATTGAGCGGAGATGCAATTTTTTAGTCGTGAGCAGTGGAAAGGAATCGCGCAAATCGAAACGTTCTTGTGCTCCAAAAATAGAAAGTGTCCCCGTGCCCGTGCGGTCACCCTTTGACTTTCCATGTTCTAAAACTTTACGAAGTAAACGGTGATAAGATTTCATAGACGTTAATCATTTAGACTTGGATGATGCGAGAGGGATAAAAGGTGTCCTAAAATACGGATGGTGTAAAATTTCTTCTGCAAAAAGGAGAAGATTCACATTGCCCTAAAAAAAGGATACCTCATGGAGTGTAGCAAAATGAGCGAGTTAAAAATAAATAGCATACCTAAAAGCTATACTAACCCAAGCATCAAAGTATTAGACGAAGCGTAGGAAAAGAAATAAGGTTCATCCAAGTGCTAGAGACCACCGCCGGTGGGAACAAAACGAGCACCCCTAACAAAACTTCATTATAGAATTATGAAAATCGCTGCCAACATTGCTGCCTTTATTCTCTGCGCCGTCTTTCAATTCGCCGCATGGAATTTTTTCCTTAAATTTATGGATACCCCCGCACCGCCGGAGGGCACGCCACCCGCCGCCTTTATGGGTGCTCTTTATATGAGTGGCTATCTCAGCTTCATCAAGGTATTGGAGATTCTTGGTGGGCTGCTTGTGCTTGCCAGCGCGACTCGGTCCATCGGCCTTCTTATTTTGGGACCGATTGTTGTAAATATCCTTTGCTTTCATGGCTTCTTGCTTGGCGGCGCGGGGCTTTTCCCCCTGCCATTTATTGTTGCCGTCTGCTCCGCCTTTTTGCTTTGGACAGAACGTTACAAATTCCGTCACCTGCTCCCATTGGGGCCTCTTTCGTAAAAAAGGGCTCCATAGGCTAGGTGATGTGCTTGCCTCATCCCGATGTCTTTAAAAATTCCCCCGATTTTTGATTCGCATTTTCATATCATCGATCCTGATTTTCCCTTGATTGAAAATCAGGGGTATTTGCCGGAGGCATTTTCTTGTGAGCAGTATTTTGAAAAAATGCAGGCGTATGAGTGTATCGGAGGCGTGGTTGTCTCTGGGTCCTTTCAAGGCTTTGATCAGGGCTACTTAGAAAAAGCTTTGGCGAGTTTAGGAGCCGGTTTCGTGGGAGTCACTCAAATACCGGAAAATGTTTCTGATGCGAGGATTCTACACCTAAACGCATGCGGGGTGCGAGGGATTCGCTTTAATCTACGTCGAGGCGGTTCAGAGAATTTAAAATATCTGAATGCGATGGCACGGCGGGTGTATGATCTCGTGCAGTGGCATACGGAACTTTATGTGGACGCATGCGAACTCGCTGAAATTGATAAACATATAGAAAATCTTCCGGCCTTGAGTATCGATCATCTCGGGCTGTCGGCTGCGGGTTTGGAGAATCTTTTACGCCTGGTGGATCGCGGGGTTCGGGTAAAGGCCAGCGGCTTTGGGCGTGTTGATTTTGCAATTTCGGAGGTGCTGCAAAAAATTTACCGGAGGAATCCCCAGGCCTTGATGTTTGGAAGCGACTTGCCATCCACGCGTGCGCCGCGTCCTTTTTGCGATGGGGATGTGCGGACGATTTGTCAGAGTTTTGATGCTGTCGCATGGAGAGCTATTTTTTTGGAAAATGCCATTGATTTTTATAGGCTAGATTTTTCAGAAATCGAAAAAGCCAGTATTTCCGAATAAATTTCTTCTGTTATAGAGAAGGGCATGAATGAAACGGAAGGAAAGAAGCGTGCTGAAGATTTTCGCTCTTTATTTAAAAAAATGCGGGAGCGGCTCCACCGGACAATCATCGGGCAAGATCGTGTTGTGGATGAAGCACTTATCGCCCTTTTTGCGGGTGGGCATGTTTTGCTCGAAGGCGTGCCCGGACTTGGCAAAACGCTTTTAGCCAAAAGCCTTGCGCACTGCGTGGGTGGGGATTTTTCGCGCATTCAGTTCACGCCCGATTTAATGCCGGCGGATATTACGGGAACCAATCTTTTGGTGGAAGATGTGGATGGAAGACGACATTTCGAGTTTCAGGCCGGGCCGATTTTTTCGAATCTCCTGCTAGCCGATGAGATTAATCGAGCAACGCCGAAAACGCAGAGTGCGCTTTTGGAAGCGATGCAGGAGGGGAAGGTGAGTGTCAATGGAGTCTCTCGTGTCTTAGAAAAACCGTTTCTTGTTTTTGCAACGCAAAATCCGATTGAGATGGAGGGGACCTATCCACTGCCGGAAGCACAAGTGGACCGCTTTATGTTTAAAATTTTGGTTCCTTTTCCGACGGAGGATGAGATTCGGAAGATTTTGAATGTTACGACAGGAACACACGGTGAAGACTTATCGTCTCTCCTGTCATCGCCGACGGATTTATTAGAATGCCACCAATTTGTTCGCGAGCTTCTTGTTCCCGAAGAGATTGAAAAGTGTGCGGCTCAGATTTTGCTGGCGACACATCCCGAAAGTCCTTTAGCGAGCGCGGAAATAAAAAAATTCATACGCTACGGAGTAAGTCCCCGTGGTGGACAAGCCTTACTTTTAGGCGCGAAAGTAGAGGCGTTGCTTGCAGGGCGTTTTCATGTCGCAAAAGAAGATTTACGCAAAGTCAGCCTACCCGCGCTACGGCATCGTATTTTACTAAACTTCGAGGGCGAAGCCGATGGAATCTCTACCGACGAAATCATCAAAAAAGTCGTCGAAAATATTTTAACCTAGAAATCATCCACTGCTCACCGCTCACTGATAAAAATACAGACTGTTGCGATGGCGGCCAGACCTTCGCCGCGACCGAGAAAGCCCATTTTTTCGTTTGTGGTGGCTTTGAGTCCGACTTGGTTAGCTGCTATTCCGAGGGCGGCTGCGATTTTTTCACACATGGAGTCGATATGGGGAGCTATCTTGGGTTTTTCGCCGATGAGTGTGGCATCGATGTTTCCGATGACGGCATTTTTGCTGGTCAGAATTTCTGCGACACGGGTTAAAATATCGAGACTACAAATGCCTTCGATCGACTTGTCGGTATTTGGAAAATGGTAACCAATGTCTTTTTCGCCGACGGCACCGAGCAGAGCGTCGGCAATGGCATGACTCAGCACATCTGCATCGGAATGTCCGAGGAGGCCCATTTCGGAGGGGATTTCGAGGCCGCCGAGAACGAGACGACGTCCGGTAGCAAAGCGGTGCACGTCGTAGCCGATGCCTACTCGAAACGGAGGTATTTTGTTGTTCACAGACCGAGATCCATATTGCCGGTTTCTGCTACGATGCTGTATTTGTCAGCGATGGTGGCGTGTGGTTTTAGTTCGACTCGTCCACCGGCGCACTCGATGAGAAGGTGCCCCGCTGCAATGTCCCATAGGCTGATTTGGCTCTCGATATAGGCGTCGAGCCGTCCACAAGCGACGTAAGCCATGTCAAGCGCAGCACTTCCGAGCATGCGGCATTTTTTGGCTTCGCGAGCCATACGTTTGAAAAGAGACAGGCCGCTTTCCACCGATTCAGAGGTTTTTGCAAATCCAACGCTCAATACGGCTTCGGAAAGCCGTGAGCGCGTGCTCACCTGCACAGGGTGAGCATTGAGATAGGCTTTCCCTCCGCGACAAGCCGTCCACATTTCCTCCTTCATCGGATCATAGATCACGCCCACTTGCGTGGCACCTTTGCGACGCAAGGCTATCGAAATGGCAAAATGCGGGATGCCGTAGAAAAAATTTACCGTTCCGTCGATGGGGTCGATGATCCACTGGTATTCGCCCTCCTGATTTCCGCTAATTCCCTCCTCGCCATAGATCGCATGTTCGGGATGTTTCTCTAGAATATGCCCTTCGATGAGCCGTTGGGTTCGGCGATCTAGTTCGATTTTTATGTCGTGAGCTTCGGTGACATCGACTGCTAGGTGACGCCCAAAGTTAGCTTTTATCAGTCCACCCGCCATGCGTGCGGCTTCTTCGGCGAGTTGTAGAAATTGCTTATTCTGTTCTTCTTCCATTATTTTTTTATAAAAATTAATCTCCGTAGCCTTCGGGGTGCGCGGTGTGCCATTTCCAGGCACTTTCGATGATAGGTTTTACCGATGTAAATCTTGGTTCCCAGCCTAACTCTGTTCGGATTTTTTCGGAACCTGCGATGAGCCGTCCGGGGTCGCCTGCACGTCTTGGGCTTTGCACGATTTTGATGTCTTTGCCGGTCACTTCTCGGCAGGTATCTATGATTTCTTGGACGGACGTTCCGCCTCCGGTTCCGAGATTGTAAAAATCGGTCTTTCCGCTTTCGAGAGCCAGAATGTGTGCGCTGGCGAGATCTTTTATGTGAATGTAGTCTCGAATACAGGTCCCGTCCGGCGTGTCGTAATCATTGCCAAAAATCTCTACGTGCTCGCGCTGGCCGAGAGCGACTTTTAAGACATTGGGAATCAAATGCGTCTCGATGCGGTGATCCTCACCAAATTTTTCGGAAGCACCCGCCGCATTAAAATAACGCAGGGCGACAAATTTTAAACGATGAATCTCACCATACCAGCGGAGAATTTTTTCAAACAAAAGCTTCGATTCGCCATAGGGGTTGATCGGTTTTTGCGGCAAACTTTCATCAATCGGCATACGTTCGGGAATCCCGAAGGTCGCGCAAGTCGAAGAAAAAACAAAATTTAGAGCGCCGTGCTCGACCATCGCATCGAGTAGGTTGATTCCGCAGGCCACATTATTGCGAAAGTATTTTGAGGGATTTGCCATAGACTCGCCAACGAGTGCATTTGCGGCGAAATGCATCACGCCCTCCGGTGCAAATTCTTGAAAAACCAACCCTAGAGCATTGTGGTCTGCCAAATCGCCTTCGAAAAACTCGGCTCGCTCATCCACCGCTAAGCGATGCCCCTCGCTCAGATTATCGAAAACCGCAACTTCATACCCTGCATCGAGAAGTGTCTCCACGCAAATGCTGCCGATATAACCAGCCCCACCAGTAACTAATAGTCGTTTCATAAATTTATACCGAATCTACCCAAGCAAAAAAAAACTAGCAAGCTCGCTAGAATTGGCGGCTCGAAAATAATTCAATTTAGCGGCTTGCACTCACGAGAAAAGAGTGGCATAAAACCGATTCGATTTTGGAGCTTCCTCTTTTTTAAAGAGTAAACCTGTCTCCGAAAAAAGATAAAATGCCGGTATAGCTCAGTGGTAGAGCAGCGGTTTTGTAAACCGCCGGTCGTCGGTTCGAATCCGACTGCCGGCTTTTTTTATTCGGGTTGTCTGGATTTTATTTAGCCCCTTTAATCAACGAAGATACTTCACGGCCTTGAAGATACTTTTTTCTTCGTAGTCGATGGATGCTGTTCCCGGCGAGGAAGTCGTGGTGACTTTATTTTTTTTGATTTTGCTTTCCGTAACCGTAGGTGCCCCGGTGATTCCGGTTTGGTAACGCTCGGAGTTTACTAGAATAACAGCATCGGCTCCGGCCTCTGCCGCTTTCTTAGTCACGTCATCAAATAAATCACCAAAGGAAGCGTCGGGATCACGCGTGTCTTGCACAAGGCCTATTATTTGGTAGCGACCTTGCGGCGAGCCATACTGCCAGACATCGATTCCGTTGACTACCTTGCGGGTGCCGCCCGTTCCTGTCTCGATACTCGTCCCTTCCCAAGGCAAAAATTCCGTTGTCGCACAGGCTGAGAAAAAGATTAGAGCAAGCGTCGTAAGCACCATATAGGTCGAACGAAAAAGCAATTGAGATGGTTTATAAATCATAGTCAGAAAGGGGGCGTCGATCTAAAGCGAGTTTTTCGATAAGGATAGAGATTCGCCGATTTTTGGTAAGATAAGCTTGATGCCGGCATCTTCAAAAATTTGCACCGCAGCGGCATGATCGATTTTTATGTAAGGGAAGGTATCGAAGTGAACGCCGATGACTTGCTTGGTGCCGACAAGCTTTGCGGCCTTTGCAGCGTCTTTTGCACCCATCGTAAAATTGTCACCGACAGGCAAAATCGCTGTATCAATCGTAAACTCTTCGCCGATAAGTTCCATATCGCGAGTAAGTGCCGTGTCACCCGAATAGTAAATTGTCTCGGATGGGGTTTTTAGAACAAAGCCTCCGGGATTTCCGCCGTAGCTACCATCGGGGAGCGAGCTGGAGTGAAGGGCGGGGGTGCTTTTTACGAATACAAAATCGAAAATCCATGAGCCGCCAAGGTTCATGGGGTGACCATTTTGGATGCCTTGTTTACCAAACCAATCGATGATTTCCCAGTTTGAAATGATCGGAGCCCCTGTGCGCTCAGCGATTGATTGGGCATCTGCGGTATGGTCAACATGACCGTGAGAAATAAGAATGTAGTCCGCTGGGATGCTGGTCGTATCGATGTTGGCGGCCAGCTCATTTAGAGTGATGTAGGGGTCAAAAAGAAAATGTTTGCCGTCAATTTCAAGTCCAAAGCAGGAGTGGCCGTAGTAAATGAATTTCATGATAGGGTGGGGAGTGGAGGGTTTATTTAGCAAGGATTTTCGCTTCGCGGACCATTTTTGTGAAGGCTGTTTCGTTGGCCTCCACGGCTTGGCGAGGGCCAGTCATTTTTACAAAAACATCTCCGTTCGGATGGGTTAAAATAGCTCCGCGCAGCGCAAAATCTTCTTTGGGCTGTGTCGGCGTTCCAGGCATTCCTGAAAGAAAGGTGCCTTTTGCGGATACGAAGATGGCCTTTTGCCCGGCGACTTCGGCCTCAGCGGTTTTGGCATCGATGTCTTCGGGTTTACCTTGAAATTGGCCGAGCCAGCGGCGGATATTGGCATCGGAGCTGCCGCCTTGTCCCGGACCAAAATAAAAAAAGACGACATCGACCGGGTCAGCAATCGTTTTTTCGGTTTCAGTAGGTGCTGGAATTTGGAGATGGGCTTTACGCATGGGTGAGTTTGGCTGAATCCATGTCCAGCCATCGGGTCGAGTGAATGAGTAAGAGCCAACAGAAAATTCACTCGGAGCGGGTGTCTGCGCGTTTGCGGAGAGTTGAGAAAATAAGGCGAGGGTGGCGAGAGTGACTAAAAAACTTTTGAAAAGGCGTAAGAAGATCATTGGATTCTAAGAGACCTTAGTAGAAAAATAAAAAATGCCTTCGGGTGCCATAAAAAAACGAGGCTCTTCTTTGAAAAGAGCCTCGTTTGGTAAAATCGTGATTTTTTTCCTGATTAACGTTTCGAGAATTGGAAGCGTTTGCGTGCGCCGGGCTGTCCTGATTTTTTACGTTCTTTCATACGTGGGTCGCGGCGGAGCATCCCGTCTTCTTTGAGTGGCGGACGCAAAGCGGCATCGCTCAAAACGAGTGCCCGTGAAATAGCGAGGCGCAGTGCGCCGGCTTGACCAGAGATTCCGCCGCCGGATGTTTTGGCGGTAAAATCGAAGGCCTTCGCGGCATTTGCTAATTCAAAGGGACGTAAAATCGTATTTTGGAGACTGAGACTTGGGAAAACGTCAGCAAGGTCTTTGCCGTTGACCTCAAAATTTCCGGTGCCGGGTTTTAGGCGAATGCTAGCGGTAGCAGTTTTGCGGCGGCCGGTAGCTTTGATTTCGGTTGCGTTAGACATTATGAAAGAATGGATTTTTTAATTTATAGATTTTGAAGGTGTCCGTTAGGCAGTTAGGCAGCTTTGGGCTGTTGGGCCTCGTGAGGATGTTCGGCTCCGGCATAAACTTTTAGCTTGCGGTAGATTGCACGGCCTAAACGGTTATGTGGGATCATGCCGCGAACGGCGGATTCGATGAGGAGTTCAGGCTTGCGTTCGCGACGTGCCCGAAAGGTCTCCGATTTATGCCCACCGACATAGCCGGAAAAGCTGTGGTAAGTTTTTTGCAGATCTTTTTTACCGCCGATACGGACTTTGCCGGCATTGATGACGATAACGAAGTCACCATTATCAATGTGTGGCGTAAAGGTTGGCTTTTGTTTTCCGCGAAGGAGGTTCGCGGCTTTGGTGGCGACATGGCCGAGCATTTGTTCGCTGGCATCAATAATATACCAAGAGCGATCAATGGCTTCGGCTTTATCTGAGAATGTTGGTTTTCTACGCATGGAAAAAAATGAAAAAAGGCCAAAAATTTGGCACGGACGCGAGACAGTGCCAAAGTCTCGTTCGTATTGCAATGAAAACTAAAAAGTTTTTTGCGTTTTTTTTAAACAATTGCCACTGTGGAGAAAATTAACGCGGAATGAGAATGCGGATCGAAGTGGGGATATGGGCAAGGATTTTATAACTGGCAGTTGGGATTTTTTGCTATGGTAGGGTCGTTTTGACAAAGAGTCATTCCTACGAAATGACTGGTAACGACCGCAGCGTGTGATATCGTAAGCGGAATCCCTCGGACGCTTTATCAAAGCACCCCTACCACCCTTATCCAAAAAGAACGCATAAAAAACTCAACCTGCAAAATTGCCAAATTTTCGCTCAAATCAAGTCGAGATCAGCCGATTTTTGCCCGTTTTTGGAGGCTATGGGATAGCTGTGTTAACTTTTAATTTCAAAAATGGCCTCGATTTCGACGGAGACTCCGGTCGGAAGTGCCGAGAATCCGACTGCACTGCGAGCGTGAAAACCATCCCCATCTTTTCCAAAAATTTCGTGAATTAAATCGGAAGCACCGTTGATGACAAGATGCTGTTCAATGAAATTTTCTTTGGAATAAACACAGCCCAAAAGTTTGATAACGCGTAAATTATCGAGCGTTCCGTTGGTCGCGTGAACGGATTTTAGGATTTTTACCATACAATCTTTGGCCGCTGCATAGGCTGCCTCGACGGAGACACCTCCCTCGCCGACGATTCCCTTTTGGTCACTGACGTGTCCAGAGGTGAAGAGCAAATTTCCGGTTTTGATGCAGAGATTAAGATAACCCGGTTCACCTGCCTCGGTGAATTCGATGCCAAGATTTTTTGCTTTTTGTGTATAGCTCATGGCGTGACAAGGTGTTGTTCATCCTGAGAATTGACAAGAATAAAGTAGGATGAAGAAAGGATTTGTGCGGGGCGTCGTGGTTTTTTATGGATTAAACTCAGCCTGAAGATACCGCGCCATCGGGAAGGGATTTTTGACGATAGGCGCGTGGGGTAATTTTTTTATGCCTTAAAAAGTGTCGATTGAAAAGTGTGAAGATTTAAAAAAATGGAACATGGATGAACAGGATATACAGGATGAAGAGGTTTGAAAAAAATCCTGTGCATCCTGTTTATCCATGTAAAATCCACTTACTTCGTGTGTATTACAGGTTTAGACAGGCTCTAGGCTTACGATGCGGGCGTGGTTGATTCCCCATGTTGATTTGATGTTGATTTGATGTTGATTTTGATAGCTTGGATTTTGTGCTGTAGTGCCTCGGGGATGCTGTGGGTGCGGAGGCGTTGCCAGTTGTTTTTTTCCTCGGCTAGTTGATGCCATTGGTCGTCTTTTTTTATTTCGATTTGGTAGTGCCGGACGGTTTCGGGTTGGCCTTGTTCCCATGTCATAAACGTGTGGTAGTCGTCGTTGTGCGTGAGAGTGAGGTCGCGGTGGAGGCCGGTGTCGAAGGTGATGCGGAGTTCTTTTGCCTCGATGGCGTCCGGCCAGTCAAGCTGGAGCCAAGCAGGGAGTTC
>JBKEAD010000074.1:0-3890 GCA_047971915.1 Chthoniobacterales bacterium
CAATACTCAGAAAGTAAATTTCTTCAGGTCAAAGCCATTGTCGAACGTTTCCGAGGACGCGAAGGCTTAACCGACCTCGACCGCCGCTGGAGCAGCAAGGTCACCGATGTGCGCAATTGGTTCACTTTTGCCGCCAGCGAGCGATGGAAAGAAGACGACACCGAGCACGAGCACTACTCAGACTCCGGCGGAAAGTCCGGTGGACAAAAAGAAAAGCTGGCTTACACAATCCTCGCTGCCAGCCTAGCCTACCAATTCGGGCTCGAATGGAACACAGTGCGTTCGCGCTCATTCCGCTTTGTGGTCATAGATGAGGCCTTTGGCCGAGGTTCCGACGAGTCCGCCGAATATGGCTTACGCCTCTTTTCCAAATTAAATCTGCAACTACTAGTCATCACACCCCTGCAAAAAATCCACATCATCGAGCCCTTCGTAGCCAACGTGGGCTTTGTCCAAAATGAAGGGGGGCAAACCTCCAAGCTGCGCAACCTCACGATTGAGGAATACCGAGAAAAGAAAACCGCTGACTGCCGTAAGGAAAGCAGAGGAATGGGAGAGGTTGCTCGATCTGATCGACTGGATATTAACGCACCCACACCCTAACTGCTATCTACGCCAAGTGGATTTACCCGGCATCCACACTAAGTTCATCGAGACCCACCGGGGACTTTTATCGCAACTTCTCAACCTCGTGCTCCCGGAACAAGCTATAGACTCATCCGCCACCGGGATTGCCGGATTCTGTCAACGCTATGGTTTTCGGGACAAGCCCGAGCGCATTCGCTTCCGCGTGCTCGATCCGAAGATAGACCCTTTCGGCATAAAAGGACGACCCGATATTTCTCTCGATGTGGACTTCCTTTCAAAACTACCAGTCCGCCCGAAACGCCTAATCATCACGGAAAATAAAATTAATTTTCTAGCCTTCCCGGATTTAGCCGACGCTTGGATTTTATTTGGAGCAGGCTATGGTTTCTCTGCATGGATGAGGGTCGAATGGCTCCGGCATTGTCAGCTTTTCTATTGGGGCGATATCGATACACATGGCTTCGCCGCTTTGGATCAATTGCGAGCTTACTTTCCATCCGTCAAATCCTTCCTCATGGACAAAGAAACCCTGCTGGCCCACCAAAGCCACTGGGGAAATGAACCCGACCCGTGCAGCCACATTCTCCACCGCTTGACTAAAACGGAAAACTCCCTCTACACAGAACTTCAAAAAAATTATTTAGGAGAGCAGATCCGCCTCGAACAAGAACGAATATCTCTCCGCTTTGTCATAAAATTTCTCCTCGACGATGCGAGTACCCTCTAAAAACGGAACAAAATATTTTTCGTAGCATAGACGACATCTGTTTCTTCGCCGTGCCCCGCAGACCCTAGCCCAAAATTTGCATCCGGCGGGGGTCGAACCCACAACCTCTGCCTCCGGAGGGCAGCGCTCTATCCAGTTGAGCTACGGATGCTTTAGAATCTATTTTTCGTAAACCGACACGCTCGTTCCTGCAAGGTTTTCTCACTAAAAAGAAAAGCGCGGCATCCAAACTATTGATTTTGCAACATGTCGAGAAGCTTACCCGGCAAATCCATACCCCGGTAGTTTTTGGGAACGGTAAAAGAGTCTGCCGAAATATCTTTTTCGGCAATAGAAAGCGTATTGATCGTCGTCGTCGTCCCATCGGGATTTTTGTAAATCATGCGTATCGGAAATCCATTTAGCTCTTGGATTGCCTCGTCCGAATTTTTTGGCAGCCCACCGAATTGCTGACCAATATTTTTTAATGCCTGCACCATTTCATCCGACAAGGGAGCATTAGCCGCAATCCAGATATCAGCTTCTTGCTTTGTTTTTCCGTCCGCCTCCACCACCGTAGCAATAACCTCTTCGCAATCGAAGCCGTTGATTTTTTCCGTGCGGCCTGTTTTTTTATAGGAGACGCTTTTTTCCCCGACATTGCCTGCCATCGACTTAGCGAGATCCATTGTCTCTTTCGGAAGCGTCATCGCCATCTTTTGAGCGTGCATCAGTGTAATGACTTCGCCCGTTTTTGAATCGATAATAGAACTACTCTCCTCCCCCATATCCACACGCATTTTATCACCCTCTATCGAGGTCGTGATAATCGAATCCATTTTAGAAGCCCCATCGACTTGGACACGCTGAGAAATTTGCATACCCGCAAAAGCCAAAGGAGCCGTCAAAGCTAAAGTAACAACTAAACGGGAAATGAGATAAAATACTTTCATAGCGGCAAAACCTATCGCGCTTTACAAACAAAGGCGAGAAAAAGCCTGAGGAGTTGTTGAAAAAAACTCGCCTTGTCTCTTAGACTGCACCCATGAAATTTATCGATAGCATGGAACAACGCTTTGGCAAATTCGCCATTCCCGATCTTATTCGTTACGTCGTTATCCTAAACGCTCTTGTCTTCGTTCTACAGTTTTCCTCTCCCGGTTACATTAGCCAGCTCTATCTTTACCGTCCGCTCGTTCTGGAAGGTCAAATCTGGCGACTCATTACCTGGGCCTTTATTCCCGCTAGCAGCAACACCTTTTTTGTCTTAATCGCCCTTCTCTTCCTCTGGTTCCTTGGCGAAGGCCTCGAATCCATGATGGGCAGCTTCCGAGTAAATCTTTTTTACTTTACAGGCATCATCGCTTGCACCGCCTCAGCAATGATTTTTGGCAATGACGGCGACATCGGCAGCGGACTCGGTGCAGGCATGTTTCTAAACCTCTCTATCCTTTTTGCCTTCGCCACACTCCAACCCAATATGAGCGTCATGCTCTTTTTTATCATTCCGGTAAAAATAAAATGGATCGCCTTTTTCAGCCTTGCGCTTTTGCTAATATCCTTCATCGGTTTTTCACTTATCGACAAAGCCATCACCATAGCTTCCCTTGCTAATTACCTCCTCTTCTTCGGCCCGACTTTTTTAAAAAATCGTCTCGAAGGTGCCAAAGACGCGGCTCGCCGCGCAGACTTCGAATCCAAACTACGCTCTGACAACGAAGCTCTCTACACCTGCAAAACCTGTGGCCGCTCCGACATCAGCCACCCAAACCTCGAATTTCGAGTTGCCTCCGACGGCGAAGAATACTGCATGGAACACCTGCCCAGCCGACAAAACTAATTCTCTCTTCTCCACCTCGCCCAAATTGAAATTCCATTTTTTTAAATAAAACATTTGTTTCAAACATTTGTTATGTTATCCCTTCATCATGAAAAAACAAAACGAAATGGAGGCCGAACAACGACTCATTCAGGCAGCCGGAGAAGTTTTTGGAGAAAAAGGATACAAGGCCGCAACCGCACGCGAAATCACTCATCGCGCCGAAACAAATCTAGCCGCCATAAACTACTACTTTCGCGGCAAAAAAGGTCTATACTCTGCGGCACTCCGGCATGCTGTCAGCCAGCTCCTTCGACAAAATGAAGATATCGATGAAGCGGCCCCACCCGAAGAGCAGCTCTACGCCATCGTTCACGAACGCTTGGTGCATTTTCTAGACCCCAGCATACCACGTTGGTATGGGCAAATCCTTGCACGCGAAATAGCCTCCCCCAGCCAGTCCCTAAATATCGTGACAAAGGATCTCTTCCTTCCCCGCATTCATCTGATGAAACGAATCGTTAGCCAACTTTCAGGCAAACGTCCCGGAGAGCGTCAACTCAGCTTGATCTCCCTCTCCATCATCAGCCAGTGCTCCTATTACCGCCAAGCTGCACCCTTGATAGAACGACTATTTCCAAAACTCCACCCATCAAAAAACATTGCAGAAATAGCCCGGCACATCACCGATTTCTCACTCGCCGGACTGCGAGCAAGCCTGAACTAATCGTAATCCAAATTCCCACCACACTTTAAAATCCCATGCAAACTGCAACA
>JBKEAD010000080.1:0-8016 GCA_047971915.1 Chthoniobacterales bacterium
TGATAAGTTTTGTCGCGCAATCAACCGTTACGCTTCCGGCTGTTTCGGTAAAAATACCTTCTTTGCTGGCGAGAAGTTTGATTCCATCGACAACTTACTGATCGCTTACATCTTCGGCGTGGCCACCGGTTTTTTTCATCGTCTTGATTGCGTAGTATCCATCTGCGGGAGTGCCGATGGCGAGAGACTTGACGATGGTTTCCGGCTTCGGAACGGGTTTCACGATGTCACTGCCTTTTTTCATCGCTTCGGAAATGGGGGAACAGCCGGTGGCTTGTGCGCCGTGAATGGAGTAGGGCGTTTCATCGACAAGACCCGTCTTGATAAATTCTTGGTAGGATTTATCAATTTTTGTGAGCAAGGAGCCGCTGGCCATTGGGACGACCGTATGACGCGGGAGTTTCCAGCCGAGTTGCTCGCTGATTTCGAAGCCCATGCTTTTGGAGCCTTCGGCGTAGTAGGGGCGGAGGTTTACATTTACAAACCCCCAGCCATATTTGCCGGCGATTTCAGAGCAGAGGCGGTTTACTTGGTCGTAGGGACCGTGGATGCCGACGACGTTTGTGCCGAAGGCCAGAGAGCCGAGAACTTTGCTCTGCTCAAGATCGGCGGGGATGAGGACGTAGCTTTTGAGGCCGGCGGAGGCGGCGTTTGCGGCTACGGAGTTTGCTAAATTTCCCGTTGAAGCGCAGGCGACGACTTTGAAGCCGAGTTCTTTGGCACGGCTGAGTGCCACGGAGACGACGCGATCTTTGAAGGATAGCGTGGGATAGTTTACCGTGTCGTTTTTAATGTAGAGTTCTTTGACTCCGAGTGCTTCGGCGAGGCGTTTGGCGCGAACGAGAGGAGTGAAGCCTACTTGAGTTCCAACAGTCGGCTCTGCATCGATGGGTAAAAACTCCCGGTAGCGCCACATCGACTGTGGGCGGGATGCGATTTTTTCGCGAGAAACGGATGCTTTGATTGCCTCGTAGTCGTAGGCCGCTTCCAGCGGACCGAAGTCGAATTCACAAATATGAATGGCTTCTTTTGGATAAAGGCGACCGCATTCGCGGCATTTCAGATTGGCAAAATAGGGTTTGTTTTCGTTGCTCATAAAGTTGAATTGGCGTGAGGTAAAATCTTTTGCTATCTCACGAGAGTGCTGAGCAAGCGGCCTGACAGAAGAGGCAAATAACAAACTTTTTTCTCGTCTTGAGCGGCTTTTGCTTTTTTGCAAATTATCGTTTTTTAGGATAATTTTCGTTTAGCAAAGCCTGCGTATGTTATTTATCTCATCTTCCCAACTTTTTTCAAAGTCGGTCAGGATTTAGCACCTGGTCCTTCTCGAAAAACTCGCGACTGCGAATTGATTTTGAAGCGGTTGCCGTGGTTTCGTCGGGCCAGTCCCTCCACCACTCTCGATAAGATGTCAGGACTCTTGCGGAAATTTCACTGCGAGGTCAACCGAAAATTTAATCTTTTTTTTAGCTTCTTCCTTTTATTCGGACCAAAGCCACCAAAAGCTCGGAGAGCAAAAGAGTGACACAAGCCGACTCATAGCCGACATGCTCAAAAAAATAATGAGGATATACAAGGTTTTTTGCCATCCCGATAGAGTTCGTGGAATATCTTGCTAGCCATCTGCGGTTTCGTGCCTTAGATTGGTCGCAGAGTAATTTTTAAAAACCATAATGCAAATTCATCTTAGTCCTCGCCATATCGTCCTTACCGGAGCCATCCATTCCTTTGTCGCTGAAAAAATTTCGCATCTCGAAAACATTAGCCCAGACATACTTGCAGCCCATGTAGTGCTTTTGCACGATGAGACAAAGACGAAAAAAAATGTAGTGAAGGTACACTTGGCGGTTCCGGGACGTGATATCCATGCTCAAGATGCGGAAGAGGATCTTTACGCCGCAATTGATAAAGTGGTTGATAAGCTAGCGCGTCAACTTCGCAAGCGGAAGACGCGTATTGTGAGCAAGAAAAAGCACCGAACCCAGCTCGCGGCTGAGGCTAAAAAACGCGGTTACAAGCGTCGTTAATTTTCCGAATGGAAGCCGAGTATAAGGTTAAGCTGGAGGTCTTTGAGGGGCCTCTAGATTTACTCCTCTATCTCATCAAAAAAGATGAGGTCGATATCTATGATGTATCGATTGAGCGGGTGACGAAGCAGTATATGGAATATTTGGAAGCATTTAAGGTCCTGAATATCGATGTTGCAGGCGAATTTATCGTCATGGCAGCAAATTTGCTTTACATTAAGAGTCGCACGCTGTTGCCCGTGGACCAGCAGATGGGAGAAGAGGATGCCGAAGAGGATGATCCGCGTTGGGAGTTGATCCGCCAGCTTATCGAATACAAAAAATTCAAAGAGGCTGCATCGCGTTTGCGTGAACGGGAAGCTCTAAAAGAAGCTTTATTTCCTCGCAGTCCAGTGACGCCGGATTTGGAACCATCTGAAAATCTCGCTCTCGAAGAAGTCGGAATTTTTGATTTAATAAACGCCTTTCAAAAAATCTTAAAACGACTTGATAATAAGAAGGAAGATTTACGGGAAATTTTCGAAGAAAATTTTACGGTTAGTGACAAGATCGACTATATTTTGCGGATTACTTCGAGTGCTGTTCCGGTAAAATTTGAAGAAATGTTTGGCGAAGCCGCAAGCCGGACAGAGATTGTGGTGACCTTTCTTGCCATGTTGGAACTGATTCGTATGAAGCAATTAAAAGTGCGACAAGACGAAGTCTTTGGCGAAATTTGGATTGAAAAAAGCGATGGACAACACGCGACCTATTCGGAAGAAAGTGACTCCGTGCTAGCTGACGACGATGGTTCCGTAAAAGCAGAACCTCTTTCCAACTAAATAAAAAAACGATTATTTGTTTAAAAATGGATGACTTAGATAAAAACGAAGAGATTTCGGCACCGGAGGAGGAAGTGCTACAGGTTGCCGCCGAGCCGACCGAGCCGACCGAGCCGACCAAGCTGGTTGAGCCTCGTTACCGCTTGAGCCAAGTTTTAGAGGCTATTCTTTTCGCAACGCAAAAACCGCTTTCGCTAAAAGAATTTCAAGTAATTTGCAGGGCTACCGCTGATGCCGCGCCGGAAGAGACCGATTTACAAGCCTACCGAAAAATCAAAAAAGCTGATTTTTCAATCGCCGTCGATGAGCTTCGACAACACTACAACGAAAGCGGACGAGGCTTTGAGCTTTTGGAGACAGCCGCGGGATTACAGCTTGTTTCCCATGCAAATTTTGCACCGTGGCTACGGCAACTTTTCCCGGAAAATCGCGCCCAAAAACTAAGTGCTCCGGCAATGGAAACGCTGGCGATCATCGCCTATCGTCAACCCATCATAAAAGCTGACATCGAGGCGGTGAGGGGCGTGGCCGTCGATGGAGTCATGCAAACTTTGCTGGACAAAGGGCTCGTTAAAATCGCGGGTCGAGCCAACGTTCCGGGACGCCCTTTACTTTACGAGACGACGACTTATTTCATGGAGCATTTTGGTTTATTGAATCTGGACGAATTGCCAAATGCCAGCGAGCTACGCAGTCTCGAACTTCCTAAAGCGGAGCTTCCCGAGGAGTCTGAAAGCTCAACTCCGGAATTACCTCTAGAGTCTAGTCCCGAAGCTATGGCCAACACCGATCCGTCCGATCCGTCCGAAAACGATTTGCGGTCTTCCTAGTATCCCTCCCCTTATAAAAAATGCCCGATATAAAACACTTTCGCACGCAAATCGATGATGTGGATAAGCAGCTTCTGGTGCTTTTAAATCGACGTTTGGAGTTGGCTCAGGAAATCGGCAAAATCAAAAACCGCGAGGGGCTTCCCATCTACGCGCCGGAGCGAGAGGAGCAGTTGCTGCGCAGTTTGATTGCAAGGAGCGAGGGACCCCTTTCCGAGCGAGCCTTACGGGCAATTTACCGCGAGATTATGTCGGCGGCTTTGGCTTTGGAAAAAAATATCATCATCGCTTGCTACGGTGAAACGGGGAATCCCTCTCATCAAGCAGCGATTCAAAAATTTGGCTCCAGCGTGACTTATACTTTTTTTCATGAAATGGAGGCAGCATTTACTTCCGTCGAATCTGATGAGGCGGAGTGTGTGGTCGTGCCAATCGAGTATCACGATTCCGGAGCGGTGAACGTCACGCTGGATGCTCTGGCGACGACGAGCCTGAGTATTTGTGCAGAAATTTACCTCCCACTTTCTATCAGTAAAGATTCTGCCAACGACCGCTTTCTGGTTCTCGGACGAAAAGCCAACCCACCGTCAGGAGAAGATCTGAGCATACTACTTCTTCGAATCGAGGACAAGCCGGGGTCGCTGGTTTCCGCGCTGGAACCATTTAAAGATCACGAGGTAAACCTGAGTCACTTTGCGTCACGCCCAGCCGCAAAAGGTAGCGAAGACGTTTTTATTTTTATAGAGGCTGGCGGACACATTGAGGACACAGCGACAAAAGAGCTTTTTCGCGAGCTTTCCAAACGCTGCCGCGCTGTAAAAGCCCTAGGCAGCTATCCAAAGTTACGCACGGGTGAGCACCGTTGATCCTTTAAATATGTTTATTCAGCCCAAAAAAAAGAATCATCTCCGAATTGTTTCATGGAACGTCAATGGCATCCGTGCGGTTTTAAAAAAAGGTTTTATGGAGTTTTTGGCTGCTTCAGACGCTGATATTTTATGCTTGCAGGAAACAAAAGCACGGCCCGAGCAGGTCGAGCAGGATTGGCCGACGGATCGCGAAATTTTTTGGAATCCGGCAGAGCGGCCGGGATATTCAGGAACGGCGATTCTCAGTCGTTTAAGCCCACTGCGCGTGACGTGTGGCATCGGAATTGAAGAGCACGACCGTGAAGGTCGGGTTTTAACTGCGGAATTTGAGAATTTTTATTTGGTGAATGTTTACGTTCCAAATTCCAAGAGCGGACTAGAGCGTTTACCCTATCGCGAAAAAAAGTGGGAACCCGCCTTTTTGAAGTATTTAAAAAAACTGGAAAAAAAGAAACCCGTGATTTTTTGTGGTGATATGAATGTCGCCCACACGGAGATTGATCTCGCCCGCCCGGAAAATAATGCCAGAAGCGCAGGATTCACGGACGAGGAGCGAGGGTGCGTCAGCAACATGATCGACGCTGGATTTATCGAGAGTGTTAGAAAATTCGAACAAGGCGGCGGACATTACTCATGGTGGAGCTACCGCGCCGGCGCACGCATACGCAACGTGGGATGGAGAATCGACTACGTTTGCACATCTCCGACCCTAAGCGATGCCATAATGAGTGCCTACATCTGCCCCGAGGTCATGGGGAGCGACCATTGTCCGGTTGGAGCAGATTTCGCCATCTCCTCCACGCTCGACTTTATACCTCAACCTACCACCGGGTAATGTATTTAAATGAGTCGGGAAAGGTGAGCCCTATTAGATTTTATTAGTCCCACGCCCATGCAAACTCACCGCCCCGCGCCCACCCGCTACGACAGCATGCCATACCGCCGCTGCGGACACTCCGGCATCAAACTCCCCGCGCTCTCCCTCGGTCTCTGGCACAATTTCGGCGACATCGACGACTTCCAGATGGCCGCCGACATGATTCTCTACGCCTTCGATTGCGGCATCACCCACTTCGATCTCGCAAACAACTACGGCCCACCCCCAGGATCCGCCGAAACAAACTTCGGAAAAATTTTAAAAAAATACCTCCACACACACCGAGACGAACTCCTCATCTCCACCAAAGCCGGCTACCACATGTGGGACGGCCCCTACGGCGAATGGGGATCCCGAAAAAACCTTCTGGCCAGTCTCGACCAAAGTCTAAAACGCCTCGACCTCGACTACGTCGATATTTTTTACTCCCACCGCTACGACCCCGACACACCGCTCGAAGAAACCATGAGAGCCCTATCCCAAGCCGTCCACAGCGGCAAAGCTCTCTACGTCGGCATCTCATCCTACCGCCCGGAGGTCGCCGCAAAAGCCATTCACATCCTCCGCGAACTCGGCACCCCCTGCCTCATCCACCAGCCCAATTACAATATGTTCGACCGCTGGATCGAAGACGGCCTTTTGGATGTATTAGAAAAAGAAGGCATCGGCAGCATTGTCTTCTCCCCCCTAGCCCAAGGCCAGCTCACCTCGCGCTACCTCGATGGCATCCCCAAAGACTCGCGAGCAAGCAAACCTCACGGATTCCTCAAAGCAGACACCGTAAACAAAAACTTAGAAAAAATCACCAAACTCGACCAACTAGCCAAAAATCGCAACCAATCCCTCGCACAAATGGCACTTGCTTGGACACTACGGCTCCCCAGCATTACCTCCACGCTCATCGGAGCAAGCAACGCACAACAAATCCGCGAAAACCTAACCGCTCTCGAAAACATAGACTTCTCCAAAGAAGAACTAAAAGCCATCGACAAAGTTCTAGAAGAATAAAAAAAACGCCCACGCTACATCAGCCCCGCATTCACAGGCCGCAGCTTCACCGGCAACTCCAGCGAACGCGCACTCCCAAACCTTTGCAACTCATGCTTCTCCACCTCCAAGACACGCAAACCATTCCCTCACCGCCGTCATGCGTAAACTCCTCATCCATCAAAATGCCATCATGAAACAATATTTACTCACACTCCAAGCATCTCCTAATACTCCCCCCTTAAAAAAAATTAAAAAGACTGTTGTTGACCCTTGGTTTTTACAGAAGGCAACGGAAGTATGGGCTTTATAAATGAGCTATTTCTTAATTTTTCACTCGGGGAACCGGCTTCAAACCAACCCAAAAATCTTCTAAAAAAAGACTCGCATTGCTTTCATAGCTCCATTGACTGTTTGAGAGCAGAGCGAACCATATGCGAAGTTTTTTGGGATTGCCTCCTTGCCGGAGACGGCCCCAGATTATTTTCTTAGAGTTCGCATTTTTAATAAGCTCCTTTTGCTCAGGTGTAAGTTTAGACGGAGGATTCAACCAAGTAAGGTCTTAGCGCAAAGGGGCGATAGTAAAAGACTCTATGTTTTCTATTAACAAATTACCGGAAACGATAAGATGAAGTTTCTCGTTTGGAATTAGCGGAATGTTGGAAAGTTGCCACGTGATGCCGATAGAACCAATTTAACGGAGTTTTTTGCCGTAGCTTTCTCCGAGAATACGTGTGTCAGGGAATAAAAACCATGTCGTTGCTTGTTTTTCTGTAATTATATTAATAAGTAATTTTTCTTGCTTGAAAGAAATCTTATCTTTGTTGGTAAGATGACCGACTACAACAAGTGAAAGCAGAATGCCGCTTGCTGTAGCTGCCAAAATGAAAACTTTTTTACAAGACAGAGGAAAAGACTTCTGCTGATAAAAGTCTTTTGAGATCACCAAAAGTAAGCTTATCACAGGCAATATCCAGAGCCGCCAATCCCCAGCGACATGGGAAAAGAGCGCGGCAACCCCAAAAACGACCCATATGCCAAGAGCAACAGGGCTACTTTTAAAAAGATAATAAAAAATAAGTAGCCATGTAAAAATGTAGAGCACGCGGAAAAGAGTGCCATGCTCGACGAGCCATGTGACATGACTTGATAGAAGGTGTTTATAACGACGCGTGTCATTGAAAGCTTGAAAATAGTTTTGGTAGGCGAATGCGGCATTGTTTTTTCCCCAGCCAAAGGGAGCCGCCACTAGCATTGCCGGAAAAACTTTGTAAATTTCAAGCCGACTGTTAGTAGAGCCTTCCGTGGAAGCGATAGTCGAAAAACGCTTGCCTATCGGAGCAAATAAAATCGTGCCGATAAGAATTAAAAGGATCCCGACAACAGGTAGAAAATATCGTTTTCTGCCGACAGAAAAAAACACAGTAAGTATGGAGAACGCTCTATGAGAAACAACCAGAGATATCGCTATCGCAAATAAACCAAAAGCTAAAGCAACAACAGCACCGCGTGAAGCGGTGGCGAGCATAAGTATTATAAAAACCGTGCTCGCTATACATAGACTATAGAAGCATAAGAGAATTAGAAAGGGCTGCTCTGAGACAC
>JBKEAD010000107.1:0-4159 GCA_047971915.1 Chthoniobacterales bacterium
ACATACCGACCATCTCGTCTTCCGCCTCGGTTTTCGGACCTTTCTCCGGCGCCGCTGCATAAATTTTCTGAAGCCCAAGGAGCTTATCTTGATACAAAGATGAAAAATTCTCGCGCTTCGACGTGCGCAGATCGCCCCCCGATCCCTTTACCCATAGAACCTCCGTTTCCTCGCCCGTTAGCGGATCTTTTTCGATAATTTTCGACGAGGTATTTCCGCCGCCGGTATTCGTAATGCGTTGATCTGCACCGAGTATATTTGAGCGATAAACAAGCCGCTCGACCGCGTCGAGCTTACTTGCAGTTTCAGGATTCCAGGAGTGGGTAACGTATTTGGAGCTTTTGTTCATGTGGGATTTTCTGTGTTTATGTGGTAATAAGTTGTTTTTTAACGTTAAACAAAAACCCGAATCAAGCAATTTTCGGCATTATTTCGGGTTTTTTTGAGATTCTTTTTTTAACAACACGCTCTATGGTGAAGAGTGAAATTTTTATATGAACCCGATTCCGCAAAATTCAATCTTCACTCTCCTATGAACGAAATTATTTGTCCCCATTGCAGTAAAGCATTCAAAGTCGATGAAGCTGGCTATGCCAACATTCTCAAGCAAGTCCGAGATAAGGAATTTGACGCACAGCTACACGAAAGGTTGGAACTGGCTGAAAAAGATAAAGCCAATGCCGTGGAACTCGCAAAGGAGAAGCTAAGCCGCGAACTACAAGCCGAAGCGCAGCAGAAAGAAGCCACCATTAACGAGCTGAAGGCTCAACTAAATGCAGGCAAAACCGAGAAAGAATTGGCAGTCAACAGTGCCGTTTCGAAAGTTGAAAAAGAGCGAGACAGCCTTTTAAGCCAACTGAAGCAAGCCCAACTAGATACCCAGAGAGCCACCGAACAAGCCGAGAAAGATAGGGCAAACGCAGTCGAACTGACCGAACAAAAAGTTAGCAGCACTCTGCGCACAGAGCTTCAGGAGCAAAAGTCGATTATCCAGGAGCTGAAAGCTCAGTTGCAATCCCGAGAAGTTAGCCAAAAACTAGCCATCACCGAAGCGGTAAGTGCCGTAGAAAAAGAGCGCGACACACTCAAACACAGCCTAAACCAAGCCGCCCTCGAAAAGCAGGCCGCGGAACGGGCTCTGAAGGATAAGTATGAAACCCAACTCAAAGACCGCGACGAAGCCATTGAACGGCTCAAAGATTTGAAAGCCAAACTCTCCACCAAAATGGTGGGCGAAACCCTTGAGCAGCATTGCGAAACGGAATTTAACCGCATCCGAGCAACCGCCTTCCCTCGCGCCTATTTCGAAAAAGACAACAATGCCGACACTGGCAGCAAGGGAGACTTTATTTTCAAAGACATGGATGAAAATAAAACGGAGATTGTTTCCATCATGTTCGAGATGAAGAACGAAAATGACACCACTGCGACCAAAAAGAAAAATGAGGATTTCTTTAAGGAGCTGGACAAAGACCGAAACGAAAAAAGCTGTGAATACGCCATATTGGTCTCTCTACTGGAGCCCGAAAGCGAACTCTACAATACCGGAATCGTCGATGTATCTCACCGCTATGAAAAAATGTATGTCATTAGACCACAGTTCTTTATCCCAATGATTACGCTTCTCAGAAATGCAGCCACGAACTCCCTGAGTTACAAAAATGAACTCGCACTGGTGAAGGCTCAAAACATAGACGTGACGAATTTTGAAACAGACTTAGAGCAGTTCAAAAACTCATTTGGCAGAAACTTCGATCTCGCATCCAGCCACTTCCAGAAATCCGTCGATGAGATCGACAAATCCATCTCGCACCTGCAAAAAACCCGAGAAAGCCTCCTGAAGTCCGAAAATCAACTACGCCTCGCCAACGACAAAGCCCAAGACGTAACGGTAAAAAAACTAACGCGAAACAACCCCACGATGAAAGAAAAGTTCGAGCAAGCCAAGCTGCTAAATCAACGCGAAGACGCTGAGTAAGGTTAACTTCAACGACTTCAAACGAACTATCTTTCAATTTCTGATTATCTGTGTTTTTGTGATAAAATCTTTTGTATTCTATTGATCCCTCGGAGAAATATTCGCTATATTCGCCTCCGAACGATCTTTTCTTAATCCAACACAAATGCTCGCCCCCGAACGTCATCAACGCATTCTTCATCTCCTCACCGCGCAAGGCAGTGTGCGAACGATTGATCTTGCTCGTCTGCTCAAAGTGACCGAGGAAACCATTCGCCGTGATCTCGAAAAGCTCGATCACGAGGGTCGGCTCATTCGCACCCACGGTGGAGCCATTCGCGAAGCCGAAAATCGCCGCGACCTCCCGCTCACAAGCCGAGAAGCGATGAACATTGCCGAAAAACAAAGCATTGCCCGCCAAGCACTCACCGCTATCGATGCCGGACAAACCATCCTCCTCGACGCCAGCACGACCGCCTTCGAACTCGCCACGCTCCTCCCAAATATCGAACTCACGATCTTAACCAATGGGCTAAAAACCGCCCTCGAACTCGCCAAACGCCCCGCAGCACAGGTCGTCCTCGTCGGCGGTTCCGTCAGTGCTGCCTCTCTTGCCTGCGTCGGTCCACTCTCCGATCAGATCCTTGCAAGCCACAATATCCAAAAAGCCTTCCTCTCCTGCCGAGGCATCGACATCGACCGCGGACTCAGCGAGGCAAATGAGCAGCACGCCCATCTCCACAGCCACATGATCGCCCTCTCGCAAGAAGTTTACCTACTCGCCGACCACAGCAAGCTCGGCCTAAAATCCTCCTACTTCTTTGCAAAGCTCGCCGACATCGACTTTCTAATCACAAACCGCAAACCCATCCGCGACTTCGCCAAAGCCATCCGCCAAGCCGGAGTCGAACTCCAAATCACCTCATGAAATCCACACGCATTTGTCTCTCCGCCGACCTCGGAGCCGGCAGCGGACGCGTCCTCGCCGGACACTTCGACGGCACACGCCTCCACTTTCACGAAATCAATCGCTTCGCCAACACACCCGTAAAGCTCACCAACGGCTGGCACTGGCAATTCGACACTTTATTAAAAGAAATCCAATCCGGCATCGACCAAGCCGCCGCGCAGCACGGTCCCGCCATCGCCTCCATCGGCGTAGATACCTGGGGCGTGGACTACGGCCTCCTCGACGCGCAAGGCGAGCTACTCGGCACCCCCTTCCAATACCGCGACAGCCGCACCGACGGCATGCAGGAGCTTGCTTTTGAAAAAATGCCCCGCGTCGATATCTACCAACGCACCGGCATCCAATTCCTCTTTTTCAACACCCTCTTTCAGCTCCTAGCCGAGGCTCGCTCCCCCGAAGCCCTTCTCGAAAAAGCCGAAACTCTCCTCTTCCTGCCCGACCTCATAAACTACCGCCTCACCGGACGCAAAGCCGTCGAACGCAGCATCGCCAGCACCGGCCAGCTCCTCTACGCCGCCACCCAAGACTGGGACCACTGCCTCATAAAAACTATGGGCTTTCCCGAAAAAATCTTTGGCGATCTCGTAAACGCCGGCACCCGCCTCGGCCCCATGACAGCACACGACAACATCGAAGTCATCGCCGTCGGTGCCCACGACACCGCCTCCGCCGTGGCAGGCGTCCCCGCAACGGAATCCGAACCCGTCTTCCTAAGCTCCGGCACTTGGTCCCTCTTCGGACGCGAACTCCTCACCCCACTCATCAACGAAATGGGCTTCGAACTCGGATTTTCAAATGACGCCGGAGTCTTCGGCACAACCCGTTATTTAAAAAACATCGCCGGCATGTGGCTGCTGCAAGAATGCAAACGTCACTGGGACGCTGCAAGCTTCAGGGACTCCGAAGGCACCCCCCTCGACTACGGCCAGCTCGTCGCCGCCGCCAACGCCGAACCCGCCTTCACCGCACTTCTCGACCCCGACGCCGAAGAATTTCAGGCACCCACACACATGCCCACCGCCATTGCAGACTGGTTGAAAAAAACCAACCAACCCGCTCTCGAAAACCCCGCCGACGTCACCCCCAGCATCCTCGAAAGACTCGCTCTGAAATACCGAAAAGAAAAAAAAGACCTCGACGCAATCAACGACAAACCCATAACATGAATCCACATAGTCGGCGGAGGCTCACAAAACGAACTATTAAATCAATTAACAGCAAATCCCACCGGC
>JBKEAD010000115.1:0-3780 GCA_047971915.1 Chthoniobacterales bacterium
GTCCAAGCACCCCAAGCCAAAAGGTGAAGAGGACAAGGTTCAACCGCCGGATGCGGAAAACCGCACGTCCGGTGGTGTGGAAGGGCTGAGGGGTGCAACTCCCCTCAGCCCCATCCGATCCAAGGGGCTTTGAGCCTATTTATTCTTATACGATGGCTGTGAATATTTTTCCTACCTTCTTGCTTTCCTTATTTAAATACAACGCTCCCCCTCTTTTCCCATCCTCATTAACCAAAAGAGTAAATTGAGCTTTTTTCAGAAATTACTTGATTGAGTGTAAAATCATTTCCAGTCATTCCGTTCGAATGCCTCCCTCAGGCTTCACTTCACCCACTTTTTTCATCGCAGCCGTCCGGAAAATTTCTCTAAAGTTTTGCTTCCAAAAAAGACAGGCTATGCGATTTTCTTTTCAAATCGTATCATTTCAGCATATCATTAAACAACTATGTTCTCCTTTTGGCGTGTTTCACAAATATCTGCTCTAGCTTCTGCTTTTGCCCTCTCACCGATTCTCCACCATGTCGCCCATGCACAGAGCAATCCGCCCAAGGCTAGAAATTTGCTCGCCAACGGCAGCTTCGAAAGCAGCTTTCGTAGAGACAATCCGTGGGACGGAGTCAGCCGAACCGGCACTCTGATCGGTAACCGCGGCTCCCTCCCCATCCTCACCCAATCCGGGTCGATTTCAGACAATTCCATGCCCGTTTCCGTCTCGATTGCGGATATGAATAACGACGGCCTCAACGACATCGTGACCTCCGATGTTTTCGGCTACATGCGGATTTATTTCAACGCGGGTTCCAAAACAGAACCCAAATTCACCACCGGCGAGCTTATCCCCGTTTTTATTTCACGAGGACGCGACCGCAGATTACCTGAAAAAGCTAACCAAGGCGTCCGCATCGCCGCTGCCAATTTCTCCGGCGGATCAAGCAACGACCTCGTTATCGGAAATTACATCGGTGAAATCATGCTTCTAAAAAACGCCGGCTCACCCATGGTGCCAAAGTTTGTCCAACCGCCAGACGTCAGCAAAATCATCATCCCAACCAGTAAAGACGGACGTCGCTGGGGCAACGTTTTTGACCCAACTGTCGCAGACATAAATAAAGACGGCAAACCCGACCTCCTCATCGGCGAGGGTTCCTACTCGGCAAATAGCATTCACCTGCTCATCAACCAAGGTTCTGCCGCAGCACCAAAATTCGACGACCCAAACCGCTTTTTCCTCGTTTATGGGATGGGCCGCGAACAGCTTAGCTCCGCAGTCGTCGATTACAACGGTGACGGAAAGGATGACATCATAATGACCGACCGCATGGGCGTCATCGGCGTCTATCTAAACCCGGGCAGCGGATGGGAACCCGGCAAAGACTTTCCCTTCGCATCCAATATCGCCGTCGACGGCAAAGCCGGTAGCGACCTACGCATCGGCGGTATTTCGACGATTGCCACCGGAGATATGAATGGCGACGGCCTCTTTGATCTTGTCGTTGGAAAATCAAATGGCCGCGTCGCAATGGCTCTCAATACAGGAACCAAAACCGAGCCAAAATTCAAAGCCTTCTCTGACGTAAAAGGCCAGGGTGCCCTCCCCCTCATGCAGCTCCCCTCTGGCTGGGAAACGCACTACGGGCTAGAAGAAGGGAATTTTCTTGGCTACATCTCCGTCGTCGATGCTGAAAGCGATAAAGTCGGTCTCGCCGCACCAAATGGTCCGCAAGACGGCAAAAAAGTCCTCAAAGCCGGCTACTACCCCAACCCAAATAAAGTCGTCGAAATGGCCTACCCAACCCTTCCCGCCGTCTCGAAGGGTGGCCCTGCATTGGACCTTAGTAAACCGAACTGGCAATACCGTGCTTGGTATCCCTCGAACTTTTTTATGTTCCAACAGGCCGCACGCATGCGCCTAAAAATCGGCAAAACGTATGAGGTTTCTTTCAAAGTAAGAGGTAATAAAGTCCGCGATGCCACAGCCTTCTTTGTCTACCGCGGCTACAAAAAACTCGGCGAAGCCAGAATCACCCGTGGCGAACGAGGCAGCGCAAAGGTAAAAAGAAACGAACTCAATGAAAGCAAATCCGAAAGCATCCGCATAAACCCCAGTGCCAACTGGACCACCGTTACGCAAAAAATCACCGTCAAATTCACCGAAGAGAAAGATTTAAATAAAGAGCAATACACAAGCTGGGCGTCCCTCCTCGTCGCCTTCACACTCCAACCCGGGCAAGGTGAAATCTTTTTCGATGACTTCAAAGTCACCGAGATGCCCTAGGCTCTAAGACATCATGATTTTTTACCGGTGATCGATACCGCTTTTGTTCTCGGAGCCGGCCTCGGCACCCGCCTACGGCCATTGACGGAAACTTATCCCAAGCCGCTCATTCCGATTTTTAATAAACCACTCATCACCTTCGCCTTCGATCACCTCATCGCCTTCGGTATCCGATCCTTCGTCGTAAATACCCACCACGCAGCAGAACGTTTTCCACAAATTTTTCCAAAAAATCGCTACCGCGATCACACGATCCGCTTTATTCACGAGCCAAAGCTCCTAGGCACTGCCGGCGGAATCAAAAATGCGGAAACTCTCCTCGGTGACAAACCCTTTCTCGTTTACAGCGGCGACCTACTCACCGACATCGACATCGATACTCTCGTAAAATCTCACTTTGAGAACAAGCACGATGTCACCCTTGCGCTCCGCAAAACCGACCTCGCCGCACCCATCGCGCTCGACGACACAAACATCGTCGATATTCATAATCACTTCGAGCGCACAGGCCCTTCCGGCAATTTCGACTACGCAAACATCTCGGTTTGGAATCCCTCTATTTTCAAACGCCTCCCCGCCGGCAAAGAACTTTCCGTAGCACCCATCCTTATCGAGTGGCTCCAAGACAAAGGTAATATCGGCGGAGTCGTCCTAAACAAAAACGCATGGTTCAACATCGGCTCCCGCAAAGAATATCTCGAAACACATCAAAAAATTCACGCGACCAACTGGCGGCCCTCTTTTCAATTAAATCCACAAACTCCTTGGCCCCAAAAAATCGGGAACGACACCCGAATCCATCCGAGTGCGCAAATTAGAGGTTTTTCCGCCATCGGCGACGGTGTAGAAGTCCACGCCGACACCTGCATCCAAGACTCCATTCTCTGGCCGAAATGTGAAGTTTCCGCCAACTCCACGCTGCGCCACTGCGTCGTCCGCGACGACAAAAAAGCCAGCGGCCATCTCGAAAATCTCGACATCTAAAAACGAAAGCATTTACTCAACTATCATCTTTTTTAAGAGAGCACAGACCCAAGGCATGTTACCCGAAAACGTCATCGACTTTACACGCACCCGCTTCCCCGCTACTGGCGAAGATAATTTTCAAGTGACCCCGCTCGAAAAAGGCGGCTCAGGACGTATTTTTTACCGAATCCGCACGGGCGAGACCTCCATGATTTTCGCGAAATACACCCACCACCGCGAAGAAAATATCCACTTCGTGGACATCGCCAATTTTCTCGACAAGAGCAAAATCCAAGTTCCAAAAATTTACCATCACGACTCCGGCGAGGGGCTTATCTGGATGCAAGATCTCGGCGAAGAAGATCTCTGGAGCTTCCGCGATGGCGCGTGGGATTTGCGGCGCGACCTCTACTGCTCCGCCCTCCGTCAAATCGCGCTCATGCACACCAGCGCAACTCGAAACTACTCCCACAGCGGACCAACCCTGCAAATCGATTTCAACGAAAATCTCTACCTCTGGGAACAAGAGTATTTTTTTG
>JBKEAD010000140.1:0-12531 GCA_047971915.1 Chthoniobacterales bacterium
GGCGTTTACACCGGTATTAATTTTTAAAAAGGGCGCATAAAGATATAACATCCTAAAAAAAGGTGGCTGTCGAAAGGTGGTCACCTTTTTTTGTTACTCCTTTGAAAAGCTGCTTAACCCGTCACGACCGGAAGCGCTCCGAAACGTCTGAGGAATATCGTTTGGCAGTAATTCGCAAGACCTCGGGATGCTTGAGTGAGGAAGATGCGGAGGATTTTGCCCAAGCGGTGGAGGAAGCAGGTCGCGACGTCCCCGATACTATCCATGAGTGGTAGTAATGTCCTGCTCGATACCAATATTATCATTGCTCACTTCAGCCACATTGAAGGGTTGATGTATGAGAATTGGTAAAACAAGGAGCCAACGTGACTACCTTTAATGACATTTCCCCGGTGTCATTTCATTTGAGTTAATTCGCCAAAAGCTACCCGGGGAGGGACTCGAACCCACACTCCTTGCGGAATCAGATCCTAAATCTGACGCGTCTGCCAATTTCGCCACCCGGGCTTTGTGTGAAAGCTCAGGGATGCTGCCCCATCTTTGACATCTCGGCAAGTGGAAATTTGAAAAATAATCGCCATCTTGCCACGTCGAAAAATTTTTCTCAGATTCCTAGGATACTTCCTGTGTTTTCAGCAGAATCCGGAATTTGTAACAGTTTAAAAAGCAGGAAACTGAATAAGCCGCGGAAAAAAAGTTGCTTTCCTTGAAAAAAACCTCACTCTTGACGCTCAAACATGACGACTACTGAGGGAAAAGACCTATACCAAAAATGCAGGGACTATCGCGATGCAAAGGATGCGCGTGCTCAAGGTTTCTATCCGTATTTTCGCCGTATCGATGAAACACACGGGAATCACGTAACTTGTGAGGGCCGAGAGTGTATCATGATCGGTTCGAATAACTACCTCGGATTCGCCCAAGATCCCCGAGTCGTCGAAGCGGCCTGCGAGGCCACGCGTAAATACGGAGCGGGCTGCACGGGGTCGCGCCTTCTAAATGGTACGCTAAAAATTCACGAAGAGTTGGAGCAAGCTCTTGCTAACTTTTTGGAGCGTGAATCCGTCATGCTTTTCTCGACCGGTTTTTTTGCAAATCAAGGAGCCATTGCGACCCTCGCCGAAGAGGGAGATGCCCTACTTTGTGACCGTGAAAACCATGCCAGCATTATCGACGGATGCAATTTTTCAAATGCAAAATTACATCCCTTCCGGCACAACGATGTAAATTCTCTAAGAAATCGCCTCAAGCGTCTGCCCGATTCGGCGGGTAAACTCGTTATCGTCGATGGTGTTTTTAGTATGTCGGGAGATATTGCGAAGTTGCCCGGCATTGTCGAAACTGCGAAAGAATTTAATGCCTTGACCTATGTGGATGAGGCGCACGCATTAGGCGTTATCGGTCCTCAAGGCAAAGGCGCGGCTCACCACTTCGGACTCAATGACCAAGTCGATGTCGTGATGGGGACTTTCTCCAAATCGCTTGGTTCGATGGGCGGTTTCATCGGAGGCTCCACGGAGATGATCGAGTATTTACGGCACAAGGCGCGTTGCTTGATTTTTACGGCATCCTTGGCACCAGCGGTTACAGGTGGTGTTTTAAAAGCACTTGAGCTCATGCAACAGGAGCCTGAGCGCATTGAGCAGCTCTGGAAAAATACGAAAAAAATGCACGCAGCCTTCAAGGCCATCGGCTTCAAAATCGGCACAACCGAGACACCGATTATCCCCATCCTCATCGGCAGCGAGGCAAAGGCCTTCCAATTTACACAACGACTTTACGAGGAAGGCGTTTTTGCGACACCTGCCGTCTATCCTGCGGTTCGCTACGGCGAAGCCATCGTGCGCACGAGCTACATGGCTACGCATACGGAAGATGACCTCAATCGCGTGCTCGAAATTTTTGAAAAACTCGCTAAAGAATTAGGGACTTTCGATGATCCCGCCTACACTGAACCTGGACGCAGAAGAAATGTATTCGATTTCAGCTTGTCAGACGAAGAAGGACAGGAAGCTGTTCGAACGGCTGCCGGAGAAACTACACAAGGAACAAACGGCGTTCATCCCGTGCTCTCCCGGGAGCGTGGCGAGACACCTTGATCCGGTAGGTCATTTTTTTAAACGTCACGGCGAGATAGCCGCTTTTATTGCTTGGCGAAAGGGGCGTCCAGTCGGCCGCCTCGCAGCAATTATCAATCATACGCATAACGAATATCATCGCGACCGCGTAGGCTTCTTTGGATTTCCTGCTTATGAAGACGATCCGCATGTCGTCCGACTCCTATTTGAAGCGGTTTGCAAGTTTTTAAAGGATCGTGGAATGACTCAAATACGCGGCCCCTACTCCCCAAGCATTAATGAGGAATGCGGCCTTCTCACAAACGATTTTGAAAATCCCTCCACGATGGGAATCCCGTGGAATCCATCTTATTACGAAGCGCGTTTGCTCGAACAGGGTTTTGAATCGGTTCGCGAACTTTACTGCCTGTCGCTTGATATGAGTCTCGCCCTTCCCGAGCGGGTTCGGGCGATTGTGGAACGTGTTGAAACCCGTAGCCGCCTCCATATTCGATCCATTCGTATGCACAAGCTGGACGAGGATTTGAAAATTTTAACCCAACTTTATAACCGCACATTGGATAGAAACTGGGGATTCGTGCCGATGCATATCGAAGATTTACGCGATGCTGCGGGAGATCTGAAAATGGTTGCCAGCCCTGAAGGAATTCAAATCGTAGAAATGGCAAACCGCCCCGCGGGATTCATCATCACGCTTCCCAACATCAACGACCATCTTGCATCCACAAAAAACACGCCCTCATTTTTGCGCCTGCTTCATCTCGCCTTTTTGCTAAAAACAAGAAATACAAATACCGCTCGCCTCACGGTCCTCGGCATCGATCCACAATTTCGAGCGCGGGGCATCAATGCCTGGTTTTTCGCAAAAGCCAAGGAGTGGACAACGCGCTTCTATACAATTACCGAGATCTCTTGGGTCGAAGCAAACAATACGCAAATTTTGGAAAGTGCGGAATTAATGGGCTGCAAACCTTCCAGAACTTTGAAAATTTACGAAAAAAGTCTCGTTTCGTGAAACTTCTCCTGACAGGCGCGACAGGCTTTGTGGGGTTTAATATCCTGCTTGCTCTCCTGCAAAAACAAAACGTTGACTCTTTGTTACTTCCGGTTCGGCAAGTAGAAAAACTTCGCAACCGCCTTGCCGCAGAGGGTATTTTTGAACTTCCAAAAAGGGTTTGTATTTGCAACAGCCAAGCTCCCGATTGGGAATTGCCGGAAAAAAATCTTAAACAAACAACCCACGCCATCCATGCAGCAGCAATTCTTTTTGGAAAAGATTGGAGCGATTATGAGATGACCAATATTCAAGGCACTCGGAACCTTTTAAAAAAACTCCCCGCGACAACGCGCTGCGTCATCCTCTCTTCACAAGCTGCCGGCGGACCGTCTGCATCCCCCCTTTCAAAAAATATTTTACCGCCTAAGCGAAATGAAACAACGCCCGATGCCCCGATTAGTTTTTATGGGAAATCAAAGCAAAAAATGGAGTCACTTTTGCCGGAAAATCGGGACCTTATTGCGCTTAGGCCACCAATGGTTCTGGGTGCTTACGATACGGCCACCCTCCCGCTTTTTAAACTTGCGAAATCTTTTATTCGTGTAAAACCGGGCTTTCAGACAAAGCATTTTAGTTGGATATCGGTTGATGATTTAGTGCAGGCAATTTTTATTTGTCTCGAAAACAAAAATGCCAGCAAGCTCCGTAGTGCCTATCTCGCGGCAGATTCACAAATTACGGATCGCGACCTCGTCATAAACGCAGGGGCATGTTTGGAAAAAAATGGCGTCATCCTTCCTTTGCCAAAAAAGATTTTGCAACTAGTCGGCACAATAGCCGGAGTTTTTCCGACAATTCAAAAAGCAGTTCCAAATTTTGCGCCGGATCGTATTAGCGAAATGTTGGCGGATTACTGGTTGGTTGATGACAAAATTTTTCGCAAAAATTTCGACTGGCAGCCCCGCCAAGATTTGCCTCACGCCTTGAGTTCTGCTTGCGCCTACTATTTGCGCACAGGAATGCTTTAGCAGCCCGTCGGACTTATTCCGCACGGCTGCTAGTCCCCAAAAAAGCTTCATCAAAAAAATGTTTAGAGTAGGACGTTGTCGCCATACGTGAACTTTCCTGATAGGCCGAAAAAATCACGATTCTTTATCTGCGAGCTGCCCGGAGTGTAAATTTTTTGTCTCTGCTAAGCTTTTTACTGACTTCAATCAGTGAGTAAGATAAAACTGCTCCTCATGGAAACTTCCCATCCACTCACCGGACATGATCGGCAAGGTGACCCCTGCGTCATTGTTATTTTTGGAGCTTCTGGAGATTTAACGAAGCGTAAACTTTTTCCAGCAATTTACAATTTGCGAACACTTGGCCTACTGCCTGAAAAGGTTGCAATCATCGGCTGCGCGGTTTCTGAGAGTAATGACGACGACTTTAGACAAAAAGGTGGCGAAGACATCAAGGAGTTTGCTACACGTGAGGTCGATCCCGAAATTTGGAAAGATTTTGCGAAGCGTCTCTACTACATTCCGGGTGATTTTGCGGATGATAAAACCTTTACGCGTGTTGTAAACAAAATCGAAAAAGCACGTAAAGACTGGGATATTCCGGGCAGCAACGTCCTATTTTATCTTGCCGTGGCACCGCGCTTTTTTGCGCCAGTTGTCGAGCAGCTTGGTAAAGTAAATCTTACCAAAGAGGTAGAGAATGGCTGGCGACGTGTCATTATCGAAAAACCTTTCGGGCACGATTTAGCAAGTGCGGCGGAGCTAAATACCCAGCTATCCTCCCATCTGGATGAGTCCCAAATTTACCGCATCGATCATTATCTCGGAAAAGAAACGGTGCAAAATATCATGGTTTTCCGTTTTGGTAATACGATCTTCGAGCCGATCTGGAACCGTCGCTACATAGAGTATGTGCAAATTACCGTCGCTGAAGAACTCGGTGTCGAGCTACGTGGGGGCTACTACGATAAATCCGGCGTTGTTCGAGATATGGTGCAAAACCATATTTTGTCCGTTTTATCGCTTATTGCTATGGAGCCGCCCAGCACGATTCATGGCGAATCCGTACGAAATGAAAAAGTAAAAGTCCTAGAAGCGATTCGCCCAATGACACCGGAAGCCGTGCTCACAAATACCGTGCGCGGTCAATACGATGCCGGCATCATCGACGGCAAACAAGTCCCAGCTTATCGCAGCGAACCCAATGTAGATCCTCAATCAAATACAGAAACCTTTGTGGCCTTGAAGCTCGGTATCGACAACTGGCGTTGGTCCGGCATCCCTTTTTTCATTCGCAGCGGTAAACGCTTGAGCTGCCACACCACGCAAATCGTCATCGGTTTCCGCAGTGCTCCACTTCGTCTCTTTGGCGAGAATTTACACAGCAAAGACATCGGCCCAAATCGCCTCGTCCTTTACATCCAACCCGACGAGGGAATCACTTTCGACATCCACGCAAAAAGACCGGGCCCCAAAATAAATGTTGCCAGCGTGCCGCTTGATTTTAGTTACAAAGATTTTGGCGAGCAAGTCGCAGCGACGGGTTACGAAACGCTGTTGTATGATTGCATGTTGGGAGAGACAACCCTCTTTCACCGCTACGACAGCGTGGAGGCTTCTTGGAAAATCGTAGATCCTATTCTCGATGTCTGGCATGCCCTTCCAGCGCGAGATTATCCCAACTACGAATCCGGCTCATGGGGACCTGCCGCTTCTGACGAGCTGCTCGCACGCGATGGCCACGCTTGGCATCATTACCCTATTAAAAGCTAGCCGAAAATTTTATCCATTTCATGCCGACAAAAATTAAAAGCGACCTTATTCTCGCAGGGGATATTGGCGGGACAAAAACCAACCTTGCACTTTTTGATCTCAAAGCAGTTCAAAAGGGACATTTTAAAATTTTAAAAAATAAACGTTATCCGAGCGGAGAATTTCCAAGTTTACTCGCTATTTTAAATGAGTTTTTGGATGGCAAAACCGACGAGATTCTTGCGGCAGGTTTTGGCATCGCCGGACCCGTGGAGGATGGTAAGGTGAACCCGTCTAACATTACTTGGGCAGTTGATAGTCGCGAAATCGCCGAGAAGCTTGATCTACAAAGTGTGGCCTTACTAAATGACCTTGCTGCAAATGCCTATGGAATTTCAACGCTCGGAGCCAAAGATTTTGAAACTGTTCAAAAAGGCAACCCCGCTGCAAAAGGGAATTGCTGCATTGTTTCTCCGGGCACCGGTCTCGGAGAAGCGGGACTTTTTTGGAATGGAAAGGCGCACGATGTCTGGGCTAGTGAGGGCGGACATAGTAACTTCGCGCCTCGCAACGATCTTGAAATCGATCTCTTGCAACACCTCATGAAGCAATTCGGGCATGTGAGCTACGAGCGCGTCGCCTCGGGTATCGGTATCGAAAATATTTATCGTTTTTTGCATGATACGGGACGAGGAAAAGAGCTTCCCGAAGTGGCCGCTGCCATGCAAAAAGAAAGCGCAGGGGTTGTCATCTCCCGTTTCGATCAAGCAGGAACTTGCCCCATGTGCAGTCAGACGCTAGATATTTTCACATCTTGCCTTGGAGCTGAATGTGGAAATATGGCACTCAAAAGCTTTGCGACCGGCGGGGTTTATTTGGGCGGCGGCATACCGGCCAAGCTCATCAAAAGAATGAAGTCCGCAGCTTTTTTACACGCCTTCAATGAAAAAGGGCGCATGCGCTCTATCATGCAAGAGATGCCGATAAAAATTATTTTAAATGACAATGCCGCACTTTTCGGAGCTGCAAAGCAAGCCGCGATATCGCTGGGTTGAGGCTTTTATTTTTTCCGAACAAGGAAGGTCCAACTATAGAATGGCGTGCCTTCCCAAGAGGGGAGAGCGACAAAGTTAGCCTTTCCGCTGAAGGCAGATAGGATCGTCTCCCGCTTTGGGAAATTCCAGAGTCCACCGCGAATCCATCCGAAACTCCGAATGCAGACTTCTTCAAAACTCGTGGCGGTGTAGCGCCAATGTTTCTCGCGGAGGGTCGTCTGCAAAATAAAAATACCGTTGGGGGCGAGGCGTGCGAGTATTTCCGAGAGCAAGACTTTTTGCTCATCGTCGCTGAAGTATTGCAAAATATCGAAGGCTACGATGTTGCCTGAAAATTCAGGGAGATGACGGCCCTCGCCTATTCTGAAATCCAGATCGCCATATTTTTTTACGAGATAGCAATTTGCGGTTTGGATTTTTTTTTCAGCGGGATCTATGCCGAGGTAGGGCGTGGTGATCCCTTTCTCACGAAGGTAGGCGGCAAATAAACCAACTCCGCAACCAATATCTAGAATACCTCGATCCGAAATGTTTTCTCCGGCAAGAAGCCTCGCCGCGAAAGAATAAATCGAATCCGAAGCAAGCTTGCTCGGAATATAAAACGAAAGATAGTGCTCACCGGAAAAGCAAGCGGCCACGCGACGAGCGATCCTGTCGGTTTCAGAGTTGCTCATTCAGCAGGAAGGGGTGTTTTGCAAGGAGGGTAGGCCGTGCAACCGTAAAATCGGGAGCCAGTATTTTTGCCGGATTTTGCCGTGCGAATGGCCATCGGAGAGCCGCAATCAGGGCAGGTTTTCTCGCTAGTTTTTTGAGCGTGCCGAGGTCGCTCCGGCGCGGTTTCCCTCGGCGATATTTTGTCGCCCACTACGGGCGGCTTGAATCATCTGATCCGTAGTTCGAGAGTGAGACGGTATAAAATTCCTGCAAAAAACGATGGTTGCATCGTAAATGAGTGTAGTTGCCTGAAAAGAAGCCAGACGACGGTAGCCCCCGGATGGGCGGAGGCGTTTTTCCGAAGTCATGCGCCGGAATTACATCCCCATGATTTCGTAGCCACCATCGACATAAAGAACTTGCCCGGTAATCGCTCCGGCGCCTTCGGTTGCTAGAAAGAGTCCGGTCTGGCCGAGCTCATCGCCCGTGCAGGTGCGGCGTAGCGGTGCCTTTTCTTCGTAGTGCTTGATCATCTTCCCGAGGCCCGAGATGCCGCGTGCAGCAAGCGTATTCATCGGGCCGGCACTGATACAGTTTACACGGATATTTTTAGGACCAAGATCAGAGGCCAAGTAGCGTGTCGATGCTTCGAGAGCTGCTTTTGCCACGCCCATGACATTGTATTTTGGAACAACTTTTACCGAGCCATGATAGCTCATCGCAATAATGCTGCCACCGTTGGTCATTAATGGTTCGACGCGCTGGGCGAGCGCAACAAGAGAGTAAGCACTGATGTCGTGCGCCATTTTAAAAGCGTCGCGACTCGTGTAAAGAAAGTCATTTTCGAGCGCATCTTTTGGAGCAAAGGCGACGGCGTGTAGCATCATATCGACACGGTCGGTGTGCTCGCGGACTTTTCCGAAAAAAGCATCAATTTCTTCATCGCTGCTAACGTCGCAAGGATAGACCGGGGTGTCTGCACCAAAAGTTCCGGCTAGAGCTTCGACATTGTCTTTGATGCGCTCGCCTTGGTAGTTGAAGATCAGCTTTGCTCCTGCTTCGTGCCAAGCCTGCGCGATGGCCCAAGCGATGCTGCGTTTGTTTGCGACTCCGAAAACAATTCCGGTTTTTCCTTCTAGAATTCCTTTACTCATAATTTTTTTGATTCTGGGTTGCTTGTTTGTTTTTCAAAAGAAAAAATTATCCCTTGTAGTTACGCAGAAGAGCCTCTGCCATGTCGGCTGGCGATTCGGCAACTTCGATCCCCGCTTCGCGAAGGGCGGCAATTTTTCCTTGGGCGGTTCCTTTTCCTCCACTTACGATGGCACCGGCGTGCCCCATGCGGCGACCCGGAGGGGCCGTGGCTCCTGCGATGAATGCAGCCAGCGGCTTTTTGCAATTATCTTTTGCCCATGCAGCGGCTTCTTCCTCGGCGGACCCGCCGATTTCGCCTATCAGGATCACTGCTTCGGTGTCCGGGTCTTCATTGAAAAGTTTCAAAGCATCGAGGTGAGAGGTGCCATTGATCGGGTCGCCGCCGATGCCGATGCAGGTGCTTTGACCGTAACCACGAGTCGTGAGTTGCCAGACCGCTTCGTAGGTCAGAGTGCCCGAACGGGAAATCACGCCAACCTTCCCGGGCTTGTGAATATACCCCGGCATGATGCCAATCTTGCATTCGCCCGGTGTGATAATGCCCGGACAGTTTGGCCCAATGAGGCGGCAGGGTTTATCTGCCAGAGCGATGTTTACGCGCATCATGTCAATAACGGGAATCCCCTCGGTGATACAAACAATAAGCTCGATCCCGGCGTCTGCCGCTTCGAGAATGGCGTCTGCCGCAAAGGGGGCCGGCACGAAAATCATCGTAGCGTTGCAGCCGGTCTCTTTACGCGCTTCCCATGTCGTATCGAAGATCGGAACGGTATTTTCAAAAGTCTGGCCGCCTTTGCCGGGGGTCACACCGGCGACGACGTTGGTGCCGTATTCGATACAGTTTTTTGCATGGAATCCGCCGGCACTTCCGGTGATGCCTTGGACGAGGAGACGGGTATCTTTATTAACGAGAATGGACATGATATTATTTCTTTAGGTCTGAAGTTTTTTTAAAAAAAGTTAGGCTGCGGCAGCTACGGCTTTTTGCGCTGCATCGGTAAGGTCGTTAGCCGTTTGAATCGGAAGATTGGACTCCGCTAAAAGCTTCTTGCCGATTTCTACATTGGTGCCCTCAAGACGAACAACGAGCGGAACCGGCAGGCTCACCGCCTTCACGGCATTGATGATACCTTGGGCTATAACGTCGCAGCGCATGATGCCTCCGAAGATATTTACGAGGATTGCTTTCACATTGGAGTCTGCGATTAAAATTTTAAAAGCCTCGGTGACTTGTTCTTCGCTGGCACCGCCACCTACGTCGAGGAAATTTGCAGGGTCGCCGCCGTGATGCTTAATGATGTCCATCGTCGCCATTGCGAGACCGGCTCCATTGACAAGGCAGGCGATGTTTCCATCTAGGCCGATATAGTTAAGATTCGATTTCGAAGCCTCGACTTCGCGGGGATCTTCCTCGGCGACATCTCGCATCTCGACGATATTGGGGTGACGATAAAGCGCATTGTCATCGAAATTAAATTTTGCATCCAGCGCGAGAACTTGCCCGTCTTTTGTTAACACGAGAGGGTTTACCTCGACCATCGAGCAATCACAGGCGATGAAAAGTTTGTAAAGGTTTACAAAGAGCTTGGCCGCCGCACCGATTTGTTTCGAGCTAAAGCCGAGTTGCGCCGCTAGCTTACGGGCCTGATAAGCCTCCAGCCCCAGTGCGGGATTTACCGCTTCATGCAAAATGCGATCCGGTGTTTCTTCGGCAACTTTTTCGATCTCTACGCCGCCCTCCGTGCTTGCAATGATGAGTGGACCCGCCAAAGCACGATCCATGAGAATTGCAAAATAAAACTCCTTTTCGATCTCCACGCTCTCAGCAACGAGAATTTTATTTACGACACGTCCTGCTTCGCCCGTTTGGTGAGTCACCAGCGTCTGACCCAGCATTTTTTCAGCCAGCTCACGAACCTCATTCGCAGACGATGCGAGATGAACCCCTCCTTTAAAACCATTTGTAAAAGTCCCCTTACCCCGCCCACCCGCATGGATTTGAGCTTTTACAACCAAGTTATTTCCGCCAAGTTTCTCAGCGGCTGCCTGTGCTTCATCGGGCGTGCTTGCTGCGATACCCTGAGGCGACGCGACGGAATAAGTAGTGAAAAGTTGCTTAGCTTGGAATTCGTGAATATTCATGTATCTGTTTGGTTACTTAAAAATTAAAAAAAGGTTTAAAAGGGGCTGAAATAAAAAAAACGCCCCGCCGGACCTCTAATATAGAGAGAAGCTTCTCCACAAGCACAGCAGACAAAGCAAGTAAAATCTTCCACACAATATTTCCTATTGCGAATATTTGATTCTTTGCTCCCTGCACCAACTTTGCGCCGGCTCGTAGGCGGCTCTTGCTGCCTCAACGAGATGTGCCGTCGCAATTTCCGGATCCGATGACCAAAAAACGCGTGCCAGCATATAGTTTGCTGCAGGAACCTGCATCTCACTAAGCTCTTCGAGAACGGCAATGATATTTGGTCTGTATCCGTTTTCGATATTTCCACGATCTTCTTCCAAAGCCTCAATCGCTCCCGTAGCCCCTTCGATCACTTTCACATTATGTGGATTATTTTTTAAAATATCCCTCCATGCCTCCAGCGAAGCCTGACCACTACCATAGGACTGCAAAGAACGCGCCTCTGCGATAGCGAGCGAAAGCTGCTCTGAGGCCGAGGGTTTGCTTTCACCATCCCTTGGAGCAGCTTCACCTCCCGCTGACTCGTGCAAGACCGAGCGTGCACTCTTTGCTTGCACAGGAGTATAAATGGGCAACACGATCAAGTATGTTGCCGCGCACGCAATCGCACTGACCAACAACGCCACAACCACTCCCAGCCATGCGGCTAGTTTAGAAACAGTGCCTGTATTCTTTTTCTCCGATTCACGATTGCCTGAACGACGTTTTCTTCGGTGGTGCCGTCGATCACTTTCTTCCAAGTTTCTTTCATTGTAAAAAGCCGCCTCTTCAATATCCCGTTTTTCCGGAAGCTGCATCGGTAATTCTGAGGCTGTCTTTCTCCGAACGGGTAGTGTCGTCCGCATCGGTTTACGAAGTTGCTCTATCAAAAGATCAAAAGCTTCCGCAGCCTCCAGCTTCTCGGCTTCCGCAAAAGCCTCCACTAAATCTAGGGGCAACGTCACGGCCCCTCGCGATACCTGCCCATCCGCCGGGACGACCCGCAGCAAAGCTCGCGCAATTCCCGTTACATCACTCCCTAAAGTCTCCTCCGTAGGATCGATTAGATTGATAGGAAAGAAGAAAGGGCGCGCCGCTCCACTATCTTCATTTCCTGAAAGCAAAATACTCCCTGCACTCAATCTCTGCGCAGGAAGCCCGGCCCCTCTTGCCTCTTCCAAAGCTGCTGAGATGGCCTCCAGTATCCTTGCCGTCTGCAAACGATTCATAGCCCCCTCTTGCTGAACATAGTTCTCCAAAGGCTCCGCATCTACCCAAGGAACAACAAAAAAATGAATCCCATAAAATTCCTCTAAACTCAAAACCCGAAGCAATCCCGCGTGCTCGCTCCCCATCTTGCCAACCAACTCGGGCGACATACGTCCCGCCACCGTCGCATCCAAAAAAATCAGCATCCGATCTTCTTCCGTCTTCTGATCGTAGGCCTGAAAACGTCGTTTCCCAATCCACCGTGGCACGCGAGCTTTTAGTTTATAACGCCCACACAGCAACACGCCACCGCGCAGAGTTTCAAAATCCATTTTTATAGGGTTTCTATCAGAGCTATTATTCATTACGATCCGTCGAAAAAATATCGGGAAATAATGCCGCTTGATTCAAAAACTGGCAATCCCGATTATTCCACGACATGCCACAAGCC
>JBKEAD010000176.1:0-4101 GCA_047971915.1 Chthoniobacterales bacterium
AGTGGCGAAGAATTGCCGTACTCCAAAGGTCGCACATTGAGTTTATTGATGCGAATCGCAGAGATACGGTGCAGAGATTGTTTTTACCTCACCCACTTTTAATCACACCCAGCAGCCCGTAGAGACTTTATTTTTGGGTGCTCTGAAGAGCACTTCTGGAAACCCCATTCCTTGTGTCTGCTTGTTAAATTTTCATTTTTCTTCGTTGTCAAAGCTCCCGTTAGGACAGGGCTAACGGGAACTTTTCCGTCTTGAAAAATAAAAATTTCACAGCGCATCCAGCAGAAAGCGGCTTTCCAGAGGTACTCTTAAAGAAAACTTTTTGCTAGGAAATTTCACTCATGGGAAAATTTCACTCGCCATGAGCAAATTGCTTATTAACTTGAAGTCTGATCTATGAATGACGATTTGAAGCAAGCTGTAGAAACTGGAACTATTACTGAAGAAATTGCCTCGCGTCTCGCATCTCTCGAGCCGGGGACTTATTGCAAACATAAAAGCTGGGGATTCGGCCAGATTGCCGAGTGGAGTTTGCCAACCGGGCAGGTGTTGATTGATTTCGATGGAAAGGCAAAACACCCTATGGAGATCGAATATGCTTTGGAGAGCTTGGAAGTGTTTCCTCCTGAGCATATAAATGCTCGTGTTCGTAGCGATGCAGAAGGGGTGAAATTGCAGGCTAAGGAAGATCCGGTCGGCTTGGCTCGTCAAATTCTTGGCGATCTAGGGGGTTCTGCGACATTGGATAAAATTCAGGCAACCCTAGTTCCGGTGCTGTATAAACAACCCGCTTTTAAGAAATGGTGGGACAGTGCGAAGAAAAAATTAAAGGCTGACGGACACTTCCAACTTCCTTCTAAAAAAACGGAGCCAGTGGTTTTGTTGGATGCTCCGGTGGCTGCCCATACGGGCTTGCTTGTTAAATTTCGCGGAGCAAGACATCTCAAAGATCAGGTTGCTGCTCTCGATCAGTTGATGAAGGATATTAACGATTTTTCGGAAGAGCTCGACGAGCTTGGAGTGCTTGTTGCTCAAATCGAAGAGGCCGCGAAAAAAGGGCAACGTTTAGAACCTCATCGAGCGATAGAGCTTTTGCTCGCACGTGATGAGATTTGTGAAAAGTATGCAGAAATTTTAGCAGGAGAGGGGACTTTGAATGTTGCCGATATTTTACGCGAGGCACAGCACGATCTGCCGGAGCTTTTCTCCGATCTACCTGCCTCGAAACATCGTTTTGTGTTAGAGTCTTTTGAGTCTGCTTACGGAGAACGCTGGTCGGTAAAGGCAGTTAATCTCATGCAAAAAAGCCAATCACGCTTGGTCGCGGATGTTTATAAACTTTTTCAAAAGAAGAAGCAGGACGGTGAGTTCAAAGCAGCTCTTGAGCGTTCGATTGCGGATCGTTCGATCTCCTCCGAGGTGCTTATTTGGCTCTGCAAAGAGCGCGGGGGACCATTTCCTGAACTTTTTACCGTGGATGTTTTTAGTGCGGTCTTGAGTGCGCTCGAGATGGATCAGCTCTCGGAAAGAAAAACGTCGCGCCTTCGCGATCTGTTGCTAGACGACAAAAAATTGATAGCTGATTTTTTTGCAGATGCCGAACGCGAGACGGTGCGGGATTCCATGCGGCGTCTTTTGATGACGACCGTTTTTGATGATATGAGCCGCCGCTCTATGTTTGGTCGGATTATTAAATTGCATCCCGAAATTCAGAGTATGGTGAGTGGAGATTCGGTGGAGGAAGATCGCTCCCTGACCGTTTCTTGGACCAGCCTCGAACGTCGTAAAAATGAACTTGACGAACTCGTGAATAAAAAAATCCCACAAAATGTTCGTGATATTCAAATTGCCCGAGACTATGGCGACCTTCGGGAAAATTTTGAGTTCAAATCCGCTAAAGAGCAACAAGCGGTTTTGGCACGGCAAAGAGCCGAGCTTGAGACGATGCTGACAAATGCTCGTGGCACGAATTTTGAAAATGCCGATACCTCGCAAGTCTCCATCGGCAGCGTAGTCACCCTCTCGAATCTCGCGAATGGTAGCACGGAGGTCTTTAGCGTCTTGGGCGCATGGGACTCCGCTCCTCAACATGGGATTATTTCTTACAAAACGGCCATCGGTCAGGCTCTGCTTGGAAAGGTTGTTGGCGATGAGATTGATGTTCCCGAAGACGATGCGATCCACCGAGTCCGTATTGATAAAATCGAACGCTTTACCAATCTCGATCTTTTATAAAAAACAACCCGAAAAATACACCAACAACAAACACCTATCATAAAACTATGGATACTATCATTATTGCTATGCGTTCTCGTGAAATTCTTGACTCACGAGGTAACCCCACCGTTGAAGTCGATGTCGAGTTAGCCGGAGGCGGTTTTGGCCGCGCAGCAGTTCCCAGCGGTGCTTCCACCGGAGAACATGAGGCTTGCGAACTTCGCGACGATGTAAAAAAACGCTACTTGGGAAAAGGCGTCGCTAAGGCGGTGACAAATGTTCACAACCTCTTAGCACCGGAAATCGTAGGGATGGATGCTCTCGATCAAATCGGTATCGATAAAACGATGCTCGCAATTGATGGCACGGCTAATAAAAAGAAAGTTGGTGCCAATGCGATTCTTGGAGTTTCTCTCGCCGTGGCAAAAGCGGCGGCATCGCAACTAGGGCAGCCACTTTACCGTTATCTTGGAGGACCAAATGCGAAGGTATTGCCTGTGCCGATGATGAATATTTTAAATGGTGGTGCCCATTCGGATGCCCCGATTGACTTTCAGGAGTTTATGATTGTGCCGAAAGGTCTTCCTACATTTTCGGAAGCTTTGCGCTGTGGTGCAGAGGTCTTTCATGCCCTCAAGAGTGAATTGAAATCTCGGAATCTCTCCACCGCAATCGGCGATGAAGGGGGCTTCGCGCCTGCACTTTCCTCTGCCGAAGACGCCTTAGACTCTATTGCCACAGCAGTAAAAAAAGCGGGCTACAAATTTGGCTCGGAGGTGATGATCGCTCTGGATTGTGCTTCTAGCGAATTTTACAATGCGAAAAGCAAGCGTTATATTTTCAAAAAATCTGACGGCTCAAAACACTCCGCATCAGACTTGGTTTCCTACTACAAAGGTCTCTGCAAAAAATACCCCATCATTTCGATTGAGGATGGTTGTGATGAAAATGACTGGGCCGGTTGGAAAACACTGACCGATACTTTGGGCGACAAAGTGCAGCTTGTAGGCGACGATTTGTTTGTGACCAATGTGGACTTTCTGCGCAAGGGAATTGACAAAGGCGTGGCTAATTCAATTCTCGTCAAGGTTAATCAAATCGGCTCTCTCACCGAAACTCTCGATGCTATTGAGCTTGCTAAAGAAAACAATTACACGGCAGTCATTAGTCACCGCTCGGGTGAGACCGAAGATACGACCATTGCGGACATTGCTGTTGCAACCAATGCCGGCCAGATAAAAACAGGTTCTCTTTGCCGCACAGACCGTGTTGCAAAATACAATCAACTCCTTCGCATCGAAGAAGAACTCGGAAGCGATGCCATTTACGGAGGCAAATTTTAGGCCTGCATAAAAAGCCTAGAAAAAAACAAGGAGTTTAGAGCTTATGAGAGATGATGTCGCCGACCGAAAACGAAGGCGGCGTGCTCCCGTCGTGGCGATGGGTGCTCTGAATCGCTTGATTTTATTTCTCATCGTTGGCGCGGGCTGCATGTTAGCTTTTTTTCTGTTTCGTCCGCAGTTACAGAAACTTGAGCACATGGAGTCGCGCTACGAAGAACTCGTGCGAGAAAAAAAATCTGCCGAGTTACGCAAGCTTCGCCTCGATCGAGAAATCAAGCTGCTCAAAACGGATCCGGAGTATATCGAAAATATTGCGAGAGATAAGCTCGATCTCATGAAGGAAGGTGAGACGATTTATCGTCTCGACAACAAACATAAAGAAACCGATGCATCCGTGGGCGCAGAAACCGAGCCCCCAACGGGATAAAAGGTAGGGTCGTTTTGATAAAACGACCGTGGGTTGACGGGACGATACATCACCCACACGACCTTTCACAGAAATGTGATTTCTAATTGTGAAAGGATGGTTCATCCGTGAAGT
>JBKEAD010000180.1:0-11952 GCA_047971915.1 Chthoniobacterales bacterium
AGGAGCCTTTGTAAAAGTGGGGGCGGCGTAGCGTTATCGAAGTTGGGGTCTAGGCGTCCGTGGAGAGCTCCTATTTGCAAAAGCGGATCGGCGGCGGATATTTCTTCGGGGGTGGCGATGAGGATTTTTCGCGTTTGCTGCAGGGGAGGGGAGTTGTGAATGCGTGTGAGGAGATCGATTCCGCTATCCGCTTGGAGGTCGATGCTGCTGAGGACGATGGCGGGTTCTTCGCCGGATGCAGCAAGGGCTTTTGCCCGGAGATAAAGGGCTTCTGCTTGCAAAAAGTGCTCGAAGGCGGGGAGGGGTGCCGTTTGCTCCAAAGATTTGCGGAGTCGATGCGCAAAGTCGCCATCGGGATGAGCACAGAGGATGTGGGCTTGCATGGAGAAAGTATTAGCCGACTCCGGCAATGTTTAAGAGTGGTTTCAAAATGAGAGCGATAATGCCGATGCCGACAAGGGAGATGATGCTGCCGCAGAGTGCCATTTCGCGAGTTTTGATCGTTCCGGCTCCGTAGGCGATGGCATTTGGCGGGGTGCTGATGGGGAGAGCCATCGCGAGCGAGGCACCAACGGCCACAAAGACGAGGATACTGATGATGTTTCCACCCGCGGCTGTGGCGACAGCTACGGCAATGGGGACGAGCAAGTTGGTTGCGGCACTGTGTGAAATAAAGGAGCCCATGAGGAGGGCGGTGACGCCGAGGGCGAGGCCAAGTAGCTCGACATTCATGGATTGCCAGTTTACGAGACCGACAATCCAGGTATCGAAGCCGGTTACGGAAACGCCTTTTCCTAGAGCAATACCGCCGCCGACTAGCCAGAGAACATCCCATTCGAGCTGGCGAAATTCTTTTGATCCGACGACTCCGGTGGCAAGGAGTATCGCGACGGGAAACATGCCGACGACGTAGGAATTTATGCCGTGAAGTGCACTGGTGATCCAGAGGCAAATGGTGAAGATGGCGGTGGCGTAGTAGATCCATGCTTTGGTGGATTTGGACCATTTGATTTCCATGTCGATGATGATTTCTTTGCCGCCGGGTGGGAAGAGGAAGAGGATCAAAAACCACGCGAAGATGAGTAAGATGACGACGATGGGAGTCGCGAAAATCATCCACTGGAGGAAGGAGCAGTTGCCAAAAGCCTCGCCGGTCGCAGGGTTTATTTTTGTGAGGGCACCCAGAACGATGGCGTTTGGCGGCGTGCCGATGGGTGTGCCGATTCCGCCGATATTTGCGGCAAAGGGGACGCCCAGAGCGAGGGCGGTGCGAAACTTGTCGCTTGTTTCCAGACCATGAATAATGGGGAGGACAACGGCCATGATGGTGGCGGTCGTGGCGGTGTTGCTCATCCACATGGAGAGAATTGCGGTGATGAGCATGAGGCCGAGGAGGACGCGCGAGGGGCGGCGCCCAAAGGGGCGGAGCATGAGTGCGGCGAGATTTTTATCGACGCCAAACTTTGCGGCTCCGAAGGCGAGAAAAAATCCGCCGAGAAAGAGGATGAGGACGCGGTTTGCCAGCGTGTTGAAATATTCCGTGTAGGAGGGTGGGGCGTCTGTGCTAAAACCTTGGGCGACGCCCCAAGCCCAGCTCATCTTGGCTGAGACATCGCTCAGGAATAAGATGAGTAGGAGGATAATGACTGCTGAAGTCGCGAAGAGCGGGATGGCTTCGGTAATCCAGAGGATGACGGCGAGGAGGAAGATGGCGAGGAGGCGGTGGCCGGCTGGTGAGAGGCCCTCTATTGGAATGAAAAATGGAAGTAGGAATCCGAGCAGGGCGAGAAAAAGCGAGACATTTCGCTTAGTAAACAAAGAGGTCATTTTGACTGTTGGCGATAAGGTTGAAGCGGCGTGAGCCGCAAAGGTTGGTTAAGTGTGCCCGCCCCGAGTTTTTGGATGAAGATTTCTAAGTCAGCAGCAAAATCTATGAGCAGACTTCCCCAAAGTAACACGGGGAAACAAATCAGCAACCTTCTTCTTGGTTTACGAAAATAAATCTGAAAAGTCGGCGGAATCTTTATCTGAATGTTTTGCTTTTCTTGTTCGATAGATTCATTGTTGGGGGCTGTCGGCCATGCCTAAGAAACTTTTACAAAAAGCACTCCAAACAAAAGCACGTCTGCGAGGCAAAAAGCGTGCACGTCCAAGTAATCATATAACGATGAAGCCGGGGGAGGGGTGGCGGGAGCGAAATTTTTTATCGGAGGTATTGATTCCGTCTTTGTTTTCGGGGCGTTCGGGGCGGAGCCACCCTGCAAGATTTCCGGAGTTGGAGGGGAATCAAATTTCGGTGACATGGATTGGACATGCATCTTTTTTAATCCAAACGGCTCGGCATAATATTCTCATCGATCCGAATTGGGCGAAGTGGTTGAAAGTCATCAAACGCGTGCGGCATCCGGGGATTCATTTGCATGATCTGCCTGCCATTGATTTGGTTTTAGTCACCCATGCGCACTTTGATCATCTCGATCGAAAAACCTTGCGGGCCGTGGCGGAGGAGCAGCCGATTGTGGTGCCAGAAAATGTTGGTAATTTAGTTCATGATCTGGGTTTTGAGTATGTGCATGAGCTGCGGGAATGGGAGGAATTTGAATTTGGTGGTTTGAAGGTGACCTTGACGCCGGCCTTTCATTGGGGGGCCCGCGTGCTGCATGATTCACATCGGGGATTCGGTGGTTTTGTGATCGAATACGAGGGGCATACGGTTTTTCATTGTGGCGATACTGCTTACTTCGATGGCTTTGCCGAGATCGGGAAGCGCAAAAATATAGAGCTTGCCTTGTTGCCGATTGGTGCTTACGACGCGCCGAGTAAGCGCGATGTGCATATGAATCCCGAGCAGGCGTTGCGGGCTTTTGTGGAGCTGCAGGCAGAGACTTTTATCCCGATGCATTACGGAACGTTTCGCTTGAGTTATGAGCCCGTGGAGGAGCCGCCCGAGCGTTTATTGAAATATGCTTCGGAGCAGGGGCTTGTGGATAGGGTGCGAATATTGGAAGAGGGAAAACCTGCTGTTTTTTTCTAGAGCTACTATCGAGTTTGCTAAGCTGCTTTTTGAGTTCCGCAGGATTTGCGAATATGTAGCTTTGGCTCGATGGAGGCGGAGCGGACGATGTGGCCCTCGATTTTTCGTAGAAGCAGTTCGACGGCTTTTAGTCCGGCGTGACGAGTCTCTGATGTTACCGAAGTGATGGGGACAATACAGTTATTAGCGATGGGTGAATTATCGACGCCTGTAATCCGAATGGTTTCGGGCACTTTGATATTGTATTGAAACATGGTATTGATCGCTCCGGCGGCCTGAGCGTCTGATGCGCAAACAATCCCGTCGAAAGGAATGTTTAGGGCCTGTAGTTTCAAGAAGCCTTCTACACCATTTTGCTCTAGGAATTTTTCGACTGGAATGAGTAAGTGCGGGTTGGGTTCTAGGCCGAAATCGCGGTGAGCTTTGAAAAAACCGGCTGTTCGGCTTTCATGTGTATCGAAACAAGCTAGGCTGCGGCATCCCTGATCCAGTAGGTGTCGGGCAGCAAGATAGCCTTGAGTTTTGTAGTTCACAGATACGTTTGTAATGACTTGTTCTATTTGCTCTAGGTAGTCATTGAATACAGAAACCACAGGAACATTTTCGCGCTGCAGGGTGTTGAATTTCTCGATTAGTCCGGGGTGGGATGCTCCAATGACGATGAGTCCATCCACTTCATTTTTCAAGCGGATATCGCAAGCTGCGTGGAATTGCTCGTCCGTATTAAAAAAGCGTAGCCACATTCGAATATTGCTTTTTTCGAGTCCGTCGGCGACTCCGTGGAGCAGGCGTTCATTGAGGTCGCTTCCGGGACTGCCGACATGGTGTAGGAAGATGCCGATGGCACCTTTGCGTCCCGCTTTTAGTGCGACCGCAAGACGATTTGGCACATAGTCGAGTTCCTTAGCTTTTTTTAAAATAGCTTGGCGCGTTTTCGGACTCACCCCTGTCGTTCCGAGTCTGTCGTTGAGAACTTTGGAAACTAGCGTGTAGGAAACTCCGACTTCGGAGGCGATTTGTTTCAGGGATGCCATAATTCGCGGATTATCCTAGGTGTAAAAGCAAAATTCTAAAGTGAAAAATGTCAATATTTGAGAATGGATCTCTTTTTATTTCTAGGCCAGTGCGTCGAGGAGTTTTTGGTGAATGCCGTCGAAACCTCCGTTTGAGAAGACGATGATGATGTCACCTGACTTTGTTTGTGGGATGAGTTTTGCGACGATGGCGTCTGCTCCGGGTTCGTAGTGGGCGATTTTTCCTGTGGCAGCGATGTCGGCGACGACGCGTTGGGGGTCGAGGCGTTCGTTTGGAGCGAGCTGGTCGAGACGGGCGACTTCGGAGATAAAAACCCCGTCGGCATCGGCAAAGGCGGCGGGGAGTTTTTCTTGAAAAACAGCCCGGCGGGTGGTGTTTGAGCGAGGTTCAAAGATGGCCCAGAGGCGTGCCGAGGTATAGCGTTCGCGCATGGCGGCAAGGGTGTTTGCGATGGCGGTGGGGTGATGGCCGAAGTCATCGATCACTGTTACGTCGTGGACAACGCCGCGTATTTCTTGACGGCGACGGATGCCTTGGAATGCAGCCAAAGCTTTTCGGATGTCGGCGAAAGAGATTCCGTAAAAGTGGGCGGCGGAGGCGGCCATTGCTGCGTTGCGGATGTTGAATTCGCCGATGAGTGGGATTTTAAATTCTTCGCCGAAGAGTTGAAAGTAGGAGTCGCCGTCTTGTTGGCGAGCGGCTTTTATTTGGTTTGCTGCGTTTTCTGAAAATCCGACTTCGAGGACGGGAGCTTGCAAATTTTTTGTAATATCGAGACAGTTTTCATCATCGGCATTTACTAGAACCATGCCTTCGCTGGGGACGATATTTAGCATCCGGCGGAAGCTGAGTTTGATGGCGTCGAGGTCGTGAAAAATATCTGCGTGGTCAAATTCGAGATTGTTCACGATCACGAGTTCGGGCAGGTAGTGAATAAATTTCGAGCGTTTGTCGAAGAAGGCGGTGTCATATTCGTCGCCTTCGAGGATGCAGAATTTTCCGTCTTCGTGTAGGCGGCAGCCCTCTTTTAAATTAGTCGGGATGCCGCCGATCAGGAAGCTTGGGTTGCGGCCTGAGGACTCAAAAATCCATGCGAGCATGGAAGTTGTCGTCGTTTTTCCGTGGGTGCCAGTGACGACGAGGTTGTGCTTTCCGCGCAGGAAAAAGAACTTTAGCGTTTCGGGTAGCGAGAGGTAAGGGAGTTTGCGGTTGAGTATTTCTTCGACTTCCGAATTGCCGCGTGCCATGGCGTTTCCGATGACGACGAGTTCGGCATCAGCGGGGAGATTTTCCGCCCTGAATCCGCTTTGAATCGGAATACCCCGGCTCTCTAAAAAAGTGGACATGGGTGGATAGACGTTGGCATCCGATCCGGTGACTTCGATACCGCGGGCCTTCATTGCGGCAGCGACTGCGCCCATAGCTGTGCCACAAATTCCTACGAAATGGATTTTTTTTGGTTCCTGCAAAGCGGTGGATTTTCTTGAGCGATGAAAAGATTAGTAAACGTCTTTGCGGTAGCGTTTGGCTTTTTTAAACTCATCCAAATACGCGGTGGCTTCTTCCTGCGATTTACCACCGTGCTTTTCGATGATTTCGAGCAGCGTGGCCTCCACGTCTTTAGCCATGCGCTCGGCGTCTCCGCAAACGTAGAAGTATGCGCCACCTTTTAACCATTCCCAAATGTCTGCACCGCGTTCGAGTAGGCGGTGCTGCACGTAGATTTTGTGTTCTTGATCGCGTGAAAAAGCGGTGTCGAAGTGAGTTAATACGCCGTCTTTTTGGAAAGCTTCTAATTCATCTCGATAGAAAAATTCACTGGAGGAGTGTTGTTCGCCGAAGAAGAGCCAATTGCGCCCCGTGGCATTAGTGGCTTTACGCTCTTGTAGAAAAGCTCGGAAGGGAGCCACGCCCGTTCCCGGACCGACCATAATCATATCGGTCGCCGGATCTTCCGGAACGCGGAAATGCTTTGCCTTGTGAACAAAAACGGGGACTTTTTTGCCTTCCGAAACGCGCTGTGCCAGATAGGTCGAGCAGACGCCCTTGCGTTTGCGTCCATAGCTTTCGTATTCGACGGTTGCAATCATCAGGTGCACTTGATCGGGATGGGCTTTTAGCGAAGAGGCTATCGAGTAAAGTCGTGGTTGTAGCTTGCGAAGGACGGCTACAAACTCGTCTGCCGTAAATTTTACATCATACTCAAGTAGCGGATCGATGACCTCGCGCCCCCATGCATAGTTGGATAAAGCTTGACGATCTTCCGATTCGAGAAGATCGCGTAGAGACTGGGCGGCGGGATCTTTTTCGCCAATGGCTGCGAGCAGTTGCTTTGAGGGATCCGTTAAAACCGAGTGATACAAGAGCGCATCGCGCAGAGTCACCTGCTCCTTGGCCGGGCTGGTTACTTGCTCGTCGCCGCTGAGTCCGAGTAGGTGGAGAATTTCGTCAACGAGTTCGGGATCATTTGTAGGAAAGACACCCAGTGAGTCTCCAACCTCATATTCGAGACCGGAACCTTTGAGATCGATTTCAAAGTGACGGGTATCTTTTTGGGAACCCGTTCCAGTCAGGGGGCGATTCACAGTCAGTGATGCTGGAAATGGATTTTTACGCGAATAGGGACTAACTTCAGTTTCTGACATGTCGGATATAAAACGGAAGCTTCGCCCTAGAATCAAGAGCTATGACGTGCTTGTGGAAATTTTTTTGCAGACTTAAGTCGCCGTAGAATGGACTTTTAAAAAACTAAAAACCATAATCGGGAAATGACGATTTCCGATAAAGACGACTCGCCACAACAAAGTCACAAATCCGAACGGCTAAGTTTTTTTCGTAGTGGAGGGACGCCCAGAGTCAAGTTTTGCGGATTCACCCGTGAAGAAGATGTTGTGACGGCTTGTCGCTTGGTTGACAAGGGACTCCATGCTCTGGGGTTTAATTTATGGCAACCCTCCAAACGTTTTATTTCATTAGAAAAAGCCACCGCATTGGCGGAAAAAACCGCCGAGTTGGCTCCTAGCTTGGCTCGCATCGCCGTCGTCGTGAACCCTGAAAAAAAACTCCTGCAAGATATTCTCGACGCGAAATGTTTCGATGCCGTCCAATTTCACGGGGACGAAACACCCGCCGCCTGCGCGGAATTTGAAAAAAAAAGCGGCCTGCTTTGGCTAAAAGCACTCACCGCCGGAGCCGATCTATCCAGCTACGCCACTCCGTGGATCCTGCTCGATACACCGGCCGGGAAACATTACGGTGGAACGGGCAAAGTCTTTGACTGGCAACTCGCCGCCAATGCCGTGACGGCTTTTCCCAAACAACATATTTTTCTAGCCGGTGGATTAACTTCCGAAAATATTGCCGAGGCACTTGAAACGGTAATCCCTTACGGCATCGACATAGCCGGAGGTATCGAATCTGCTCCCGGGCAAAAAGATGAAAGCAAAATGAAAGCCCTTCTTACTGCCGTACAAGTTTTTCAGAGCCGCTCCTGAGCAGACCGTATTGAGAGTAAAGGAGAAAACTTTTCTTATTTGCTTTTTCCTTGAGCGGCAACGGCGGCCATTGCCGCCTCGACGGCAGCTTGATCTCCCAAGTAGTAATGCTTTATCGGCTTTAAATCTGCGTCTAGCTCGTAAACAAGGGGAATCCCCGTTGGGATATTGAGGTTGATGATTTCTTCCTCTGACATGTCTTCCAAGTATTTTACGAGCGCACGCAGACTGTTGCCGTGAGCAGCAATGATGACTTTTTCACCACTTTTTACCTTGGGAGCAATGCTCTCATGCCAATAGGGTAGAAAGCGCTCGACGGTATCTTTTAAACACTCCGTTAACGGCAAAAGCGCAGGATCAATCTTTGAGTAGCGCGGGTCATGGCCGGGCCAACGCTCGTCGGATTTCTCAAGAGCCATCGGTGGGGTGTCGTAGCTGCGACGCCAGATTTTTACTTGCTCATCGCCGTATTTTGCAGCGGTTTCAGCCTTGTTTAATCCCTGCAAGGCACCATAGTGCCGCTCGTTTAAACGCCAAGATTTCTCAAAAGGAATCCAAAGCGAGTCCATCTGATCAAGCGCAATCCAGAGCGTGCGCAGCGCACGTTTTAAAACGGAGACATAGGCAAAATCGAATTTGAAACCTTCGTTGCGTAGCAGGTCGCCTGCTTTTTTAGCTTCTTCACGCCCCTGTTCGGTAAGGTCCACATCGTGCCAACCGGTGAAACGATTTGTTTGATTCCATTCACTTTGACCATGTCGCAACAAAACTAATTTATGCATATCTGTATTTGATAAAGTAAAGGCTGAGCGCGTCAAGAAAGCAGCACATAAAAAAAATTTCCAAACTTAATTTAAAGATCGGAGATTGCAGTTTACGAAAAATTGCCACAGGTTAGCGCGATCAATCACGGCATTCTAATTCCAAGCTACAATAGTGGTCAGGCTCTTCTAAAAACCTGCTCGGAAGCTCTTACTTGCAAGCTCCCGACACTTGTCGTTCTAGATGGCTGCTCTGATAATAGTGAAGAATTTTTGCAAAAATATCTTACGGAAAATGCGGTGTCGTCCGCAGCGTTAGAAATTTTATCCTTACCCACAAATGAGGGAAAAGGTGCTGCCGTGTTAGCCGGGCTTCGGCACTGGTTTCAAACAAAAAAATTTCCTCCCACGCATGCTGTCGTGCTCGATGCCGACGGACAGCACGACTGCTGCGATATTTTAAAAATGTGTGCACTCTCCGAGAAAAATCCGGATGCTGTGATTCTAGGAACACCGATTTTCGGCCCCGATGCTCCCGCCGAGAGAGTGAAAGGCCGTCGTGTCGGAAATTGGTGGAGCAATCTAAACTCCGCCGGCTGCGGAATCGCCGATTCGCTGTTCGGATTTCGTATCTACCCCACAAAGGCGACCCTCGACATCCTCTCGTCGATTCGCACGGCACGACGCTTTGACTTCGATACCGAAATTGCCATTCGTCTTGTTTGGGCCGGAGTTTATCCCATTAATTTCCCGACCCAAGTGACCTACCCTAAAAAAAGTGAGGGCGGCGTGACGCATTTTCACTACTTGCGCGACAATTTATTGTTGGTCGGCACGCACACCCGTCTTTTTTTTGGAATGCTTTTTCGACTCCCTCGCTTGCTACGATTGCGGAAAAAATTCCAAGTTCGCAGAAATAGCGACGTATGAAAAATCACATCACGAAATTTCTTCTTCTCGGCGTGCTGATTCATTTTATCCGCAATTGTCCGAGCTTACTCAGAAATTCAAATTTACTTTGTCCGGTGGCAAAACGTTTTTATAGTGCGGCTGATGACGAGATTTGGCTAACGATAGACGACGGTCCTTCGCCGCTAGATACTTTGCAAATCCTAGACTTGCTTCGGCAATACCACGCACGGGCCAGCTTTTTTGTAACAGGTGAAAATGCAGAGAAGCATCCCCGACTCATTCGAGCTATCTTAGCCGAAGGCCATGAAATCGGCAATCACACCCACTCCCATCCCGCGTGGACTTTTTGGATGGCCCAGCCCCGGCGTGCCGCACGCGAGATCGCTCGCTGTGACCATGCGCTAGCCGTTGCCGGAGCTACTTTTAAAAAAGCACCTTACTTCCGTGCTCCGGCTGGTTTGGTAAGCCGTGGCTTGGCCCGAGTCTTACGAAATGAGCAGCGTCCGCTGATCGGATGGAGTGCTTCCGGATGGGATGGGGTCAGAAACTTTAACCCTAAAAAAGCACTGCACGATTTACAAAAAAACTTGAAGGCTGGGAGCATTCTCTTACTTCATCAAGGAGAGCCAAAAGGCCGTGAAGTTTTTATTGAAAATGTTCTCCGGTGTATCCAAGCAAAGCAACTGCGCTGCATCATCCCCAATGAAGAAAATTTGATTTTTGATGGGAAAGGATAAGCGTCTTCATACCCAGCGATTTGTTTACCGCTGGCTTTACCAACGATGGATTTTTGAATGGCTTGACAGTGTGGTCGAAATTTTATCGCACACGTTTTGCCACCGCATCGCCGACATTATTTCCGGATGCTACACCCGGACGCATCCAAGAATCGTCGATACCGTGGCCGACAATCTCCAACTCCTAACCAATGCGCCCGTCTCGAAAAAAAAAGCCGCAAAAGTATTTTGGGAATTTGCCAGATGCATCGCGGATTACACCTGGCTAGGCAAACAACCCGCAGCAACCGTTTTGCAGCACTGCTCGGACTACACCGGCATCGAGCATATGACAAAAGCTCTCGCAAACAAACGCGGTGCCATCCTTGCAACGGCGCACTTCTCGCTATTTGAATTTGGATCTATCGTCCTCCAAGACCTCAATCTACCTTTGACGATTTTGACTCACACCGAACCCAACGAAGAGCTTACGCAATGGCGTGCCGACTACCGCGCCCGCTGGGGTGCCAAAACGATCGAACTCGGGGACGATCAATTTCAATCGCTCAGGGTCGTACATGAGCTTGCAAAAAATCGACTCTGCGCCATGCTCGTTGATCGCCCCACACTCGGCGGCAGCAGCCTCATTCAAATGCCCGGTGGCTCTATGTATTTTTCGACCTCTGCCGCATTGCTGGCATATCTCGCGGATTGCCCCATCCTCCCGGTTTTAGTTCGGCGAGACAAAGCCGGGCTTTTTCAATTAATCGCAAAACCTCCCATTTTCGTGGAGAGAACTCTCGATAAAAAACAAGCACTGGAAACCGCGACCCAAAAAGTTGCCACCGCGCTTATTTCCGAAATACGCAAAACCCCCACGCAGTGGTTTCAGTTTATCCCTATCCGTGCGGACCGTGCGGACCGTGCGGACGCTTGCAGGTGATAGAAATTTTAGCGAAAGACATTTGACCCGTCAGGGCAGATGCGGCTAGCTGGGAGGATGGACATTCATCCCACGGCTATCATTGGCGAAGAAGTAAGGCTCGGCAAAGGCTGCAAAATCGGTCCCTATTCCATTATTGAGGGCGATGTCTCTCTTGGCGAAAATTGCACGGTGCAGTCCCGCGCTTTTCTCAAAGGTAAACTTCGTATCGGAAATAATAATCTCATCGGGCACGGCGCGATTATTGGCGAGGAGCCGCAAGATTTTGATTTTAAAGCAAGCACTCAAAGCGAAGTCATCATCGGCGACAATAATACCTTTCGCGAATATGTCACCATTCATCGAGGCACCAAAGAAGGCACTGCCACCACGGTTGGTAATCACAACTTTCTCATGTGCGGAGCCCACCTCGGGCACAATTGCACGATGGGCGATCACAATGTCGTGGCAAATAATTGCCTTTTTGCCGGCTACGTCACCGTTGGTAATCGCAATGTCTTCGGCGGCGGCTCGCTTTACCACCAATTCATCACCGTTAGCGACATGATTATGCTGCGCGGTGGTTCGATTTGGGGCAAAGACATCCCGCCCTACATCATCGGCTCCGGCACGAACACGGTGAGGGGACTCAATAGCATCGGCCTCCGTCGAAACGGTCTCAGCGCAGAGGCAAGAGCTGAAGTCAAAGAAGCCTTTCGCCTCATTTACCATAGCGATCTGCTCCTAAAAGAAGCTCTTGCTGAAAGCGAAAAAAAAGACTGGCTCCCCGAGGCTGCCGCCTTTCTGGATTTTTTCAAAAGAAAAACCAAACGCGGCTTCTGCCAAGCCCGCACAAGCGGCAGGCAGGCCGAGTATAGGAATGAGTAGAAGATTTAAGTGTTAAGAGGAATTTACTTTTCGACGGAGCCGCCGAGACCGATTTCGTTGATGGCGTTCATACGGGTAACTTTTATGGCGAGCACATTGCTGCCCTTGGCGCGGAGCGCGTTTTGTGCGTCTTGGAGGTTGAAGAGGAAGGGGCGCGAAAATCCTCGTGGGCTGCTTCCGAGCATTTTTC
>JBKEAD010000229.1:0-2457 GCA_047971915.1 Chthoniobacterales bacterium
AAAAAATTTGGATAGTATTCTCGTAATGTATCATATCATATGAAATTTATCGTTGTTTTTTTAGGGAACATCCTATTTCTGCTGTCACTATTTATAGGTAATGCGAACGCACAGGCTGCCACTTACACAATCGACGGCAAGCTTTACGAAGCTGTAGAATGGCCAGTTACAACAGGAATCCTCCCAATCTCCGGTGCCAACACTTCCACCGGAACATGGACCCTCAACGGTGGCGGCAACATAACTCTTAGCGGAAACACTAATATTGAGTTTCTTTCAAGTAATGATTTTACCTTTGGAAATGCTCCCTACGATGCTAATGGTTACACAATCACAGGGGTTGATCGTTACCGTGTTAATGGTGGTCAAACACCGGATTCGCTGGGGCATCCGCTCACTCAGACCTACTCCCTCACCTCGCCACATCTGCCAACTCAAATGCTTTTTTACATAGGCGTCCATGCCGGCGACATCGTTGTAAATGGCTTGAAATATGCGGCATGGAATTTTTCGACGACCGATACCAGCACCATTTTTACGGTTCTTTCTAATACGCCTTCTTTTGTTTTGCAAAACAACGGCACTTCCAATCTCTCGTGGAAAACCTATGGCAGTGATAATAATTCTGCCGCCATTCTTGTCTCGGTTGCCAATCCAAATGGCATTAGTAATTTTACAATTCAAACGAATCGCCTTGATGTCAATGGCAACCCGCGCACCTATACAAATGCCAGCCAGCAGTCCGATTATAATCCGATTGCCTTCCTCGTTCCGGTTCCGGAACCCTCCGTCAACCTACTTCTTATCTTCTGCGGGGGCCTTGCCCTTTTTTTCCGCACAAAAAAGGTTTATCCGGAAAGTTTATGTGTTAGATAGGGAAAAGAAGTATCAGTTTTAGTGCAGCAACACGGCAGCATCTCAAAGCCTGAGCTTACGAAGCTACTTCCGTTGTTTTTTTGAGCTTAGTCCGACGGGCCTCTATCCATTCTGGATCGAAGTCCTATTTGATGAAGAGGATTTTTTCTTTAAAAATTTGCGGGATGCGTGCTAAGTCTGCCTTTTCGTCATCGTTGAAATCAGAATGAATTTTTTAATTAAAAATGGAGAGGTTTTTGATGGGAGCGGTGCTCCGGCTGTTTGTGCCGATCTACGTGTAAGGGATGGCTTGATTGAGGAAATAGGGGTTGATTTGCCGACGCGGGGTGAGGAGGAGATTGATGCGTCGGGGCTTTTGGTGATGCCGGGGTTGGTTGATTTGCATGTGCATGTTTTTAGCGGTGTGGGAATTTGGTCGATTGATCCGTTTGAGGCGGGTTTGAGGACGGGGGTGACGACGTTGTTGGATGCGGGGTCGGCAGGTTCTTTGACTTACCCGGCTTTTCACCAGCATGTTATTGAACGTGCTCCGGAGTCTATTTTTGCGTTGGTGAATATTTCGATGGAGGGTTGCCTTTTGGGACATTCTTCGGTGACTCCGACGATGGGTGAGCTGTGCGATGCGCGTTTGATAAATGTCGAGGCAGCGGTGCAGGCGGTTCGGGATTATCCCGAGCGTATTATAGGAGCTAAGGCTCGTCTGTCTGCCGTGTTGGCCGATGGTCGGGAAGAAAATGAGCGGGCGGCATTACGCGGTGCGGTGAAAGTGGCGGAGGAGACGGGGACATTTTGCATGTTTCATCATGCGGCTTCGACGTTGTCGGTGAGCGAGGTGGTTTCGACGATGAGGGCGGGTGACGTTTACACGCATCTTTATCATCCGGAGGCGGATCGTCCGTTTTCGCAAGCTGATGGGCGTCCTGAGGAGGCGTTATTGGAGGGGCGGGAGCGCGGGGTGCTATTTGATGTTGGGCACGGTGCTGGTGCTTTTTTATGGGAGGTGGCTGAGGCGGCGTGTCAGCAATATGGATTTTGGCCGGATATTATTAGCACGGATATTCATCAGTTTAATCTGCATGGTCCGGTTTGGGATATGCCGACGACGATGAGTAAGTTTCTTCACTTGGGCTGGCCGTTGGAAAAGGTGATTCAAGCTTCTACGAGCACTCCGGCCAGGGCTATGCGAATGGAGGAAGAGATTGGGCTTTTGAAAGTTGGCCGTCGGGCGGAGATTGCGATTTTGGAACGTCTTGATGGAGCTTTTAATTTGCGCGATGTGCGTGGCACGCAGCGCAAAGTGAGCTGCCGCCTAGCTCCCAAGATGGTAATCAAAGGCGGGGAAAAATATTCGGGTTTTGATGCTCTTGCAAGAGCTTCTTTGTAAGAAAGTATTACCAGCTTAGTTTTGTGAGGCGGTCGGCGGCTTCTTGGGCCTTTTCGCGGGAGTTGAAGGAGCTGATGCGGAAGAAACCTTCGCCGGCACTTCCGAAACCGCTTCCGGGAGTTACGACGATGGCAGCTTCTTGTAAAATGCGATCAAACATTTCCCAGCTTGTGCTGCCCTCGGGACCGCGAACCCAG
>JBKEAD010000056.1:0-16372 GCA_047971915.1 Chthoniobacterales bacterium
TTGTCGCTGCTTTTTTACGCTTTTTTACCAGCAGAGTGGCGTTCGTTCGTTAGTGATCTGTTTCATCAAAAAACGGATTACGGATTTTTTCTAATTCTCGTTCGGATCTTTCTTCTGGCAAATATTTCGGTGTTACTGCTGCGTGCGCTTCTTTATATTTTTACGCTTGGTATGCGGACGGAGATTTTGCTTGCTGGCTCGTTTGCGGCGGTGATCATAGTTGGCACGCTGCTTTTTCAACTTCCTCGCGTGTCATCACATCCTGATGCCGAGATTTCTTTGGTTGATGGTTTTTTTACGGCTACGAGTGCGGTTTGTGTGACGGGGCTGGCGGTGCGTGATACAGGCTCCGATTTTACGCATCTCGGCCATTTAATTATTTTCGGGTTATTTCAAATTGGCGGGCTGGGTATCGTGACCTTTATCGCGTTCTTATCTGTATTTTCAGAACGTTCGCTTCCGGTTCCTCAGATGGTTGCTTTTCGGAGTATTATAAATGCACCGGCTGCGGGGAATCTAAAGAGACGGCTTCTGGGTATTATCTTGGTCACACTTTCCGTTGAAATGCTCGGAGCCGCGCTACTTTTCGTTTTTACCCCGGAAATGAGCGACCCTTTTTATCGACTTAAGTGGGGCGTTTTCCACTCTGTCTCCGCATTTTGTAATGCAGGATTTTCCTTAGAATCCGATGGATTGGAGGGCTTTGCCGGAAACCACGGTGTTGTTATTACGATCATGGGTCTCATTGTGTTTGGCGGTCTTGGATTTCTTGTTATTCCTGAAGTGATTTCATTTTTTTTTATTGCGATCCACCGTCTGCCAGTGGTTTTACTGCCTCGTCGTCGCCGTTTTGTAAATCTCTCCCCGATGCCACGTCTCTCTGTGCAGACTCGTCTTTCACTCGTCGTTACGGCTTTTCTCATTTTTGGCGGAACACTTGGTTTTTGGCTGCTTGAACATGCGCATATTCTGCAAGGACGACCGACATTTACCGTGATTACGGATTCTTTTTTTCAATCTATCACCACACGAACGGCGGGCTTTAATACTTTGCCAATTGGTGAACTTCAACAATCCACGCTCATTCTTATCATCGCATTGATGATTGTTGGTGGATCGCCTGTATCGACGGCAGGTGGAATCAAAACGGTCACCTTTGGATTGCTGGTATTAGCTCTACGGTCTTTGCTTTTTCAAAAACAACGCATCGAAGCCTTTGGTCGGACGCTTGCACCGAGGGTGCTCTTCACGGCACTCAATGTTTTTATTCTTTATATGGTAACGGGAGGTGTTTGCCTTTTTTTATTAACTCTCACTGACCCACATCTTGCCCTTCGCGATACTTTGTTCGAGACTTTTTCTGCACTCGGTACGGTTGGCCTCTCGACGGGCATCACTCCGGGCCTGAGCACGGGCGGAAAGCTTACGCTCTGCATGGCAATGTTTGTTGGCCGAGTCGGTCCGATAGCCCTTGTGCTTTCTGTCTTTCAGTCACGCGACCGTGTGGAGTATGAATTTCCGACAGAAGATGTCGTTGTTGGTTGATTTTAAAACGTTTCTCACAGTGTTATTTATCGCTTTTTTAAAAAAGAAATCCTTCTTGCGATGAGACTTTTTTCTGTATAGCGTAATCCTATGTCGATGCGAATAGAAGATATTGTAGAAGAGGCACTTACTCTACCGGATGAGGAAAGGGTTTTGTTAGCGGATCGACTTGTTGAGAGTCTTAATCCTGCTGAGGACGACTGCATTCGCGAGCTTTGGGTGAAAGAGGCTCAAGGGCGTTTGCAAGAATTACGCTCTGGTATAGTCAAGGGTATCTCGGGAAACGAGGCCATGTCAGAGCTTCGTCAAAAATATTTTGGATGAAATATGAATTTCATCCGGAAGCATTAGCCGAATTTGATAGTGCAGCGGCGTTTTATGCAGATCGCCAGCAGGGCTTGGAAGTAAGATTTATTAATGCTGTTGAAATGGCGATAAGTCGAATTTGTGATGCGCCTGAACGGTGGAATAGATTTGATGGAGACATTCGTCGATATCTTGTTCATGTTTTTCCGTATGCGGTGCTCTACTCGGTAGAAGGAGATTTAATTTATATTCTAGCCGTTATGCATTGCGCTCGAAAACCAGATTATTGGAAAACAAGACAAACAATATAGAACGATCTAATTTTTTATGAAATACGCTGTTATCGGACTTGGAGAATTTGGACGTTCCACGGCCTTGAGCCTTGCTCGAAAAGGTATCGAAGTGATCGCTGTGGACGTAAATATGGATCGACTAAATCGAGTAAAAGACGAGGTCGCGCTCGCTGTATGCCTCGATGCAAGCCACGAGGACGCCCTGGAAATGCATGGCTTGGGCGAAGTGGATGTATTGATTGCTGCTATATCGGGAAATTTTGAAGCCCAAGTTCTGCTTGTGGTTCATGCTAAGCAAAAAGGTGTGCCGCGAATCATCGCACGTGCGACGACGGCAGATCATCTCCGTGTTCTCAGATCGATCGGAGCAGACGAAGTTTTCAATCCCGAGGAAGAAGCGGCTCGCTGGATGGTGCAGCGTCTTTTGATTACGAATATTTCCAATTATTTTGAATTGGCCGAGGGTTTTAGTGTTGTCGAGGTGGAGGCGCCACTGAGTATCGTGGGGAAAACGCTTGCGGACCTTGATCTTCGGAAAAAATTTCGCATCAATCTTGTCGCAATCAAACAAATATCAGGTTCTGCAAGTGATGAAAATAAACAGATACGCTTCAATCCGGTGCCGGGCCCTGACCAAGTCATCCAATCCGGTAACGTTCTCGCGTTGGCAGGGAGTGTGCTTGATATAGCGAACTTTGTGGCAACATTCGAGTAGTTTCGGGCAATAAGAAGAAAAGCGGAAGCTCTCGCTTCCGCAGTCCGAAATGGGAATCTATGGAGTGCGGGAGCGGCAGCTCTCGCTTCCGCACAAACACTCATAACTTTTCTAGCTTCTCAATTTTTGCCAAGACATCTTCGACGCGGAGTTTTTTCATTTCGGGATGTGACCACTTGGGGCCGTCCCAAGTTTTATTTTCGGGAGTTACGACGTGAGAGTTTTTTCCGCGAGGACGCCAGTGAAAGGGATTTGTGGGGCCGAAGAGTGCGATGGTTGGGCAGCCTAAGCCGTCGGCCATGTGGCAGGGAGCGGAATCGACGCCGATGAGAATTTTCGCATTTTCTAAAACGGCAGCTAGTTGCGGTAGGGATAGTTTTTCCGCGAGAGAGGTGAGGGGAGCTTTGCTGCGATGTTGGATTTCTGCGCGGTGCTTTGCTTCGTGGGGGTCGGGTGCGCCGGTCATCACGATTTGGAGATTATATTTTTTATAGAGTTCTTCGGCTACACGTGCCCAGGCGTCGGATGTCCAGTATTTTTCAGCGCGGGCGGTGCCGGGGTGGATGATGGCGTAGTCGCTGGTTACGCCGTGTTTTTTTAAAATATACTGAGCGTCTTCTCGGTATTTTTGTGAGACGTGAAGCTTGAGCGGGGTTTCTTGAAAGGGAATATCGAGGGCGGCGAGGAGGTCGAGGTGGTGGTCTGCGGTGTGACGTTTCGCCACGGAGGAATCGATGAAGCGGTTGTAGGCGAGCTTGCGAAAAGGTTTTTCTTGGAAGCGTGAGTAGCTCGCACGAAGTGGGGCGCGGCTGATGGCAGTGAGTAGGGCACTGCGGTCATTGCCTGAAAAATCAAGGCATACGTGGAGCCCTTGACGAGCTTTTAAAAAATGCTTCCAGAAATCGCTTCCGCCCATTCCTTTTCCAAAAACAAGAGTTTCGTCGGCAGCTAATAGCGGTAAAATACCTGCGCTGGCTTGATTGGTGATGAGGGTGATGTGTGCCTCAGGATTCCACGCGTTCAGACGGTCAAGCACGGGGGAGAGAAGGATGAGATCGCCGATTCGCTTCATCTGGATGAGGAGAATATTCATGGTGTGACGATTTGATTTCTTGAGATTGGCTTGGTGTGAACGAAGATTTCGCGTAAGCAGATCAATAAGTTCGCGAAAGTTTGCGCAAATGGAAAACCTTAAAAATTTAAAAATCGGTTTGGTGAGACGAGGTTACTCCGCCACGGGAGGCGCGGAGGCTTATTTGCTGCGACTCGCTCAGGCTTTGAGCGAAACGGGTGCGGGGGTCACGCTCTACACTTCGCGGGATTGGCCGCGTGAGGCGTGGACGGTGGGCGAAATCGTTTACCTCACTGCTGATTCACCGATGAAATTTTCAGATGCTTTTGAAAAAAATCACCGTGCCGGTGAGATCATTCTTTCTTTGGAGCGTGTGGCGGGTTGCGATGTTTTTCGCGCAGGGGATGGGGTGCACGCGAGTTGGCTAGCGCGGCGGGCACGGCATGAGCCGTGGTGGCGATCAGCTTTTCGGAAAATGAATCCCAAGCATCGAGAATTATTGGATCTGGAGAAAAAGATTTTTTCAGAAGGTGGGGCGAAACACGTGATCGCCAATAGCGAAATGGTGAAGCGCGAAATTCAAGATTTTTACGGCTGGAAAGCAGAGCGGATATCTGTCGTGCGGAATGGTTACGACCCGATTTTTCGCACTCAAGAGGAGCGGAGTAAGGAGCGGATTGATTTACGCGAGCAGTTGGGCTACGGGGAGTCGCAGCCATTAGTTCTTTTCACCGGATCGGGGTGGGAGAGAAAAGGACTCCGCTTTGCCGTGCAGGCGATGAGACATTGTCCGGACGCGATTTTATTAGTTGCCGGACGTGGCCACTGGCGAGGTCGGGTGCCGGTGAATGTTCGTTTTTTAGGACCGAGAAAAGATGTGCCACAACTTTGCTGTGCAGCGGATATTTTTGTTTTACCGACTTTGTATGATCCGTCCAGTAACGCTTGCCTAGAAGCGATGGCTTATGGCTTGCCGATTGTTACGACGATGGCAAATGGTTTTGCCGAACTCATCAAGGAAGATGAGACGGGTAGTCGCATCGAAGATCCAACGGACATTCCAGCCCTAGCTGCCGCACTTAGTGCGTGGTGCGATCATTTGAAAGTATCGCAAACAGGGAGCCTGCAAAATGCTCTGCGCGAGCTTTGTTCTAAACAAGCCGCGGCCTTTTCCGTCGAAAGAAATTTACGAGAGACTTTGAAAATTCTCACCGAAAAAAAGGGGTGGGGGAGCTAAGATTTTAGCTTTTCTTCTAAAAGCTGGCCCACAACGGCGGGGTTGGCTTTGCCTTTGGAGAGCTTCATGACTTGGCCTTTTAGAAAGTTGATAGCGGCGGTTTTGCCTTCGCGGTAGTCATTTACGGGGCCGGGGTTGGCGGCGATGGCTTGATCACAGAAGGCTTCGAGTGCGCCGGTGTCGCTGACTTGCTTGAGTCCTTTTTCTTCTACAATTTGGGCGGGGTTTTTTCCACTCGCAAACATCTCGGCGAAGACGTCTTTGCCTTGGCGTCCACTGATGGTTCCGGCTTCGATGAGATCGACGAGGTCTTTGATATTTTTAGGCGCGATGGGGCACTTGGCGATAGGGGTGGAGTTTGTGCTGAGCGTGCTTTGCAGGTCGTTGAGTATGAGGTTGGCGACGGCCTTGGGTTTCTTTGCCCCTTGAGCGGCTTTTTCAAAATAGGCTGCTAGGTCGAGATCGTTGGCTAGGACGCCGGCATCGTAGGGGCTGACTTGGAAATCGCGGACGAAGCGGTCGCGTTTATCCCAAGGTAATTCGGGGAGCTGGCTTTTGGCTTCTTCCAGGAGCTTGTCGGTTTTTACCAGCATGAGGTCGGGGTCGGGGAAGTAGCGGTAGTCGTGCGCGGATTCTTTTATCCGCATGAGGATGGTCTCTCCTGCGATGTCGTCCCAGCGGCGGGTTTCTTGTTGGAGCGTGCCACCATTTTTTAAAATTTCGATTTGGCGAGGGATTTCGAAAAGGAGGGCGCGGCGAACTCCGCTGATGGAGTTTAGGTTTTTGATCTCGATTTTTGTACCGAATTCGTCTGTGCCCTCGGGGCGGACGGAGACGTTTACGTCGCAGCGGAGCTGACCTTTTTCCATATCGGCGTCGCTGATGCCGCCGTAGATCATGACTTGTTGGAGGACGGTGAGGTAGGCAAAGGCCTCTTCGGCGGAGGCGATGTCGGGTTCGGAGACAATCTCCATGAGGGGAGTGCCGGCGCGGTTGAAATCGATGCCTGAGGAGGTTTCGAGGTGAGCGGATTTGGCGACGTCTTCTTCGAGGTGGATGCGCGTGAGGCGGATGGCTTTATTCGGCGTGGCGATGTTTTTTTGCACATCTTTGGGGTAAGCGAGGTCGTGGAGGGGGACGGATCCGCCGATGCAGATGGGGAGATCGTATTGGGAGATCTGATAATTTTTCGGCATGTCGGGGTAGAAGTAATGTTTACGGTCGAATTTGCAGTTTGGAGCAATGTCGCAATCGAGCATGAGGCCGGCGATGGTGGTGTAGCGGAGCGCCGTTTCGTTCATCACCGGCAGGGCACCGGGGAGGCCTAGGCAGGTGGGGCAAATGTGCGTGTTGGGCTCGCTACCGAATTCGACTTTGCAGCCGCAAAACATTTTGCTTTGGGTTTTGAGTTGGACATGGACTTCTAGGCCGATCGTGGCGACGTAATTTACCGACATGTTTTTTTTAAATTAAAAATTAAGAGTGGCCGGCGACCGACCCCACTTAGGATCGACCTGATGAAAAATAAAAACAAACCAGCCGAGCCGAATCTCCCTATTTTAACTCAACTCTGCAAGCTCATTCCGTTATAGGCCTTGTCTTTAGCGGCAGGACAGGACATATCCCCGACGAAAAACCGGGGCTGACTTTTGGCATTAACGTCAGCGGACGCGGTGTCGGTAATGGCTCATGTAATGAAGTCAAATGACTGAAAGCAAATAACGTTGCAGTTAGCACCATCTGTGTAAATTTGTAAAATCTGCGGATTGTTCTTTGCTCGAAACTCCAGTTGTTGCTTGCTTTTACAGATATTTTTTTACACTACCGTTTTTTTAGAAATCCATGTCTTCCATTACCCCGACTACATTACTCGAACAACTCCGCTGGCGTTATGCGACCAAGCAATTTGATCCCACGCAAAAAATACCTACCGAAACTTGGGAGGTTTTAAAGGAAGCACTCGTTCTTTCTCCTTCTTCTTTTGGCTTGCAGCCTTGGAAATTTTTACTCGTAGAGAAATCGGACGTTCGTCGAGAGTTACAAGCCGCGTCTTGGAATCAGAGTCAGATTGTCGATGCCTCCCATCTTGTTGTTTTCACCGTCAAACACCCGCTCACAACTCAGGATGTTAAAGATCATATCACACAAATTTCGGCGACAACTGGCGCGAGCGCAGACCGCCTTTCGGGACTCGAAAATGTCATCAATCATTTTATTGCCGGATTGGATGATGAAAAAGAACGTCGCGCTTGGGCCTCTAGGCAGGTTTATATCGCATTGGGCAATTTTTTAACGTCTGCCGCACTTCTCGGACTGGACGCCTGCCCGATCGAAGGTCTTGAACCAGCTTCTTACGATAAAATCCTTGGCCTCGAAGGAAGCGGTTTTTTTACTCTTGCCGCATGCGCTGTCGGCTATCGGTCCGCAGAGGATAAAACCGCTCAAGCTCCAAAAGTTCGCTTTTCGGCCAAACGGATGCTTCAAACAATCTGAGCTTCGTTTTAAATATTTTTCCTTTTGAGGTGCCCTTTTGGGATTCAGATACAAAGGGTTGCCGTTAAGAGAAAAATCGGATAGTGGCATAACCGATGAAATCATCTTTGAAATTTCCAAAAAACTTTGTCTGGGGAGTAGCGACGGCGGCTCCACAAATCGAAGGAGCAGCTTTTGAAGACGGTAAAGGCGAATCCATCTGGGATCGCTTTTCGCGTGAACCCGGCCGTGTGCTAAATGGCGATACACTCGATGTCGCTTGCGATCACTATCATCGCTATAAACAAGACTTTCGCTTGATGAAAAAACTCGGGGTAAAAAACTACCGCCTATCCATCGCGTGGCCCCGTATTTATCCAAACGGGGATGGTGCTATAAATCAAAAAGGCATTGATTTTTACAATCGTTTGATCGACGCACTTCTCAAAGAAGGCATCACGCCCTGGGTTACTCTTTTCCACTGGGATTTACCTCAAGCTCTCGAAGAGCGCGGTGGTTGGCGCGATCGGATCGTGACCGACGCCTTTGCTCCTTATGCCGAAACCGTTGTTTCCAATCTGGCTGACCGCGTAAAAAATTGGATCACTCTAAATGAAATTCGTTGTTTTACAAATCTCGCACATGGCGACGGGGATAAAGCCCCAGGCACGAGCGATAGCCGCCAAGTTATCAACCAAACAATGCACAATGCCCTCGTCTGTCATGGACTTGCTGTGCAAGCGGTTCGGGAGCTTGGTGGTCGCGGCGCACGTGTAGGAATTACGGACAACGCAGATATTCCGGTTCCTGTGACCGAGACCGAAGCGGATATTGCCGCCGCAAAGCACTGGTATATTCGCCAAAATGCGCACATTTTAGGAGCGATTTATCAGGGACGCTACTCGGAGGATTATCTGCGTCGTTGTGGAAAAAATCGTCCTGTCGTGGCTCGCGGAGATTTTAAACTAATCTCACAACCCACCGATTTTCTAGGGCTAAATATCTATACGGGTGTCTTTGTTCGCGCAGGGCGAGGTGGTAAACCCGAGCAACTGGACTTGCCTTCGGAATATCCCCGCACGGCTGGTCCGTGGATGAATCTCATGCCCCAATCCATGTATTGGGGCACGCGGCTGGCTGCCGAAGTTTATGGAGTAAAAGCCGTTTATATCACCGAAAATGGATGCGGTTACGATGATGAGCCCGTCGTCAAAGGTGAGGTAATGGATTTGCATCGTCGCGAAAATATACGGAGCTATCTGAAAGAACTTCAACGCGCTATTTGCGATGGAGTTCCGGTAAAAGGCTATTTTGCTTGGTCATTTATGGATAATTACGAATGGCAGGATGGCTATACGCGACGCTTTGGGATTTGTCACACCGATTACAAAACCCAAAAGCGCACTCCGAAACTAAGTGCTAAGTGGTACTCGCAAGTCATGAGCCAAAATCGAATTTTGTAATCGTAAACCTAAAAACGGAAATTGCTCCGTGACGATTCGCACAAGTCATTGCTCCGCCAAACTTTATTCAAAAGCCTCGACTCACCGAATGGGTGAGCCTGCGTTTTTTGAAAAAAGCCTGTCGAAACAAGCACTTGCACGACTCATTCACGTTCAATTCCTGTATTTAGGTTAAAACGATTCCACAGCCAACCCCATAGCCGCTCTAAAGACTAATATTGCAAAGTATTATTAAAAATTTAGACTCGCCGCCATGAGAACGCCCTCACTTTTTTTGATTTTTGTTTTCACTATCGTCGCTGTTTCATTCTCATTCACTCAAGAAGAGTTGACTCTCGAAACTCTAAGTCAAAACCCCCATGCGTGCTTGCGGTCTGGTGCTGAAAAGTAACGCGGCTCTTCTTAATTTTCAGCCGAGTTCTCAGGGATTCGGGGTCGGCGGCGGACTCAACGGCAAGCTTGGCTCCAGTCTGGCCTGCTCCAACGCGACCAAATAGGCGTGCTCCATCGTATCGATTTTAGGCAGCAAACTCTCCTCTCCGGCCTTTCGCATTTTTGCAAAAAGAAGCCGATAATAGGCACGACGCGCCTGACGTTTTTCCTCGTCGGTCCGAGCATTCGCAGCCTGATTTGCCAAACTACGCACCTCCGGATCCTTTTCAATTTTAATCCGCAATGTCTTATATTCCTGCAAAATTTCCCGCTGCGTTTTCTCAACTCCTCCACCCGGCGCATCAAAATCTGCCGAATCAAGCGGAGGCGGAATCATATCGGGAGAAGGAAATGTTGACTCATCCGCTGCCGATGGCTCGACGGGCAATTCGACAAAAGCTTGATCTTCCTCCATAACAGCCTCCGTTCCTTCGGGCAAAGGAATTAGTTCCATTGTCTGCTCCGTTTCCACCGCAGCTTCCGTTTCCACAGGAGCAGGCTCTACAGGCACAGGCTCCACCGCCTCAAAACGCATCTGCGGTGCCTCAGCGGAAATCGGATCCGGCAGACTCTCTGCCTCCACCGCCTCAGCATTTGCCGAAGCCGCCTCTACTGGAGCCACTTCCTCCGCCGCAGCATCTTTTCCCACCTCCGCCGCAAGTTCAGAATTTGCCTCTTCTCCTTGAGCGTGCCCTGAATTTAAAAAAACAATCCACGCAGACAGAAGAACTAATAAAAATTTTGGGGTCATAAAATTTAATTTTATCATGGTTTTTCAACAGTCTCTTACCCTTAAGTAGGCGAAAAGATAAGAACATGCCAAAGCTTACAAAAAGCAAAATAAAAAAAAGCAATTTAAATACATCGGTAGATGATTTTTTGATTTCGCAAAAAACGAATATTCTCTCTTTCGAGCGCGGACAATCTTCATTTCATCGACCTATCGAGCCTATCGACCTCGCCAGACAACTTTGCAAATACCCCGATTTTGTCTTCCTAGACAGCTCGCAAACCGGACAACATTTTTCCATCCTAGCGCACTCTCCAACAAAAAAAATAACCGGAAACCTCTTTGAAGATCAAAAACTCGATACCGCCGTCACCTCCCGGCAAATTGCGAGCCCCTCTCCTTCAAGCCCTTTCCCAAATGCAGCCTTCATCGGCACCTTCGACTTCGATGGCTCTTACCACTTTGGCTTTTACGAAAAAATTTTTATCTTCGATCACTCAAAGCAAACTTGGCTCTCCCCCCCATCTAAAAAAGATTTTCCGCGCCCGGCTCCTCAAAAATCCTCGGAATCCTCCGAAAAATTCAGACTCCATCTACAACCCTCTATCTCCAAAAATGAATATTTAAAAATGATCCACCGGGCCAAAGAATACATCGCTGCCGGAGACATCTACCAAGCCTGTCTCGCCTATCCCCATTGCGGCTCCTTCGACGGCACCCCTTGGGATCTCTACCAAAGTTGGCGACACCACTCACCCGCACCCCACGCTGCTTTTCTCGACCAAGACAACCGCTACGTCCTTTCCGCCTCCCCCGAATGTTTTTTTCATCTCACCGGACGCAAGCTCTACACCCGCCCAATCAAAGGCACGCGCCCACGGAATCCCGATAGCAACGAAGATCGCCGACTCGCCTACGAGCTCCAATCCTCAGCCAAAGAAAACGCAGAACTCCTCATGATTACCGACCTCGAACGAAACGATCTCGGGCGCATCTGCGAATTCGGTTCCGTCAAGGTCCAAGAACTTATCAAGCTTGAAACCTTCCCCCACGTTTTTCACCTAGTATCAACCATACAAGGACAGCTCCGCAGCAGCATCAGCCCCACCGAAGCCTTTCGAAAATGCTTCCCCGGCGGCTCCATCAGTGGTGCTCCTAAAAAACGAGCACTCGAAATCATAAAAGAACTCGAACCCTCCCCACGTGGCCTCTTCACCGGTGCCATCGGATACTTCGGAACAAATGGCGACGCGCAATTCAACATCGCCATCCGCACCCTAACTCTCGAAAAAAACTCCCGCCAACCGCTCCGAGCAGAATACTGGACAGGTGCCGGCATCGTAGCCGACAGCCAAGCCCAAGACGAATGGGAAGAAACCCACCACAAAGCCTCCGGCCTGCTCAGCACGCTAAATCACGCGTCCGTCGAGTAGCTCATCGAGTAATCAAACAGCTCTCCATCTTTAAAAAACCGTTTCAACTCGATTGCGGCATTTTCCGTCGAGTCCGACGCATGGGCGATGTTTACCATCACATCCACGCCGAAATCCCCACGGATCGTTCCCTTATCCGCTTTCGTAGAATCCGTCGGCCCGAGCAAAATACGGATCTTCTCAACCGCATGATCCCCCGCAATCGCCAGAGCAACCACCGGAGTCGAACTCATGAATGCCGCAATCTCCGGAAAGAAAGGCTTATCCAACAAGTGCGCGTAGTGTTCCTTTAAAATCGCAGCATCAAGCTGGATCATCTTCATCCCGCGAAATTGAAAGCCTGCCGACTCAAAACGTTTAATAACCTCGCCCACCTTACGTCCAGAAACGCAATCGGGCTTTAAAAGAATAAGTGAAGTTTCCATAAAGATCGAAATCTAGCGACAACCCACAGCCCAAGAGAAGCAGAAAATCAGCATTCCTCCACAGAGCAAAATTTTTCTCAAAAAAACCTATTGATAAAAATCAAAAAGCTTTATTCTCGAAACTTTATCCCCTATCCCTTCCCGAACATCGTGCGGCACTTAATCATTTACTCGTTACTCTCCCCCATTCTCCTCACCTCATCTTTTGCAGTAAGCTCGCAACGCGGTGTCTGGTTTTGGGGATCGGGAGGCGACCCGTGGGGTTCGACAAACGTTGTCGGCGATGCCGAAAAAGAAACTGCCGCACGAAACATTTTCACAGCCAACGGTATCGCCAACGTCTATGGCTCCTACAGCAACCGCCCCGTCTCCGAAGCAAGCACCATCGCCGCATGGAACACTTCGCTCGACACCCTTGGAATAACTAGCGATCTCCTCATGTCCGAAAATTCCTGGCTCGAGCCCATAAACCACTCCAGCATGACGGATAAAATCCAAGATCGCCTACTGACCTTCAACGCAGGAGTTTCCGAAAGTGCACGCTTCCGCGGACTGCACCTCGACATCGAACCACAGGCTCTAGCGACTTGGTCTGGTATGGATGGTTTAGAAAAAAAAGCCGAACTCTACAAACTTCTCGACCTCTATAATGTCGCCCGCACTTACCTCGACGACAACGGCGGCTCCGCCATCACACTCGCCGCCGATTTACCCGTTTGGTTCGACTCTTCCCCATCCATCGCATGGACCGACATCTCCGAACGCGACGCTTGGTTCGACAGCGTAGCCACCGTCCTAGACAGTATTTCCCTAATGCCCTTCGACCGCGATACCTTCAGTTCCATCGACTCCGGCGTCAATTGGGAACGCGAAAACATCTTCGATGCTGCCGTGCGCGTGGGACTCGAAACCGACATCCTCGGCACCTGGCCGACCACAGCAGCTTTTTTCGCAATGGCCGACACCATCGAAAGCACCTACGGTGAATCCACTGGCATAGACATTCAAGCCTTCACGACCTTCGCACCCATTGCTCCCACCGCTATTCCAGAACCCGGAACCGTCCTCTACTTTTTAGGTGGAGCCATTTTTGCACTTCGAAAAACCTACCACCGAAGAAAATAAAAAAACATTCACAATAGTTGCAAAGGATCGACATCCACTGCGATATGCACCCCTTGTGGCACGGTAAATGCTCGAAGCACGCCGGCGACATAACGCGACAACAACATCCCCTTGGGACCACGTATCACAATGTGAAAACGATAATAATTTTTCGCTTTTTCAATCGGAGCCGGCGACGCTTCACCCAAAATCGTCCCCTCGGGGAGCCTCTCAGCCAAGCGCCGCACCAGCGTATCCGCAGTAAATGAAGTTAGCTCTTTTTTTTCTCCACGAACGAGCAAAAGAATCATCCGCGAAAAGGGCGGATACCGAAAATGCCGCCTAAAATCACTCTCCTGCTCCCAAAAACCTACAAAGTCCGCCCGCCGCGCAAACTGAATCGATGGGCTCTGCGGCGTAAACGTTTGCACCAGCACCTCCCCCTCTAGCTCCCCTCGTCCGGCTCGCCCCGAAACCTGAGTCAAAAGCTGAAAGGTCCGCTCCCCTGCACGAAAATCCGGCATGTGCAAGCCCACATCGGCATTAATAATCCCGACCAAAGTGACATTCGGAAAATGCAGCCCCTTCGCAATCATCTGCGTCCCGACAAGGATGTCTATTTTTCCGGCACGAAAACGCCCCAGCGTTTCGCGATAAGCATTTTTTCGACTCATCGTATCCGTATCCATCCGCGCAATCCGCGCCTTTGGAAAAAGCTTCAGCACAGCCTCCTCCAACTTCTCCGTACCAAACCCCGAATAGCGAATTCCCGGAGCCTTACACTCCGGACAATCCTGAGGAGCCAAGGCCACATGCCCACAAATATGACAGGTGATCCGAGAATCCCCACGATGATAGGTCAACGCCACACTACAATTCGGACAGGTGCAAACATGCCCACACTCATTGCAAATTAACGACGTCGAGTATCCCCGCCGATTGAGAAAAAGAATACACTGCTCCCCCTTCTCCAACCGAGACGTGATGCTCCGAGCCAGCGGGTTCGACAAAATCGCATCCGGCCCACCGGCTCCCCGCTTCATCAGCCGCATGTCCAACACACGAATCACCGGAAGACTACGATCATCCACCCGCTCCGTAAGTTCCGACATATCGTAACGACCATTCATTACATTCAAATAACTCTCCATCGAAGGTGTCGCCGTCCCCAAGACAATCGGACAATTCTCAAACTTCGCACGCACAACCGCCATATCCCGAGCATGGTAGCGCGGTGCCTCGTCCTGCTTGTAAGATCCCTCATGCTCCTCATCCACAACAATCAATCCCAAGTTTTTTAAAGGTGCAAAAACCGCACTCCGCGCACCAATGACAATCGAAGCCTCCCCATTTTGAATCCGAAACCATTCATCATAACGCTCCCCCGACGACAAATGACTATGCAAAACCCCGACCTCATAAGGCGTCTCCGCAAAGCGCATTTTAAACCTCTCCACCGTCTGTGGCGTCAACGCAATTTCGGGAACCAAAACCAATGCCGTCCTCCCCTTCGCCAACACATGCTCGATCGCTCGTAAATAAACCTCCGTCTTTCCACTGCCCGTAACTCCGTTTAGCAAAAGAGGCTTACAAAGCTCGGGATACGCATCAATCTGCCCTACCAAAAGCTCCACCACACTCCGCTGCTCATCATTCAACTCAGGAGCTTTTACCGGTAAATAGGTCTCACCCGCATGAGGATCTCGCCCCACCTCAACACGCAGCGAACGCACAAGTCCACGCTCCGACAGAGATTTAATCGATGCCGCCGACACGCCCTCATCTCGCAACACACTCAACAGCAGCGGCCTTCCATTTTCTTTTTCAAAAGCTTCCCGCAACAGCCGTAGAGCCTTTGCCTGACGCGGAGCACGCTTTTCCAAGCTCTCAATCTCCCCTTCAGAAATCGCCCGAGTCAACTCGACAGCAGCAAGCATTTTTCGCGTCACCGACCCATCACGCACACCCTGTGGCAACACCGTCCGCAAGGCCGCCTCCGACGTGCAGCAGTAATATTCACTCATCAGCTCGGCTAATTTTAAAAGCACGGGCAACACCTTCGGATTTCCCTCCACGACAGACTCGATAGGCTTCAAGTTCGGCACTTCCCCCTCCTCCGGCAAGGCAACCACCGTCGCCAAAGAGCGACTCCCCCGCACCGGCACCCGCACGCGAGAGCCCACCTGCACTTGCGAACTAAACTCCACAGGCACCAAATAATCCAGAGGCTTCCCCGCCGCCCGATCCAAAACGACCCTCGCAATTATCTTCTTTTCACTACTTTCGAGCATGATTTTTCAGTATGCCTAAAAAATTTGCAGTGGAAAGCACGCGCCGATGGTATATTGAAGTTTCCTCTCACCATGCCATCAACCATCCGCCACGTCCACGCGCTCGCCAAGCAACGGCTGCGCGTACAAAAAATAACCCGCCGACGGGGAAGCATCGGCACGCTCGAACTTCTCCTCCTAGCCCTTCTCAGTCTCGGTATCCTTTTCGGCATCCTGCTCATGACCGGCGACCCTTTTTATACTCTAAATGAAAAGCTCCCCGGCTCCAACTACCACACCTTCGACTCTCTAATCGAAAACGCCGCCCACCAATACGAGCTAGAACCCGAGCTCATCAAGGCTCTCATCTGGCAAGAAAGTCGCTTCGACCCCACCGCCACTGGCAAAGCCGGCGAACGCGGCCTCATGCAAGTCATGGAACCCGCTGCAAGCGACTGGGTCGAAGCCAAAAAAATCACAAACTTTCAACCCGCAGATCTTTTCGATGCAAAAACAAACATCGACGCCGGAACTTGGTATCTCGCACGCGCAATCCGAAATCATAAAGATAAAAAAGACCCCCTCCCCTTCGCGCTCGCAGAATACAACGCCGGACGCACCCGCGTGAAAGAATGGATGAAAAACATCGACGAAAATGCTGACGCCAAAGAATTCATGACCATCATCGAATTTCCAACAACCCAAAACTACATCGAGAACATCCTAGCACGCCGCGAATTTTACCTCCGCAAAAAAGAGTTCAAATAAGAAGCATTACTCGAAATAGCGTAGCATAGACAATCCTGTCTGTGCCTCCCCCAAAAAAACATTTCTAGTCCTTAAATCTGCCCTCATTTTTTACTCCAGTTCGATCC
>JBKEAD010000073.1:0-3243 GCA_047971915.1 Chthoniobacterales bacterium
ATAGGGAAAATGCTCCGTGACCTGCCTCCATATTTTTGAAGCACGCTCCATTTGCCCCGTTTCCAGTGCACAGGTATTTAGAATTTCGGCTCCTTGAGGAAGTGCGGCCAAAGCTGGTTGATTCTCAAAGAGTTTAAAAATCGCCTCTTGCCACTGCCGAAGTTGGCGAGGCGATTGGGCGTTTTCCAAGTCAAAAAATTGCTCCAAAAAAGCGACAAAAATTTCCTGGCGAAGCCATTCGGGAATTTGCCGCAAGAGCTCGTCGTCTAAGGCTGCGAAATGATTTTTGAGTGCACCTTCCCTTTTTTTCGTGGCCTGTTCCACCTGCTCTTCAGCAAAAAATTTACCTAAAAAGGAGATTGGAAATTTGTCGCTTGGAATGAGAAGGGCCGATTCTAAAAGCTCTCTTGCGGCAGCGCGTTTGCCAATTTTAAAAAAATCTTCGGCAGCAGCAAGGTCAGCCTGGCGACGCTGAATCGTATTTCCATGCTTAGTAACTTCTTGATAAAATCCGGCCGACTCCGAGAAATTTCCAAGCGAGTTTTCGTAATCCGCCAAGTGCTGCGAAAGCTCGGGCAAGATGAAGCGTAGCTGTTTGAATTTTGTAAGAATAGCGTTAGCTGCCTCGCCTTGACCATCTTGCGACAAAGCCTTTGCTAGGCCAAATTGTGCGGCCAAATTATTCGGCTCACCCGCTAACCGTGCTTTCCAAATTTCTACCGCAAATTTGGGCGTATTTTCTTTCTCACAAATTTTGAGAAGCGCGGCAGCTTCATCAGGTGTTAGTGATTCGGACTTTTTCAACAGGTGATCCAAAATCCGATTTGCATCGGATACTTTTTTATTTTGAAGATAATATTCGAATAAAGCATAAGCTGCTTCACGTGGACCATTGCCGACAGCCCACGCTTGGATTAGTCTCTCCTCGTCGATTTTATTTTCCTGTTTTGAGCCGAGCAGTTTTTTTCCTAAGTAATGCAGATTGGCATTCTCTAATGAGCTATTATTTTTAAGCAAATCCGCTATTTCTGTTTCGATTTGTTCGCTCTGTCCCTGTGACAAATTTCCATCTAGCAACAAAGTTTCCAAATTTCTAAAAGCCGCCGGGGGTGGTAGATGAGAGCTTATTTTTTCTACAAAAGAAAAAGCTTCTGTCTGAAGTTGAGTCGATTTGAAAAGAGCAAGAAAGTTTCTAAGAACACTCACAAATTGCTCTGGCGGCAACATTTCCAAAGCTGTTTTTAAAACACGCCACGCCCTTTCATAATCCCCTAAATTACCGGCCCAGGTAATTAAAAAATCAGCTGTTTCAGCCGTGGGTTTTATCGTCATCTGCTTTTCTCGCAAAGCAATTGCCTGCTCATAATCTCCCTGCCACCACAGGAAACGCGAACTCCATCCGAGAGCCATCTCGTCCTGCGGATCTATTTTTAAAACTTCCTCCATCGCACTGGATGCCTCTGCCAAATCCCGGGTTCGAAAAAAGAGTAAGGCCCGCTGAAAGAAAAGCGTTTTACGTGGAGCGACATCATCCATCGGTGGATTTTGTTCGAGTAAAATGGAATTTAATATTTTCAAGGTCTCTACATCGGACAAAACATAAGCATTCTTATAACTCTCCCTCAGCGCACTCCGGGTCTTATTTGTAGCCAAATCTGAAAACGAAAAGTCCAAAGCCGCATCGTAATTTCCCCAAGAGCTAAGAATTTGCGAAATCGCTAAACAACGCTCCTCAGAAAGTTCGGAAACAAGCACGGCGGCCAAAACACGCCTTTCCTGCATCGACAAATCACGCAAACGAATCGCATCCATCTGATTTTTTAAAAATTTAAAATCCCGTGCATCCGAAAACCCCCGCAGCTCGGCGAGAGCCGGGTCCAAAACGTGCGCGGATTCGGCAAGCAATCCCATTGCTGAATCACAGCCCCACAGCCGCAACTGCTCGACACCCTCACTTGCCCAACTTGCCAGCGAAGGAAGATTGCTGCCAAATGATCCAGCGTCAATCAAGCAATCTCGGAGCGCATTTATTTTCTCCAAAAGAGCCTTTTGCTCGATTGGATTTTGTGTGTTTTCATTTTTTAAAACGGCAATCAAAACATCTTCCGCACAAAGCGAAAGCGATGCTGGCGAGCCCTCCGGCAAAAAAGCATCCCTCAACGTCCACTCCCACCTCTTACGTTCTTCAGGCGACATCGTAAGCCAACGCAAACGTAAAATATGCATATTCGGATCTTTAAAATCTCCACTCAGAGCATCGACCGGCAGTGCTACAAGGCGACGCACAGATTCCAAATCGTAGTCTTCTAAAGCCCATGTAGCGGTAGTGAGAAGTGCCGCCGAACGCTCTTGTCCACTAAGTGAACTCAGGGCAGATTTAGCCATATTTACAGCTGCCGCACGATAGGAATACTCTGCTAAAATCTGCGCGACAGGCCAGCGCAAAGCCTCTGAAATGGGGTCATCCCCGCTCATCGCCACTTGCAAAGCATCAACATCAAAACGCGTATGGGAACGCTTCTGCACAGCAGCCTGCCCAAGACTTATCAGAAAAATATCTACCCATTCAGAAAAATCATCTCCACTTAATCTCAAGACATCCAGCGCGTGCTGCCATTGATTTGTAAGAGCCGCCATTTCAAAAAAACAAATCACGGCATCATAGTTGCTCGGATTTCTTTGCAAGTGCAGCGTCAGCAATTCTAAAGCACGCTGCCAATGCCCAAGTGCCCACAGCCCGGCCACTCTTTCTTGAAAACTCGCCGCCGAGCCCGGCTCTGGAAGTTGCTGTGGATCCCAGCGTGCAAGCCACTCTTTTTCAGCAGGCGTGTAAGCCACCAAGTCGCTGACAAGCCGTATCATCTCATTTTGCAAAGGCGTGGAGGAGGCATATTGTGGATCCAGAAACGTTTTAAAAACATCGCTGCGAGCCTCGGACCATGCCCCGCTATTTCGGCGAAAGTAATAAATCCTATTCACCACCTCACGAAGTGTCTCATCACTCCGTGAAAAAATTTGCGGAAAATTTGCCTGCTCTGTTTTCTCAAAATCTGAGTCCACAAAAAGCAAATGCAAAAGCTCCAAAGCACGTGAAAACTCACTGGCCTGTTGCCAAAAAAAGGCTAGGCGAAATCGATCTTTTCGCGACATAGGCATAAATCGTCCCCTCTCCACCAGCAACTCGGCAGCACGACGAAAGTTCTTTTGCTTCTCAAAAAAAGCAATGGCGGCATCCAAAATCTC
>JBKEAD010000102.1:0-3726 GCA_047971915.1 Chthoniobacterales bacterium
GAGGGCTTTGTGGATGGCATTATTACGGGATGCAAAGAGGAGGCTGTGCTGACGCGGCTCTCTGAATATGTTCCGGTGGTGCTGTTCAATGCCGAAAACCGAGCGGTTCCCGTAGATTGCATCATCCCGGATGTCGAGCGTGCGATTTTTGAGCAAATGCACTATCTCTCAGAGTTGGGGCATCGGCATATCGCATGTTATCGGCCTTTATTGCCGCAACTCCGAAACAGCCACTGGCAAGACGCACGGATCTGGCTCGCCTTCCGGCAGTTTTATGCCTCGCGAGGTTTGGATATTCCAGAGTGTTATTTGGAGTCCATTCAGATCAGTCCAGAGACAAATAATGAAACGGCACATAGCTTTGTCGAGCGAGTCTATGCGAACCCGGAAACTGCCCCGACCGCGATCATCACTGCCGACGTTTATGCCTCGTATCTTTTGCGTGCCTTGGGAGCCCGAGGGCTAGAAGTCCCGTGCGATGTGAGTCTGATCGGCTACGATGATGATCTCTTAGAGCGCGGTTGCCCGATTGCCCTGACCTCCTACCGGCAAGATTTTACGCACATGGCAAAAATCGCGATTGAGACCTTATTTGAACGCCTCGCCGGAGACCGCCACTCTTCCAAAGTCGTGGAAGTCCGAGGGACGCTTGTTCATCGCAGCTCCGTGACCGCGCCAAGATCGAAGGTCGCCCGACCCAGCGGATATTGAGCACGAGCTCTTTCTCCATCTCATTTTAAAAACCACCTAAAACTTCATGACTTCGCTCAACCGTATTCTGCCCGTTGTTTTTCTTGCTTCCACTTTGATCCGATCCGAGGCCGCGCCGGATATCATGACACATCCCGATAATAGCACCGCTTGGATCCTGCAAAATGACGAATTTCTTTGGGGCGGGGGAATGTCCAGAGAACACTGGCTGGCGGCGGCGAATACTTTTGAAGTGGAACCCTCTGAAAATGGCTTGCGCATTACTTCTAATCCGGTCGAGGGAGGAGGAATCCCTTCCGCCACACGCTATATGTCGTTTGATCCGGATTATCCGTGGTTGCAGTTTGACGTATCGGATGCCGGCAGACTCGAAGGATACAGTGCCTTGACGATGTATATTCCGGGAGAGGACAAAACCTTCGTGCGGAGTTGTGTCGGCGAATTGCCGGAAGGTCGCTACGTGACACGCTTAACACCAAATGCTTCTACTGCCGACACGGGGGTATTTCCTCTCAGGCTCGACATTTCCGGTCTCCAATTTGTTCTCAAGGATTTCTCTATGAGAAAAGATCCGCTGCCGCGTATTACAGTCGATCCGGTCGACTCCTCCATCAAAGTTCCGGGAATCGGAGATGAGATGAAAGTCACGGTGTATCTAGCAGACCCGGCTGAAGACGTTTCCGTCGAACTCTTCAACAGCTATCTGGGAACACCACTAAAAATCAAAACATCAGGATCGCTGCAGCTTAAACCCGAGGATTCCGAAGGCAAAATCTGGGCAGGCACATTCGATTTACAAAAGATGATTGTGAAGCCTGTTGAAAAAGGCAAACCCGTGCCTGCAGGACGCCTGCTTTTCAAAGCCACGATTCTCGGCGGAAATTTCCCACAACCGTTAATGACTTGGAATGAACAAGCCTGGGAGGTGAATCCGTAAAAATTCCTTTAGGCTTTTTACTGATCACACTTGGGAGCTTCGGCATTGCTCCCAAAGACAAGCATCCTCCCAGAGTCCAATTTCACCTTAACCCAAGAAGTTCAAAATAATGATGACTCGTTCGTTTACCCTCCTTTCCTCAATGCTGACACTTGTCGGCACCATGCAGGCATCCATTCAAATCGATGGAAAGTTGAATGAAGATGCATGGAAAAATGCTCGCGTAGAATCTGGTTTCAAACCGCTGGCACAATGGGCAGATGGTGCAGGAGCACCGCCCATCAAGACGTCTTTTCGCTGGTTTGCGGATAAGGACGCACTCTATCTGGGAATCGAATGTGAAGATCCAAAGATGGACGAACTACAAGCCACACCGGGGCGAGATTTTACCATGGAGGTTTTCAAATCCGACACCGTCGAGGTGTTTATAGATCCCAAAGGAAAAGGAACCGACTATTACCAATTCACCGTCAATGCCGGGGGCGGAAAAGCTAATTCTTATTGGATTGAAAGCGGCAACACAACCGGAGGCGAATATGGAGGATCTTGGAACGCTGCTGTCGAGCGTGGAAAATCTGCTTGGACTGCAGAAATTCGTATTCCCTATGAGGCTTTGTATCGCACACCATCGGCAGACTTTTCTAGCGATTGGAAATTCAACATCACTCGTGCCCGGCACACTAAGGAGAACTCAGGATCTTATACCTACACCTCTTGGTCTCCATTGAAAAAACGATTTCATGAACCCGATAACTTCCGGGTTCTTTCCGGACTCCCTAAAAAAGATCCGGCGTTTGACGTGTTCGTCGAAGGAGGTGGACTCGAAATCCTCGGTAAAAACGGGGAAAAGTATTCTGCCAAAGTAACCTTACAAATTCGCAACGACGGCTCACGCGTCGAAGATGCGAAGGTGATCGTGCTCACAGGGAATCAAGATCTCGGAAGCAAAGTGATTACTTTTCCTAAGGGAAAAACCACTTTGGAATTTGAGGATGCGCTTTTGAACGATGCGGGATCTGGAAAGCTGAATATCGCGATCTTGGACAAGGATGGAAAAGGAATCCACCAGCGCTGGATGACTTTCCGCGCGGATTACCAACCGATCAGCGTCAACTTCTCAGAACCATTTTACGCAGGGTGCATTTTTCCAGGACAAAACATCTCCGAAGCGAAGGCAGAAGTGAAGGTGCGACTTGCAGCTAGCACTCTAGCAGGTGCCGGACTGGAAGTCAGCTTGGGCGAGGAATGGAAAGAAAGTTTTCCTCTTTCAGCAGAGGGCACAGCAGAAATCCGTATTCCCTCGACGGCGATCCATGAAGGCGAAAACACCTATCGCTTACAAATCGTCAAAAACGGCAAAACGGTGGAGGAAGGAAAAACCATCCTGCGTAAGCTTCCTCCGCCAACGTCCGGAAGCGTCGTGTATGTAGATCGCAACTTAAACTTAGTCGTCAATGGCCGACCTATCTTTGTGCTCGGATTCATGGGGGGCGGATTTCCTATGCCCTATGCGCTGAGCTTAGCCAACCAGCAAAAATATGGCTGGAAGGCATCGAGCCGATTCATGAATGCGCTCGACGGATGGATGTTGGCTCAACCGGAGCGACTTCTTCCCAAAGAGATCAAAAATCTAACCCGCGACGAAGAACCCTCTCAAGAGATGTATGACGCCATGCTCAAGCGGATTGAGGAACGCCGCTCGGATCCCACCGGCCTCTTTTATTATCTCAATGACGAGCCTGAGTGCCGAGGTGTGTCGCCTGTTTATCTCGGCTACCTCTACCGCTTTATCAAAAAACACGATCCCTACCATCCCGTGTTGATCGTGACACGCTCCCCTGAACTATATACCGAATGTGCAGATATCCTCTCGCCGCATCCCTATACCGACCCAAGCATTCTTCCGGATGGAACGCGCACCATGCGACCGATTCAGGACATCGTGGATCAGATGTTGATGGTGCGAAAAGCCGGGCGTGACAAAATCGCTCCCTGGTGCACGCCTCAAGCCTTCTCCTACGGTTTTCTGAATGCCAGTTCTGTAATGCCGACCTTTGAGGAATTTAACGGCATGGTCT
>JBKEAD010000043.1:0-11679 GCA_047971915.1 Chthoniobacterales bacterium
CAGCATAGCCAACATCGGCAAACAAGAATACACCGAAGCCGAAAAACGAGCCTGCAGCATCGAAGCCATGCGAAACGGCGAAGAATGTGAAGCCTGCCAGTAGAGAAAAACAAGCCCTTCAAAAAATTTAACAAAGCCTGCCTCTGGAGATAAATTCCCCAGAGGCACCTTTAGATAACGCTATTTATGAACAACTGGCCTCCTCGATATTTGAAAGTTAGATGTATAGGCTCAATGTGTCTCGGCGTTATGATAAATTCAGGAATACTTCTCTTCCTTACTCTGCTGGCATATATACAATCACCCTGGCCAAACGGAGAGATTCTAATTTTAATTCTTATAGTTTTATTCTTCTCTACAATGGTAGCTTACATAATCTCTATTCCAGAAAAATAAGGCTCATATTTTAGTTTTTAAAGTCAGGTTGATTTTTTATACGCACCTGAATGCTAGCGATCCTATAAAAATTACGGGCACTCTTTTCACAAACTCGGTAGAGTCATTTCTACCGAATAAAATTGGTAACAGGCTATTTTTACTTTAGATAGCTCTAGAGCATTCTTTTTTTCTGCGTCTGGCAAGTAAACCGAGACCGCCGAGACTCAACAGAAGGAGACCGGACGGTTCGGGGACAACAGTGGCTTTGCTGCCCATAATGTTGTATTGGAGAGTAAAGTTATCCGTTCCGGCAGTGGCAAAGCCTCTGTTGATTGCCCCTGTGTAAGCCGCTTCGATACCGGTCACGGAGCCAAGGATATTGATGTCATTGAAGTAAATCTTACCATTATTCCCTGACAACGGATCCCAAGTAAGTTCCATGTAGTTTTGACCAGCTCCGCCGCCCGTGATTGTGTAAACTCCCAGTGATGGAGCGGATACGGGAGAGGAAGCTCCAAAGACTGCACCGCCTTCCAGCGACAGGGTCAGCTTGCCGGCAGCCAAATGGGGAGCACTGTCAAGCCAGACGCCAAAGCCATTGTTATTAGGATCTGAAAAACCGAAGCCTACCGACTGATCCGCAGCCGAGCCAAAATCAATCGCTTGAGAAAAATTTAACTTACGACTTGTGGTAAAATCAACGAGACTCGGCCCGGAAGGTTCGATTATCCACGAGTATTTATATGTAGATAAGAAAACGCCGCCGGAATTACCTACGACACTATTGGTATCAGCCGCAGACCCTCCCTGACCCGTTACTTGATAAGTGCCGTCAACGACTAAATCAACGGATGCCGGACCATCCGAAGTAACTGCTGACGTCGTGATGGAACCAGTGGTTGAGTAATTCCATGGATCGACATCCCAGTTTCCGACAGTCTGCGCCATCGTCCTCGTTGGGAGTAAGCCAAGTGTTATTAGAGTGGTGATAAAAGGAACCGTAATCGTTGTTGTTCTCATAACTAAATAGGAGTAAACAGGTTACTGGCATAAAAAGAATGAAGATCAAGTTATTTTCCGCTCATCTTTTCCTGATTTCTTGAGGTACAGATAAACTAACCAAAGGGTAAGAAACCACTGTAAAAAGGCAGTTGCTGTCCCTGTCGCGGTTGCTTTTTTAATCCGGTCGTGAAGGGAAAAATTGGTAACAGGCTATTTTTACTCAGTGGATTTACGCAGATAAAAAAATAAAATAACGGCTGTCGCGCCGATCGCTATGAGCGGTAGCAAGCCTGTCGGGACGGCTCCGCTGACGAGGTTTGGGCCGACCCACGGAAGCTCTGCGGTATTTGGAGAGGCTGTGAGTTTGCCGATCACTTGCAGGCTTTGTTGTCCAAAGACCCAGCCCGCATGGATGCCGATGGGCAAAAAAAGTGATTTTGTTTTTAAAGTTGCCCAAGCGAGAATGAGACCGGAAAGAAGCAGCGCGGCAAATCCGAAAACGAGTAAGTAAAAAGCAGGGAGGCCATGCGTAAAGGAAAGAAGCTGTGACCACCCGCTCTCCCAATCTACGGGCGCGGCATCGGGCAAGCGAGCGGGGCGCAAGAAATGAACAACTGCAAAAATCACCGCCGAAAAAAGTGCTCCCTTAAATTTTCCGAAAGAGTGAACGGCTAGGCCGAGTAAAACACCACGGAAGAAAAACTCCTCCAAACAAGCAACCACGGCAGCCGTGCCGAGAATACGGAAGAGCTTTGTAAATTCCGGTTCATTTTGAAATCGGTAAAAAGCAAAAACAAAGTAAATGATCCCAAGAAGCGTCAGGGGGATGAGAGCGGCATTTAGACCGGCCAACAAGTCTCGCCGTTTGTGAAGATTTTTTTCCAGACCAAGTTGCGAGAGGGTTCGTATGGATAACCACCACGCAAGTAGCGGTGCCAAAACAATGGCCGCCACCTGCAAGGTCCGGCTAAAGTAGCGGTGAAAGGGGAAATTTTCCAAAAAGGCCAACGGCGTGAAACCCATGTCAATTAGCCAATGAATAAACCAATAGGCCAGCGGAGAAATAAAGATACCACACAGCCCGACAAGCAGCAGGTAGAGCGCGATTTTTAAAAGTGGATTCACGATACACCCTTTATCAGTTTCTGCCCCGTGAGGTATAGGACGTTTTTTGCGCAAGCACAGACAGAATTGCCTGTGCCACATTATTTTGAATAAGAAAAATGCACGGCCAATACGTAGAATGAGGCAATTGTCTGGCAAGAAAGTGATTAAATAAAAAGGCTGACCCCCCGGCGAAAAGTTTTCTATCCGTTTTGGGGTGAAAAATCTTCTACAAAACCCGTCGAGCTCTATCAACAAAAGCCGACAACGACGACGATAAAAGCGATGAGCCCTGAGCAGGATTTATATCGATACTTACCGGGACAACTCGAGCATACTTACTTGTATTAGCTTAATCCCCACCCACGGAGTTTGCTAGGGCCTCTTCTTCTGGTGGCAGGTAGGGTTTGAAACGAGATTTGTCGATGGCTTTCATGAAGGCTTCGTGGGCCGAGACGCTGCCATCTACGAGTTTTTCCCAAATTGCGTCGTCCATGAATTGCATTCCTTCGGCGCGTCCGCCCGTAATGGTATCTTGCAATTTTTGCGTCGCGCCTTCGCGGATGATCGCAGAGACGGCACTGTTAGAAACAAGGATTTCATTTACCGCCACACGTCCGCCTCCGTCGGCTTTTTTCATGAGCAACTGTGCGACCACACCGCGCAGAGAGGCTGCAAGCATCGTGCGAACCTGTGATTGCTGATCGGCAGGAAAGACGTCGATTACACGGTCAACCGTCTTTCGCGCATTGTTTGTGTGCAGAGTTCCAAAGACGAGCAGGCCGGTTTCGGCAGCAGTCAAAGCCAAAGAGATGGTTTCAAGGTCACGCATCTCACCCACGAGCACAATGTCTGCATCCTCGCGCAAGGCGGCCTTCAAGCCGGACGGGAAATCCGGTGCGTGCTCGGGAACTTCGCGCTGGGTAATGACGCTTTTTTTATTGCGGTGCACAAACTCGATCGGCTCTTCGATCGTGATGATATGCCGCGAATAGTTCGTATTTATATAATCAATCAGTGCTGCCAACGTCGTGCTTTTACCCGATCCGGTCGGTCCGGTTACTAGAACAATACCGCCGCGCATTTCGCCAAATTTTTTAATGACTTGCGGCACATTCAATTCATCAATGGTTGCAATCTTAGTCGGAATCAGACGAAAAACTGCCCCATAGCCATGCACCTGCTTCAGAAAGTTGCAACGAAAACGGCTATCTTCATTCATCTCATAAGCAAAGTCGAGGTCGCCGCTTTCCTCGAAACGTTCCCAACGACTCGGCCCACAAATTTCACTCAGCATGTAAGACATTTCTTCGTTCGTGAGTGCCTCATCACGAATGGCCCGAATCTCACCATGTTGCCGAATTTTCGGGGGCTGGCCCTCGGCTAAGTGCAAGTCGGATGCGCCTGCTTCCACAAGAACTTCAAAAAATTGATCGATGTATGCCATAAAAAATTTTCTTTTTTTTAAGGGTTTAAAAAATTCCGGCCTCTTTTATTCGGTTCCGGTAAATTGCCGCATGGCGGGTTTTTGCTCAGCTCGGAAGACGGCCTCCTCCGCAGAGATAAGCCCTTCGCTAAAGAGTGCCTGCAGCGAGTCATCCATTAGCTGCATCCCCTGTCGCCGACCCGTCTGAATGATACCGGGCAGCATATACGTCTTGCCCTCACGAATCAGATTTGCCACGGCGGGTGAGTTTGTCAGCACCTCCATCGCGAGCACGCGACCTTGCCCATCGGCGCGAGGCACAAGCTGCTGCGATACGATTCCACGCAGCGACTCACTCACCATGATGCGGATTTGATCGCGCTGATCGGTCGGGAACACGTCCAGCACACGGTCCAGCGTTCGTGCTGTATTACTCGTATGCAGCGTTCCCAGCACCAAGTGACCGGTTTCCGAAGCCGTGATTGCCAGAGAGATGGTCTCCAAATCTCGCATCTCACCCACCATAATAACATCCGGATCCTGACGCAAAGCACCGCGCAGTGCTGCTGCAAAGCTTTTCGTATGCGTATGCACCTCACGCTGTGTAACCTGACAACCCCGCGATTGGATAAGATATTCGATCGGATCTTCGAGTGTGATGATATGGTCCGAACGCGATTTATTGACCTCATCCACTAGGGCTGCCAGCGTTGTCGATTTACCACTGCCGACCGACCCCGTCACGAGCACAAGCCCGTTTTGAAACTGGGTCAGCAAACGTAACGTATCCGGCAGGCCCAGATCGTCCATACTCCGTAATTCGGAATTGATGATACGAAAAACAAGCTCATATCCGATCCGCTGCCGAACCACACTCGTTCGAAAACGCCCAAACGTATTTGCATACGCAAAGTCCACATCCCCCCGCTCCTCTAGCTGCACCTTCTGCTCATCGGTAAGGAAACCCATCGCCAGTGCCTTTGTCTCCTCCGCAGTCAAAACGGGTGCCTGTCGCCAAATCGGCCCCAGCACGCCATGTCGCCGCCAAAGTGGACACATATCGACGGTCAAATGCACATCCGACGCGCCTGACTCCTTGCCCATCATCAGATAGCGATCGACATGCTCCAGTGCTGCTTTGGGTGTTTCTTGCGGAACAGAGATGACCTGAGAATTTGCTGTATCGTTCGTATTAGAATCTGGGGCTTCGCTCACGGGGGGGACTATGCGTAAAAAACCGCTCCGGCTCAACTGAATTTATCTTCTTTGAAAAAATTTTCCTTTCTCATTGTTGTTCAAATTCTCGCTAGGATAAATTTAATGAAAATTTTTATTTTTTAAAGTTTTTTCTCTAAACATCCAGTGGAAAGTAGCTTTTCGGAGCCACCATTAAGGCAAAAAAAGATTCGGGCCACTATTGCCAAACCAGAAACAATGAAAAAACTGATTTAGCAGTGACCCGAATCACAACCTTAACCGATATAAAGAGACCCCTGACAAAAGAGTTCGTTCAAAGTTTTTTTTAATTTCTTTTCGCCATCCGATTTTTCCACTATGTAAGAGTCCCATATTTTTGGGAAGGGGATGCTTTTAAAAGACGAAAGCACCCGACAATTCAGGAAAATTATATGCTTAGGAAAATTGCAGTATTAACTTCCGGAGGAGATTCTCCGGGTATGAATCCGGCCATTCGTGCCATCTATCGGACGGCGATTAGCAACGGAAAAGAGGTCGTCGGCATTAGCGACGGCTACGACGGAATTTTTGCACGAGAATTTATCGAACTAAACGACGGAGTAATGGCCAACGTCCTAGACCGCGGGGGTACGTTTTTGCAAACCAGCCGCTGCAAACGCTTCTACACCGACGAAGGCCGCAAAGAAGCACTCGCCATCTTGCGAGAAAATGGTGTCAGCGGCCTCATCGTCATCGGTGGCGACGGCTCACTAAGTGGTGCCGTAGAGCTTTGCAAACTCGGTTTCCCCACGATTGGCATCCCCGGCAGCATCGATAATGACATTTGGGGAACCGAAATGGCCATTGGAGTCGATACCGCAGCAAACACGATCATGACCATGATCGACCGCATCAAAGACACGGCTCGCTCCCACCGTCGCTGTTTTTTAGTAGAGGTCATGGGGCGAAATTCCGGCTACCTCGCCCTCACCACAGCCATTAGTTGTGGTGCAGAAGTCGCCGTCGTTCCCGAATTTCGCACAAATATGGACCGCATCGTTCGCCGCCTACGTGAACACTACGAGCAAACCAAAAAAAACAGCATCATTATCATCGCCGAGGGCGTCTGCACCGCAGATGAATTTGCCGAACGTATGAAAAATAGCCGCGGGGGCGATGAATTCAGCCAAGAAGCACGAAAAACCGTCCTCGGCCACGTGCAGCGAGGCGGCGTGCCCACGCATTTCGACCGCGTGCTGGCCAGCCGTATGGGCGAGCTCGCTACCATCGGAATCCTACAAGGCGAAACAGGCATGATGACTGCGCTTCAGCGGAGTCGCGTAACGCTTATCGACCTCGAAAAAGTCATTGGTGTCAAAAAACATCCTGCTCCCGAGCTTATCCGCCTTTCTCGAAATCTCCGCATCGAATTTGGCGACGCCGTCGAAGTTTAGAGTTCATAAACACAAAGCAAATTTAGCAAAAAAGCAGACTCGCCCAGTAGGTGAGTTGGGCTAAAACTTTGTATTACAAACGTTTCCGGCAAAGCAGTAAAAGCCCGCCGATACCCAGTAGGACTGCCGTATTTGGCTCGGGAACAGGAGAGTAATATAGCACGAGCGAGTTGCCTTCTTGGGCGAGTGAGAAATCTCCGACCCATCCACCGGCTGCCGTAAACTGCGACAAATTTAGCATCCATTCCGACGGATCGAATCCCGTAATCCCACCAGCTGCCGTCAGGATATTCCAACTGCGTGCCTCTTCGCTAAAGCTCCCGACATCTCCAACCGTATTTCCTGCCATCAGCGACACCACATCGAGTTCGTAATCTCCACTTAATGTTAACGCACCAGTCAGATTCAGCATATCCGCTTGCCCGCCATCCAGAAAGTCGCTCAGCTCCCATTGGTATTTAAAGCCCGTCCATGTCTGGTCTCCTCCCAGAGTCAGGCTCGCCGGTGCTCCGCTTCCTGGGCTCAAGGTCTGCGTGCTCAGGTCGTTCAGCGCGAGAGGCGCATTTACCACACCGGTTCCCGACAATTCACCGCTTTGGAAATCCAGCCCCGAAATCGTTCCGTTCACCACCGCACTTCCGCCATTGAGCTGCAGGTTACTATTAGCAACGTCTGCTCCCGTCGAAACGATTAGCGAGCCTCCATTTACTACCACACCCCCCGTCGTGCCGAGTGCTCCGTTGGAGTCCACTTGCAGCGTGCCTGCGGTCACCGTTGTGCCGCCCGTATGCGTATTTGTTCCCGACAAAATCACTTTGCCTTCACCCTCCTTGGCGATTTTCGCCGCCGTTCCGCTTTCAGAAAGATCACCGCTAAAGGTCACCTCGCTGCCGCTTCCCGCACTCAGTGTCGTCTCAGCAATTTGCATGGAAATGTTACCCGAATAAAGTGCGGTCGCATTATCTTCTGCTCCCAATACCGTCCCCTGCACATTTGTCGAACGCACTGTCAGGTCGCGCCCTATCTCTACTCCATCCGTCGCATAAAGTTCATATTTATAGGTAGCCGAACCCCAGTTCAGCCCCACATAAACCACACCCGCAGAATTTCCAAAAGCTCCTGCTTGGCCGCTGAGTGAATCCGCCGTCACAATTGTCTTTTGCGCAGCTAGTGTCGTCGATCCCGTGTAGGTATTGGCCGCATTGATCGTTACGGTGCTTTGTCCCTGATAGGTCACCGGGAGAGCCCTGCCCAGATTCCCCTCCGAGATCACCCCATCCATGTGAAAGGTCGAATTTTGATACAAAGTAAAAGTCAGCGAATTTGTCCCCACGACTGCACCGCCGGCAAGCTCTCCGGTAATGTCTCCAAAATGTGCTTCCGCGGTTAAGGCCGCCGAGTTCACCGTATTGATCCGCCAGTAAATCGCACGGCTCGCACTATCGACATTACGTTTCAAAACGATCGGACCACTCAACGTCAAATCCGGCGAAGTAATATTTACCTGACTTGTTAAATTGCCGCTTCCCCCTGTCGTCCGCGCCTCCATTACAAAGGTTTCATTACTAATACCGGTCCCACCGAGTAGAACATTCGGCGTGCTGCCTGCATCGGTTTTTAAAATCACCGTCTCATTCCCCGCACCAGTAGCACCCGTCGTTTCCACATGGTTCAGATAAACATTCCCCTGCTCGATCACCATCTGCCCCTCGAAACTCGACGGGCCGTTTAGAATCGTTTCATTACCGATCATCGTCGGCCCCAGCACGCGCACACTCGTCGCCCCATTCGCCCCGCCGATGATACGGCCCGAAAATACTGAGTCGCCACTGGCCTGATCTATCGTCAAAGCACCCGTCGTTCCGAGATCCACGGTCCCCTGCGCCCCGCCCTGCCCGCCCACCGAATTTAAGCTCGAAACCGTCAGCGATTTCCCATTGAGCTGTAGCTTCGCCGTCTCATTATCCGCAATTACCAAATCTGTTCCCGTCGGCAAAGCACCGCTACCCGTCACATTCACAACACCTCCATAAATCCACGTCTTACCCGAATACGTCGCAGCACCCTCCAAATCAAGCTGCCCCAAACCATACTTGGTAAAACCAGGACCCGTTCCGATCGAGTCGCTCAAAACACCCGAAAGCGTCGTATTTTGATCCCCCTGCACGACCAGCAACTTCCCATTCAAATCCACATCCGACGCCACGTTTATATCACCATTTACCGCATCCCAATACTGGTGATCCGTCAATTGAACATTCAAATCCCCCGCCAGCACTTGGGTGCCATCGCTGTAGTTTTGAATCCCTCCCCGACCGATTTGCAAGGTGCCATTTTGAAAAGTAAAACCCTCCGCCGCCGTCCCAGCACCGAACTGCAAGCCCCGCATCTCCTCCGCCCCGCCGGCAAAATCAACCGTCCGCTGCGCCGTCCCCGTTCCCGTAAAAAGCACATAATCTGTCGTCGCTGGTGCACCCGTCGTCCAGTTCCCACCGGTCGCAAAATTCGAAGACGAAGCACCCGTCCACTCCGTCGCCGCATCGCCCACCAGACGAAACGCAAATCCACTCGAAATCATCACGGCATTTCCGGCATCGATGGCTGTCGTGCTACCAAAAAAATCGCTTAAATTTCCAGAGTAGTGATGCGCACCGATAAAGGTCATTTCCTCTATCCCAAGCGGATTCACCCAGGTCTCCATCACCGGCAAACTGGAATCTCCCCCCTGAACCTGCGCCACGTTAAAATCCGTTGTGAAATGGTAATTCCCATCATTAGCCGTCACAATCGTCGTATCCGCAATCCGTGGACTCAAGGAAGGATCGCCATCACCATGCCCCACCTCAAAAGCCCTCCTGCCAATATGATTACTCGGCAAAGGAAGATCTAAAATAGCATAAGTCGTAATCCCCGCATCAGGCGAAATATGCGCCTGCGTCATCGCCGTGATCGCATGATCGTCGCTCGGAATAAATTTTGTAACAACGTTGTTAGGCGTAAATATCGAAAACGCAGCTCCGCTTTCAGGAACAAAATACATAGGCGTCGTCGAATTGGTCGGCAGTGCCGAGGCGTGACCAACTCCCCCGGCATGAACAGGAGAAATAAATGCCGGAACCTTCGTATTAAAACCCTCCCAATAAGCCAGCCCCGTCAAATCAAATCCCAATGCTTCAAAAGCCGGATCCGTATTCCGAACCACCGGATCCCCATAGGCCCCCCACGTCGAAAAGATATTATTCTCTTCCGGTGTAAAATCCGTCACGCTCAAAGCCAACGCAGGCTTCACGCAAAAAAGACCACCAAGCACCAGCAACAAAATAAAAAAAAATCGACCGTGTAAAATCGTAACCATTTTTGGGGGGATAGACTGCTTCATCCCGACATAAAATATCACACATGTGATAATTGCAATACAAAACATCAATTTTGGTACATTTTTTACACAGCCTCCCAAAGCTACCGACTGCAAGGGCAACGTCGCCACATAGCAATATCCCAAAGTTCGGAGTAGCGAACGAATCCAAGTTTTTTAAGCTTACTTGAAGGAACTCCTATCCATCTCGGAGAGGATATTAAAAACGAGAAAAGCTCTATTGATAATAAGGAAAGCAGGAAGGCAGGAAAAAAAACATCATTGCCCAGCCTATCGAGAGTAAATTTCCTGCTTTCCCTATTTAAAAAACTTCTTACCGACGGGCAGGCTCTAAGGCTTTTGTTGATACAGCTCGACGGGTTTTGCAGAAGATTTTTTCATCCGTATATTCAAAACCTCTACAAAAACGGAAAAACCCATCGCAAAATAAATATAGCCCTTAGGAATATGTTGCCCACAGCCATCAGCGATCAACGCAACCCCAATCAACAACAGAAAACTCAACGCCAATATCTTAATCGTCGGGTGACTCTCCACAAAATCACTAATCGGCCCTGCAAAAAACATCATAAAAATCACCGCAATCACCACCGCAGCAATCATGATCGAGATATTATTCACCATCCCAACCGCCGTAATCACCGAATCCAGCGAAAAAACTACATCCAACAAAATAATCTGGATAATAACCGACCGAAAAGTAATCCCCACACGGCTCGGCTCGTGACTCTCCGCCGCGTCCTCCAGTTTATTATGAATCTCATGCGTGCTTTTCCAAACCAGAAAAATACCACCCACTATCAAAATCAGATCGCGACCACTCACCCCATGCGAAAAAACCTCAAAAAGCGGATCGGTCAACCGCGCCATCCAAGAGATCGAAAGGAGCAATAACACCCGTGTAATCATCGCCAACGCAAGCCCGACAAAACGCGCCCGCGCCTGCTGCTCCTTCGGCAACTTTCCAGCAAGAATCGATATAAAAATAATATTATCGATCCCCAAAACGATCTCCAAAACCGTCAGGGTCAAAAACGCAATCGCCAGCTCAAACAAGCCACTCGGATTCGAAGCGACCGAAGCGGCAAACAAAGAAAGTGGAGCAAGGAAATCCATAAGCTCCCCACCTTCTAACGCCCCTCCTCAAAAGACACCAGCAGATTTTGTAGGACCCGCACCCCCCGGAAACTTCCGACTCACGGTGGGTAGGCGGTTGGTGTCCACCCGCTTGTGTGCGCCCAGCATGGACGCGCTGCAAAAGGGGTGAGAGTTCCCTGTGAAAGAACCAAACCATGAAAACATAAAAATAAAATCACTAGTTGAAGCCAACTTCGGAAGGGTAACCGACCGGGGGAAGGAAGGCTAGACGAAACCTGCTAGCCGATGAACAAGAACCAGATAGAAGGCCGACACGATGGGGCGAGCTGGCACAACACAGCGAAGCCCAACGGTTCAGTCGTGGAGGTAAATCTGGCGGCAGTGCAGGGAAGCAACGCGTTCTTACCTGGGGAGATCTCACGGAGGAAATGCCGCGGGAAGTCAGCAGAGGTCATAGTAGCGGAAAACAAGCCGGGGGTCAAAGACCCGTATAAACTCGAAACCGGAAATCTTGAAGCCGTGAAGGACCGAACCGATGAAGAACCCATAACCACGTGGAGGACATAGACCTCAATGAAACCAGTTGGCCAGAGGATCGGTGAGAGCCGTCATAATGGGAAGCATGTTGGATTCTGGAATGAAGTGACATGGGCCGAAAAGTCGAA
>JBKEAD010000132.1:0-35939 GCA_047971915.1 Chthoniobacterales bacterium
CAACTGCTTAGCTTATCTGCTGCGTCGCCTTTAAAAAACTCGCTAATGCTGCCCTGATGATATCCCTCTATAGGCAAAGGGAGTCTCATACGATTTCTTGAAAAATGGTGCGATTCAGCAAAATCAGGTATAAATTCATTAGCCAACACGATTTCATAACCACTTTTATCAAATCCTAAATCTAAAAAACCGCAACCTGAAAAAAACGAAAAAATATAATCTGACGCATCCTCTCTATCTAACCCGCTCTTATCATATCGCCCGTCACCAAAATCCATTTGAATTCCGCGATCATTCAAACAAGTTCCTTTTTCTTTTGTTATGGTTACATATTCCATAAAGACGTCCCGAGTGTATAACCTCTTTTTTTAATAGTGGGCAATTTGTAATCCAAGGATTATTTCTTTTGCCACCTGTCCTGCTCTTCTAGCAGAGCTTCTGGGCCGGCCCCATCAAGCCATTCTCGGGCGGCGGGATCTTTTCGCAAATACGCATCCCAAAAGGCCGTGCTGAGTGCGAGGATTACGCGGTGGTGCTTTGGGTTTCTTGTCTTGGAATCACCCGGCAAAGCACGATCTGTGAAAGCAGAATGCTCGGCTCCAAAAAGCACCAATTCATATTTCCCGCCGGGAGGTAAAGCAGGAAATACCGCCAGACGAGAATTCATATCCGTATCGCCAACCGGAGCCGTATCGTTCGTGCCTGTCATCAACATCCAGGGCCGGGAAACTTTTCCAAAAGCTGCTTCGGGCGAGCCACGTCTCGGGCTGCTGGGACTCATAATGAGTGCAGCAACGATACGCGGATCCGCAAAGCGTCCTTCTCCCCATGCGCTCCCCTGTCCGCTCACCGCCTGCGTAGTCACGGCACCGAACGAATGCCCCGACATGCCAACTTTTTTAAGATCAAGCCGCCCCTTCAAGACGTTGCCATCTGTTTTATTCCAACGCTCAAGCTGATCAAGGACGGCAGGGACATCTTTTACACGCAGCAGAAAATTTTTTCCATTCGCAGCCTCTCCCATAGCCTGCATCCGACGACTCGCAACCTCGTCTTTCCACACAGTCGTATCACTTCCGGGGTGCTGAAGAAATACCGCCACGTATCCCCGAGCCGCCCAATGTTCGCCAAGGTAGCTATTGCCCTCGCGAGACCCACCAAGTCCATGACTGAACAAAAGCACGGGGGCCGCCGACTTGCTGACCGGCAAATAGACTCGGATCGGAATGTCGCGCTGCCGCGAGGTGTCCTTTACGGTAAAATCCACAGCACTAGGCCTTTTCCCAACCGGAGTGGCCAGCGGGTCGTAGCCTTTTCCATAAGCAGAGCAAACCTGGACGAACAAACTTCCGATTGCCGCCAGCGTATTTATTACGAATACAGTTTTTTTCATACTTAATTAACGTCCGTCGATTGAGATCGACTCGCTTGCCGGACGAAATTTTTTAAAAAAATTCATTTCTTTCCCGCATGGCGATCTGGATAATTCGCGTCGGACGATGAAAGATCAAGCTAAGGCCGCCTAAAACCTTTTTTCTTTTGGTCTAAAACCGGACGCCTACACACCTTGCGGCTTGCTGTTTCTGATCAGATGTTCCATTCTGTCGCCGTGGAAGCAATCATCAATCTCGACGATCCCGTGGGCAAAACAACTCACTAGACGCAGTCTTCTTGACCTCGCCCAGTATCCCGCTCTATTTTCTAATCTCATGTTACTCAATTTCACCAAAATGAACGGTGCCGGAAATGATTTCATCATGCTCGACAACCGCTCCGGCAGTATTTCTCTCAGCAAGGAGCAAATTGCCAAGCTCTGTGATCGCCATCGGGGTATCGGAGCAGACGGACTTCTTCTGGTAGAGGATTGTAAAGTTTCCAACGCCGACTTCCGTATGCGCTACTACAATAGCGACGGCGGCGAGGCCGAAATGTGCGGAAACGGTGCACGCTGCTTTGCACGATTCGCCTCCCGTCTAACTTCTGAAAACTCCGATAAACTCAGCTTTGAAACGCAAGCCGGCATCATCGGAGCAAAATTACATGCCGACCAAAGCGTCGAGTTAGCAATGGGCACTCCCCATTCTTGGCAACCCCCGACTCTCTTAAAAATTGCGGACACCCCCCTCGAAATCGCCTCACTCAACACCGGAGTTCCCCACGCAGTCGTTTTGATTGAAAATAACGAAAAATTACAACAATTCGATATTCAAAAAAACGGCTCTGAAATCCGCTACCACCACCACTTTGCTCCTAAAGGAACTAATGTAAATTTTTACGCTATTTCCTCACCCGGCAGCCTCGTTGTTCGCACCTACGAACGCGGTGTCGAAGAAGAAACCCTGGCCTGCGGCACCGGCGTCGTCGCCACAGCCCTCAGTTACCATTTAAGAACAAACACCCCCTCTCCCATCCAAGTCGATGTGCGCGGCGGCGAAACCCTAAGTGTATCCTTCGAGCCTCTCGACAACGCAACCTTCCAAAACGTAACCCTACAAGGCCCGGCCGACTTCGTCTTCGAAGGCAAAATCGAGCTCTAACACCTCTAAACACTGAAAACTGAACACTAACAAACTTCCAACCATGTCATTTGAAGGAACTTACACAGCATTAGTAACTCCATTTCGCAATGGAGAATTTGACAAAAAAGCCTTCGCCGAACTCATTGAACGCCAGATCGCGGGAGGCGTAAACGGCATCGTGCCCGTCGGAACCACCGGCGAATCCCCCACTCTCAGCCACGACGAACATCACGAAGTCATCCGCCTAGCCATCGAAGTTGCCGCCAAACGCTGCAAAGTCATCGCCGGAACGGGTTCAAACTCGACCGCCGAGGCCATTTCTCTGACCAAAGAAGCACGTGACGCCGGAGCCGACGCCGCCCTGCTCGTAGCTCCCTACTATAACAAGCCCTCACAGGAAGGCCTTTTTCTACATTACAAAACCATTGCAGATCAAGTAGATATACCTCTAATCCTCTACAACATCCCGGGTCGCTGCGTCATCGAAATCGGAGCCGAAACCTGCCTGCGCCTCGTCGAGGCTTGTCCAAATATCCGCACCATTAAAGAAGCCGGTGGATCGGTCGAGCGCGTCAGCCTCCTCAAAAGCCTGCTGCCTGAAGACGTGACCCTTCTCTCGGGCGACGACTCCCTTACTCTCCCTTTCTTAAGCGTTGGAGCCAAAGGGGTTATCAGCGTAGCTTCAAATCTGATTCCGGCAGCAGTTTCCGAGCTTGTAAATTCCTATTTACAAGGCAACCACGCACGCTCCGCCGAACTCCACGCACGTTATTATCCTTTATTCAAAAACCTCTTCATCGAACCCAATCCCGTGCCTGTCAAATACGCTATGGCCAAACACGGTTGGCTCGATCCAGAAGTTCGTCTGCCACTCTGCCCGCTTTCCGCTACAAGCGCGACCACTCTAGACGGCATCCTTAATGCATTATCATAAAAATTTATATATAAATATATGCCTGTAAAAGTCATCATCAATGGAGCACGCGGACGCATGGGCCAAGCTCTCATCGAAAGCGCAAAAGATTTTGAAAATTTAGAAGTAGTTGCAACTCTTGATGTAGGGGATGATATTACGTCTTTTACGGAGTCAACTGATGCACTAATCGACTTCACCCATGCCTCCGCAAGCAGCTCGCTTATAAAAACAATGCTGGCCGCCAAAAAACCCTTGGTAATAGGAACTACCGGGCAGGACGCTACGGTTCGTCAAGAGATTGCCGCAGCGAGCAAAAGTATCCCTATTGTCTTCGCACCGAACTTTAGCGTGGGTGTGAACACCCTTTTTTGGCTCACCCAAAAGGCGACGGAGGCTCTCGGCGAAGATTTTGACCTAGAGGTTGTCGAAATGCACCACCGCCTGAAAAAAGACGCTCCCAGCGGAACCGCTCGGCGTCTGGCAGAAATTCTGACCGAAACACGTGGACTAAACTACGAAAAAGATTGTCGTCACGGACGCGAAGGTATGGTCGGAGAACGCACGAAAAAAGAAATCGGAATTCATTCCATGCGTGGTGGTGATGTCGTTGGAGATCATACCGTTATCTACGCAACTGAGGGCGAACGCCTAGAGTTGACCCACAAGGCAAGCTCGCGAAACACTTTTGCTCGCGGTGCCCTGCGTGCCGCCGTATGGTCGGTAAACCAAGCCCCCGGCCTCTATGACATGCAGGATGTCCTAGGGCTCAAAAACTAAGAAATCAAACCTCATGCCTGAAGTCGGTATCGGAATGGGAGCAAATTTGGGTGACCGCAAAGCCCAAATTGAAGCTGCTGCGGAACGCCTGCGCCTTTTAGCTAAAACAGACACCAAAACAAGTTACCCCTTCCGCATCTCAGAAATCCTAGAAAGCCAACCCATAAACTGCCCCGAAGGTTCTCCACCTTTCTTAAACGCCGTTTCGGTATTCGATACCACCCTCTCACCACTCTCTCTTTTAGACGCTCTCCAAACTATCGAAACTGATTTTGGCCGCCCAAAAAATCGCCTAAAAAATGCTCCGAGAAATATCGACCTCGACTTACTTTACTACGACAATTTGACTCTGTCCTCCCAACGCCTCGACCTGCCACATCCAAGAATTTTTGAACGATTCTTCGTTTTGTTACCCTTAAGCCAAGTCGATCCAAAACGTATCCTGCCGGAACAAAATATAACAGTTTTAGAATTATATAAACAATTTACAAACAACAAATAAAAAATATTTTTACGATTTTTACATAAATGAAAATATCCTCTTTTCGAGACCGTAAACGCTGGGATCATCACTTTGTTTCCCTGACAGCTTACAGTTATCCCGTAGCACGCATTTTGGATGATTTGGCGCTGGATTTCATTCTCGTTGGCGATTCTCTTGGCATGGTCGAACTGGGACATAGTGACACAACTCAAGTGACGCTAGAAGACATGCTTTCGCACACCCGCGCTGTGGCCCGTGGTGCAAAAAAAACACCTGTTGTTTCGGACCTCCCCTATAAAACATATGAGACGCCGGAAACAGCCATCGCCGCTGCACGAGCACTCGTGGAAGCGGGAGCCGGTGCCATAAAGCTAGAGGGGGGCGATTCGGTTTTGGAGCAAGTCAGGGAACTCACGCAACAAGGAATTTCGGTAATGGGCCACCTAGGGATGCTCCCCCAGCGAATTAAGGAAGAAGGTGGAAAATACCGTATCAAGGGTAGAGAATCAGCCGAAGCCGAAGACCTGAAACGTCAAGCTCTCGATCTGGAAGAGGCTGGAGCCCAAGCCATTGTGCTAGAACTCGTCTCCCCTCCTCTGGCAAAAGAAATATCTGAGCGACTGGAAATCCCGACAATTGGCATCGGAAGTGGTCGGGGTTGCGACGGACAAGTCCTTGTCTTTCACGACCTTGTGGGCCTATCCCCTTGGTTTAAACCTGCCTTTGCAAAAACACGAGCCGATTTGGCTGGAGAAATAACCCGAGCCGTCAATGAATACATCGCCGAAACACGGGGTGAAAGTCTTTCTGAGGATTAACTTTATCCGAAAAGTTCGTGTGTATGATAGAGAAAGAGGGTAATCACTATCATCCCATAGCCCCCCAAAACGGACAAAGGCAGGCTCGTCGGGAAAGTGCATGTATAGCGGCAACGTCCTACCCGTCGGTAAGAAGTTTTTTAAATAAGGAAAGCAGGAAGTTTATTCTTGATAGGATTTTTCATTTTAAAGGTCCTAGCTTTCTTTTTCTGCCTTCCTGCCTTCCTTATTTAATACAGCTTTTTCTCGTTTTAATATCCTCTCCGAGATGGATAGGAGTTCCTTGAGCTATGCTTAAAAAACTCAGATTCGTTCGCTGCCTCGAACCTTGGAATATTGCTATGTTGTGGCATAAAAACCGATGTTTTTTTCTTATATACGTGAACTTCCCGAATGAAGTAAAAATCACTTCCATCACAGAAAAATCGTTTTTATCAATTAAAAGCATTTTTTATACGCTTTAAAAGAGATTATAAAATCGTTTTTATCATGTTTGAACGTTTTAATTTAAAAGACAGAGTGATTTTATTGACTGGTGGAGCGGGGCTTTACGGGAGTGGACTTTCCTATGATTTGGCGGCTGCCGGGGCACGCCTCATCATTGCTTCGCGCAATCGCGATGCCTGCGAACGCGTTGCTGCCGCAATTCGTGACAAAGGCCAAACCGCCACGGCTGAAACTCTCGATCAAGGCGACGAAGAGTCGATTTTGTCCTTACGTAAACGCATTCTCGAAGAGCATGAACGGATTGATGGCGTCGTAAATAATGCCGTAGCCCGCACGATGACCAAAGGCTCGGGCGACGTGCAGGGATGGCGAAAATCACTCGATATAAACGCTACGGGAATTTACATGATGCACCAATACTTCGGTGAAGCGATGGCGGAGGCTGGCCGTGGCAGCATTGTAAATATCGGCTCTATTTATGGAATGACAGGGCCGAGCCTGCATCTTTACGAGGGGACGGATATGGGAACGGGCGTGCCGGATTACTATTTTAACAAAGGCGGGATGATAAACCTGACGCGTTTTTACGCAGCGCACCTCGGCTCTCGTGGCGTGCGGGTAAATTGCCTCTCTCCGGGCGGTTTTTTAAATGAGCAACCCGAGCCCTTTTTGAGCCGATATTGTGAAAATACTTTTCTGAAACGAATGGGGAATGAGAGCGATCTGGGCGGGGCGGTCGTCTTTTTACTAAGCGATGCAGCGGCCTATATCACCGGAGTCAACCTCCCTGTGGACGGCGGATTCACAGCACACTAAATTTAAGTGAACGATCTAAAAGACAAACACATCTGGGTCCTCGGCGGGGCGGGTTACTTAGGATCAGCAATCACACGAGCACTGGACACCGCTGGCGCAAAGACGCTCTGCGCGGACCGTCCCGGTTTTGCTTCCAAATTGGTGAATGCTGAAAATCTATCGCATACGACGGCGGAAGATTTTGACCTATTCGATCTCGAAGCCATTCCCAAACGGGTCGCGGAACTCACGGCGAGACATGGTGTGCCGGACGGGCTTGTGAATTTGCTAAATCCCCCGTCGGCAGGAAAAAAAATCACCGAAACGGCAATCGAAGATTTTCGCTGGTCAATGGATGGAACCTTGACGGCAGGTTTTCTTTTGGCCCGAGAAGTGGCGGAGAAAATGAAAGTCGAGGGGCGGCGGGGTAGTCTTGTTTTTTTCTCGAGCATGTATGGCATGGTGTCGTGGATGGTGGCTGGACGGCATGGTGATTTGTAAAACTCGTTTTTTACGCCTTATTGCGTGGAGTCGAGGGGTGGCTCCGATTTTTTCAGAATAGACAAAGCCTCGCCGACGAGAAAAAGAGAACCTGTCAGAAGATAGGGTGTTTTGCTCTGCCGTGCGTGCTTTAATGCCTCGGCCAGGGAGGTCGCCGCGCCGGAAATTTTTTTTGTTTTTTCAAGAAGCTCTTGGGACGAAAGACTGCGTGGACTCCGAACAGGCACAAAATAAAATCGCTCCGCAATCTCGCCTAGAAGGCGGATATTTTCTTCCCATTTTTTATCTGCGAGACTGCCGAAAATGATATTTGCACGGCGGTTTCCAAACTGTGATTTCCATGTTTTCACAAGTCGGCATATGGCCGATGGGTTGTGTGCTCCATCGAGAATCAAAGTCCCCTCACCTTCGGAAAAAAATATTTTTTGAAAGCGTCCCGGCCAAGTCGTAGCGGCTATCGCTTCAGAAATGGCGGACTCCGGGAGCTGTTGAAAACTTGGCTCGATGTTTCGGCATAGCGCGACGGCGAGGGCTGCATTCCAGGCCTGATGTTCTCCGGCAAGGCCAATCGGCCCGTCCTCGTAGGGCGCAGAAATTTTTTGAAAAGGTGCCTGCATTCTGACGGCTTGTTTTTTAATGACATCAAGCGCAACCGGGTCTTCGACCGTTGTAAAAATTGGGGTTTTTGATTTTATAATGCCTGCTTTTTCGCGGGCGATGGAGGCAATGTCGCTGCCCAGCCACTGCATGTGATCGTAGGAGACGGTGGTGATAGCGGAGGCGCGGGGCGCAAGAACATTTGTGCAATCGAGGGCTCCGCCCATACCGGTTTCGATCACAGCTATGTCAACTTCGTTTTCGGCAAAAAGGGTGAAGGCGAGCGCGGTGGTGATTTTAAAAAAAGTAAAATTTGCGTTTTCAGATTCGGCGATTTTTCGAATTCGAGTAAGGATGTCAGCGATGTGTTGTGTGTCGGCCCATTTGCCATTTAGGGTCATGCGTTCGCGAAAATCGACGAGGTGCGGCGACGTAAAAAGAGCGACTTTCGAGAAACGGCGGCGCAGGATTTGTGAGGAAAAAGCGCAGACGGAGCCTTTGCCATTTGTGCCTGCTACGTGAATGCTCGGGTAGCGATTTTGGGGCTTGCCTAAATGGTCGAGGAGCTTTGTGGTCTCGTCGAGGCCAAGCTTGATCCCGAACCATTGAGATCGGTAAAGCCACTCGATGGCTTCGTCGTAATTCACTGGTTGAAAAAATTATTTTTTCCCACTTGGGGCGAGATAATTGAGGGTACTCCCGAGGAAGCCACGCATTTTTGAGCGGTGAACGATGTGGTCGATCAATCCGTGGGATTCGAGAAACTCGGCCGTTTGGAATCCGGGCGGCAAGTTTTGGTGCGTCGTTTCTCGGATGACTCGTGGACCGGCAAAACCAATCATACTCTTAGGTTCAGCAATATTTAGATCACCAAGGGAAGCGAAGCTAGCCATCACGCCGGCGGTTGTTGGGTTAGTAAGGACGGAGATGTAGGGGAGACCGGCTTTGCTGTGGCGAGCCAGTGCGCCGCTGGTTTTTGCCATTTGCATGAGGCTAAGCATGCTCTCATACATACGTGCACCACCCGAGGCGCAGACAATGATGACGGCCTGTTTTTTCGTAGTGCTATGCTCGATGATACGGGTGATTTTTTCGCCAACTACGGAGCCCATCGTCGCGGCGAGGAAGGAAAAATCCATAACGGCGATGCCGACGGGGTGCTCAAGGATTTTTGCTTGGCCGCTGATGACAGCGTCTTTGAGGCCGGTTTTTTCGCGGTAGTTTTTTAAGCGGTCTTCGTAGGTGGAGACGCCGGTAAACTTTAGCGGGTCGAGTGAGATGAGGTTGGCGTCGTGCTCCTCAAAGCTGCCGGGATCGACGAGGAGGTCGATGCGAGCTTTGCCTCCGAGAGAAAAGTGATGGTCGCATTTTGGGCAAACGCGATTGTTTTCTTCGAGAGCGATGGTGTGGATGAGTTCGTGGCAGGATGGGCATTTTATCCAAAGACCTTCGGGCATTTCACGTTTGCGTTTGGTCAGTGAGGATAGAACGGGTTTTTTAAAAATAGCCATATCGGAGAAACTTTATTTGAAGGGTTGTTTTTTTTAAGCGCGTGCGGCGGTCATTGCCCAGACACCAGCAACACCATTTTGAAGAAGCGTGTGGGCGCACTCATTAAGCGTGGAGCCTGTGGTGAAAACATCGTCGATGAGCATAAGGTTTTTTTTAGTAGATGGCTCATTGTGAACGAAGTCGAAGGCATTGCGCAAGTTCTCCATGCGTCTGGCCCGATCAAAATGTGTTTGCGTCTCCGTGTTGCGAGAACGGCGCAAGGCGTGCACAAGTTGGATTTTCCAAGCTTCAGAGAGGTGATTGGCCAAAAGTTCGGCCTGATTATAGCCACGTTCGCGGAGACGTTTTTTGTGGAGAGGAACAGGCACTAAGGCGTCTATTTTGATGTTTTTTAAACGAGAATCGTCGATAAGCGGAAGCATCCACGAAGCGATTACTTCTGCCAAATGAGGTGATTTTGCATATTTGAAGCGATGGATCAGCTCTCGCACGGGACCATGAGCTTGCATCGGTGCCAAACAGCACACAAAGCCAAAATTTTGTTCCACACAGTTTGGACAAATCAGATGGGAATGTGTGCTGGCAAAAGGGTGTGAGCAAACCTCACACTGCGTGCCGGAGATACGTGGAAGCTCTTTCTCACAATGATGGCAGATTTTTACATTTACCCCCGTCGCCCTCCTACACAAGGCGCAATGAGCGGGGAAGAGAAGCTCCAAAGCAGCATTGCTAAAATCTCGAGCATGAGTAAAAATCTGGGCCAAAACAGGCATAGCACAAGAATACAAATTCAAGGGCTACTCTGAAAAGTTGCTTTTTGTTAGATGCTTTAAAAATTTTTTCAATTTTAAAGGCGAAAAAATCTTTTAAACAAATCGAGCTTTGTTAGGGTCCAGCAAGTTACTTTAAATTTTTTAACTCTATGAATACAGAATCAGGAAATGAATCGGCGTGTTGCAACAAATTTGAAAAATTTTTATGCAAGGATCTAGGCTTGCTTATTTTGCGACTTGCTGTTGGCGGTCTCATGCTCCCCCACGGGATTGCTAAACTTATAAAAGGTCTTGATGGCATGAAAGGTATGCTTGCTTCAAAAGGGCTTCCTGAAATCATGGCTTATGGCGTTTATCTCGGTGAAATTGTTGCGCCGATTTTGATTATCATCGGCTTTGCGACACGCCCAGCCGCTTTGCTCCTCGCTTTCACAATGCTAATGGCTATCAGCCTCGCTCACTCCAGCGAAATTTTCACCCTAGGCCAAACAGGTGGGCTGGCTATAGAGCTTCCCTTTTTCTACCTACTAGCTTCTCTGGCACTTTTCTTTACGGGTTCTGGAAAGATCGCCCTTGGGGGAGGCCGCAAGCCACTTGATTAAAGTTCGGATTTTTTTAGGGCATTTTTTGTAGATTCGGTGCCCTTGTGTTTTTACAAATAAAGACATAATTTTACACCGAGATTCTTGACAATTTTCGGCAAGCAAGAAATTTGATAGAATGCCTACGGACTCTCCTGAAATTCCTGATTTAGCAGAACGTATCCCGTCGAATACGGCTTGGATCGATACTTTAAAAAAAGAAGAGCCGCGGGATGTGGCAAACCAATTGATCGATCTGGGAGTTGACGGCATTCGCGATGTCCTGCGCATGCTTCCTGACTCACAATCGGCGAATGTGTTGATGGAGTTTAACCCCTCGCTGCAAGCTGAGCTTTTTGAGCAAATGCAGCTTCACCGCGTCTCGGGCATTGTTGACGAGATGCCGCTTGATGATGCGGCTGACATCCTCGGAAAGATTCCGGCAGGTAGATTAAACGCAGTTTTACGCGAGCTACCTTCGGAAAGTGCTAATAAAATCACAGAAATCTTAGGCTATCCCGACGATTCGGCAGGGGGTATCATGAACCCCGAGTTCCTTGCCGTTCAGGAAGACTTTACGATTCAAGAGGCAATTAATTTTTTGCGCGAACAAGAGCAAACGGGGCACGAGGGACTTTTTTACATTTACGTCGTAGATAAAGAGGGGCGTTTGCGGGGTGTGCTGCGGGTGCGTGACCTCGTTCTTTCATCGTCAAATCGAAAGATCGGCGATGTGATGATTTCCCAAGTTCGGAGTGCATCCGTCCATGCAGATCAGGAGGATATTGCCACGCTTTTTCGCGATCACCGTTTTTCGGTCATCCCCGTCGTTGATGATTTTCAAAGACTTTGCGGGGTTATCACCAGTGAAGATGCGATTGATGTTCTCGAGGAAGAGGCCACTGAAGATATGCAGCGAATGATCGGTCTGTCTGGGGAAGAAATGCTCGATACGCCGTGGAAAATTTCTTTAAAAAATCGCCTTCCTTGGCTCTATGTGAACCTTGCAACCGCAGTGCTCGCCGGCTGGGTCGTGTCCATCTTTGAACCCACCATTGCAAAATATGCCGTGCTCGCCGTCTTCCTACCAATCATCGCCGGACAAGGTGGCAATGCAGGAACCCAGACACTCACCATCATGGTCCGCTCAATGGCACTCGGCGGTATCGAAGGCCGACAAAAAAGGCGCATTCTCGCTAAAGAGCTGCTTGTCGGACTCTGCACGGGACTTGCTACGGGGCTAGCCGTCGGTATTGTGGGCTGGCTGTGGCGTGGCGACCTTACGCTTGGAATCATTGCCTATTTGGCACTTTTATTAAATATGTTAGCCGCCGCCGCCTCGGGAGTTTTGATTCCCATTGGTCTAAAAACCTTAAAGATCGACCCGGCTTTGGCTTCATCGATCATGCTGACCACAGTGACCGACGTGGTTGGATTTTTTATTTTTCTGGGACTAGCCTCCGTAGGATTTCATTATTTCCCGCCAAAATAAAAAACACGGGCTTCACCTCAGATAAACTCTCAGCGCGAAATATCGTCCTGAGTCAAAAGGCGAAAGCCCTCGCCTCGCAAAACGCTACTAGCACATTCCAAATCATCTAGATGCAACGCGAGTGCCGATTGACCACGTGGGCGCGTCAGCAACGGGTAACTAAAGTAAACATTCACCTCCGCCATCAACAAAGCGGCTAAGACTTTCGATAATTCGGCGGCTCCTTCCGGCATTTCGACCACCATGATTTCGCAAACACTGTAGGGAATATCATGCTCATCAAAAAGCCGACGTGTCGCCTCGGGATCCGTAACGATAATACGCCCAATTGAACTTTCCGAAGAATCTAAAATACTGAGTGCAAGCACAACAATATCATGCCGATTGAGTAGTTTTACGATTTCAAGAAGGGCACCAACTTTGTTGTGTAAAAACACAGAAAAATGATGAATAGAATCTCCGGAAAGTTTTTCAGTCGTGCGGGTAAGCGTCATTGTGAAGTTTGTTGAAAATAAGGGGTTATTTAAACGAGTAAACTACGGCAAATGGAATTGTCTTTGCAGATTCAGGCAAATCTCCCGAAACTTTTAAATAATAAAGTCCACTCTTTTTGGGCTGAACCCCGCAGGCCGCAAGAGCCTCCGCTTCATAATTACGCACAGGAAGCAAAGCTCCCCCCTCATCAAAAAGACGAATTTGAATTTTTCCCAACGGGTCGGCCGATGCCGCGCAAAACCAATAAATACTTCCCTCAAATAAATAAACCGAAAAAACCTGCGCCCGCTCATGAACCAAGTCACCGTAAAAAACACCATCTCGCGCTTTGAATCCCTCATTTTTTAAAGCCGAAGCAAGACCTATTGCAGCCTTTCGAGCACGCACCTGATCCTCATTAGGAGGTGTCGCAGAGAGAGCTAAAGTCGCTAATAAAATGAAAAAAAACTGCATAGTAATAAATCAGGTTTCCGGCACTCCGCTCGGCTCCGAACTTGGAGTAGGGCTCGCCATATCCCCAACGGGTGCGGTAGGCGTAGCCGTAGGCTCATCCCCTACATTCTTTGGCGACAGCTCCGGCTGCTCCGCAACAGCACCGATCACCGCAAGCACATCCGATGTGCTTTTTAAAATCAAATCCAACTGGTCCGGCGTGACCGACAAAAGCGGTGGCAAATTTAAAGACGAGCTTGCATTTAAAACTTCCTCTAAGGCCGCAATCACCGCAACACGCCACTGATTTGGAGTATCTTTTTGAGGCAATTCCGAAATCAAATTTAGCTGAGATTCTATAAGCGATTTCTGTAATAGCCAAGATAGCGAATTCGGTTGCAAACTTTTTTTCTGAAGCGTCGCAAAAGTATTTAAAGTCCGCAGCCATTCGCCAACCCGAATGAGCGGAACAAGATTCTGATCATTTTGCGATTGCAAAAGCATCACGATTTCATTTTGTGTCGCATCGACTTCAGCCCTCAAAACATTCCAGTTATTTCGCTCCGTAAAGGTATTTATATTCCGCTCCCGCGCCCTTAAACCCTCCGATGCATGCAGCTTCTCCGCTTGGCTCACAATATCTCTGGTAATGTTTTTTACCATCTGACCATCTTGCTTCTCAATCGCCAAATAAGCGTCCGAAAACAGCACCCCAAGGCTCAAGGCAATCTGCGAACGATCCGTCACGCGATTATCAATCTCCGCACGCTGCGCAAGACTCCAATTAGGACGCTCCTGCTTAGAAACCGCGACAAAAAACTCCGCTGAAGTTGGCAAACTGAGTGCCCAAGCCACCGGTGCCGCAGCACGTGCGTCTTCACTAAGAGTCACTTCCCCCGCGATACTCACCAAACTAAAAAACTCCAAAAAAACAAAAAGCAGCAAACAATATTTTACCTGCAAAGTTTTTTTAAGTTTTTCCAATTGTCGCGAAAAAAGCATCTCCTCAAGCTAACACATTCCTCAAAACTGCACCAGCCACATTTCATCTACAAACCTTGAGTTTCCAAGATAAAAAACTCACACTGCCGACAAATCCTGCATGTCAAACTCTCCGAAAAAACTCAGCAAACTTCCCATCGAAGATCTGCGTTCTGAAATTTCCCAAGCACTAAAAAAGCACAATCGTATCGTCCTAAAAGCTCCCACGGGCTCCGGCAAATCCACACAAATCCCCCAATTCCTCATCGACGACTGTCCTCAACTCACCGGAACGATCATCGTTCTCCAACCTCGTCGCCTCCCCACGCGCCTTCTTGCCACCAGAGTCGCACACGAACGCAATTCCCAACTTGGGGATGAGGTAGGCTACCAAATTCGCTTCGAACGCCTAGCCGGACCGTCCACGCGTATTCTTTTTCTCACCGAAGGAATCCTCCTCCGGCAGATGCAAAAAAACCCATCGCTCCACAATGTTTCCGCCATTCTCTTCGACGAATTTCATGAACGTCACCTTTACAGTGACATCTCACTCTCCCTCGCACTCAATCTACAAAACCGCTCACGCCCTGACCTCAAAATCCTCATCATGTCAGCTACGCTCGATGGTATTGATTTTTCAAATTACCTCGGTGAACATTGCCTAATTGAATCACAAGGCCGCAGCTACCCCGTCCAAATAGACTACCTTGATCGCCGAAACAACGAAGAGCCCATCTGGGAAATAGCAGCCAAAACACTCCGCTCCGTTTGGTCCACCAGCGAAGGACACGCCCTCATCTTCATGCCCGGTGCTTATGAAATTCAACGAAGCATTCAAGCCATCCGAAGAAGCCTCGGCGGCAACATCCCTATTTTCTCCTTACATGGAGAAATGACTCACAGAGATCAAGATCAAGCCCTTTTCTCCCAAAACGATAGCACCCGCCGAGTCATCGTTTCCACAAATGTTGCCGAAACCTCCCTCACCATCGATGGCGTCAGCCTCGTCATCGATAGTGGCTTGGCACGCATCGCTCGCTTCGATCCCCGCCGCGGTATCGACACTTTACTTATTGAAAAAATAAGCCGCTCCGCCGCCGAGCAGCGTGCCGGACGTGCCGGACGCACCCGCCCCGGACGCGCTATCCGTCTATGGACAAAATACGAGCACGAACGCCTCCCCGCCCAAGAACTACCCGAAATCAAGCGTAAAGATCTCTGCGAAGTGATTCTTTCCCTAAAAGCTGCTGGATTCACAAATCTTACCAACTTTCATTGGTTTGAAAAACCCGATACCACGGCTCTCGACCGAGCCGAAGCACTACTTACCGACCTCGATGCCATCGACGAAAATGCCGCAATCACTCCACTCGGCACACGAATGCTCTCCTTTCCACTACACCCCCGCTACGCCCGCATGCTACTCGCCGCAAAGGAACTCGACTGCATCCCCGAAGCAGCACTCCTCGCCGCCCTTACCCAATCTCGCCAACTACTCCCCCGCTCCAAGGGAAAACACAAATCTCCTCCAACGCACAATGACCTTCTAGACAACAGCAAGTCAGATTTTCAACGCCTCACTCACGCATTTACAATCGCAAAAAAGAGCCATTTCGAAATCTCGATTTGCCAACCTCTCGGCATCCACGCAGAAGCTGCACGCCAAGTAGATCGACTCTTTCAACAATTTTTAAATATCGCCAAACAAGAAAAATTATTACCGACTACCCCCAAAAAACCTCTCAAACCCACCTCCGATGAAGCCATCTCAAAATGCCTCCTCGTAGGCTTTGCCGATCAAGTCGCCCGACGTCGCAGTGCCGGAAATTACATTTATGAGCTTGTCCACGGACGCCGTGGCACCCTCAGCCGCGACAGCCTTGCCCGCGACAGCGAACTCATCGTCGTCGCTAATCTCAACGAAATCGGACACGGACGTGGCAGCACCGAAACCGTTCTCTCTCTCGCCGCCGAGGTCCAAGAATCTTGGCTCCGCGAACTTTTTCCAAAACAATTTCGAGAAATCTCAACCCGCTGTTTTGACATTAGCAGCAAACGCATCATCGAGCGCAGCGAACAACGCTACCGCGACCTCGTTCTCCACAGCACAGACCGCCCGGCCCCGGCCGATACAGCCAGTGCAGAAGCCCTCGCCCATGCACTGATTGAACAAAAGACCCTTCCGCCTATGTGGAACCAAAATGTCGATCAAATCATCGAACGCATCAATTTCACGGCCAAAAATACCGATAAAAATTTCGGCCTTCTTCCCATTGAAAACGAAGATACCATACTCCTTCTCACGCAAATTTGCGAAGGCTCCACCTCCTTCCGCGAGCTAAAAAATAAACCAGTCCTCCCTATCATCAAAAACTGGTGCACCTCCGCCCAATGGGATTTTTGCCAACAGTTCGCACCGGAAAAAATCTCCTTACCATCCGGTCGCGCTCTGCGTCTCCGCTACGAGCCACGCGGTCCCATCCTCGCAGCTACCATCCAGCAGCTCTTCGGCATCACCGAAAGGCTCCGTATCGGATTTGGCAAAATCCCCATTCTCGTGGAAATTCTAGCTCCCAATCAACGCCCCATCCAAATCACCGACGACATCCCACGCTTTTGGAAAGAACATTATCCAGAAATCAAAAAAAATCTCCAACGCCGCTACCCCAAGCACGCATGGCCCGAAGACCCGGTAGTCCTATTTAGATCCGACAGATCCGTCTAATCCGACAGATCCGTCCGATCAGAACACATCAAGCGTTACGGTTCAGACAATTCAAGTCCTCAAACGAAACCTTCAAGCGGTTCGTAAAAGAATCCTCCCCGGCTCCCAACCAAACACGCGGGTCATAGATTTTTTTATTCGGCGCGTCGGCACCCGTCGGATTACCGATTTGGCCTTGTAAGTAATCGTGATTCTTCGCTTCATACACACGGATACCATCCCAAAATGCCCACTGCAAATCGGTATCGAGGTTCATTTTTACAGCACCATATCCGATTGCCTCGCGGATTTCTTCACGCGAAGATCCCGAGCCGCCGTGAAAAACAAAATTCACTGGCTTGCTACCCACGCCCAAATTTTTCTCAATGTAATCCTGAGAATTTTTCAAAATTTTCGGCGTCAACTTCACATTGCCCGGCTTGTAAACCCCATGCACATTTCCAAAAGCCGCTGCAATTGTAAAATTCGGGCTGATTTTGGAAAGCACTTGGTAAGCCTCCGCCACCTCTTCCGGCTGCGTGTAAAGCTTTGTTTGGTCAACATCGGTATTATCCACACCGTCTTCCTCGCCACCGGTGACTCCGAGTTCGATTTCTAGGGTCATCCCCATTTTACTCATGCGTTCGAGATAGCGTGCGCAAATTTCCAAATTCTCGGCAAGCGGCTCCTCCGACAGATCCAGCATATGCGAACTATAGAGCGGTTTACCCGTTTTAGCAAATTGCTCCTCAGCCGCCGTCAACATCCCATCAACCCAAGGAAGCAATTTTTTTGCACAGTGATCCGTATTTAAAATAACAGGGACGCCATAGGCCTTTGCCGCCGCATCCACATAATGCGCCGCCGCAATGCCTCCCAAAATAGAGCCCTGCATCCCCTCCTTCGTTATTCCCTTTCCAATAAAAAAATGTGCTCCACCATTAGAAAATTGCACCATCGTCGGCGAATTCACCTCTCTTGCCGCCGCCAAAGTAGCATTCACCGTGCTGGTGCTGATACAATTAACTGCCGGTAACGCAAATTCATTTGCCTTGGCATAATCAAGAAGTTCTTTGACCTCGTCCCCAAAGAGGACGCCTGCGCGAAAACGTTTAGTTGCTGACATGAAAGTCCGCATTCTAAAAAAGCCTTTTTAAAAAAACAAGGATTAGCAGAATATTTTAGTCTCAAAAAAATCGAGAAATGTAAAATTCGTAAACTTGCATAGCCAAAGCACTTCATAGATGCTCTTCCCATGATCGTAATCATTCGGCCAAACACCAGCAAAGATCTCATCGAAGTGGTCATCAAAGAAATCGAAATCCTCGGCTACACCCCCTCCCCCATTTATGGAAAAACGCAAACCGTCGTCGCGGCAATCGGGGACGAAAATCAACATCAGAACCTCGAATCCCTGCTAGCCTTCCCCCAAGTCGAGCGTGTCCTCCGTGTCCAAAAACGCTACAAACTCGTCAGTCGACAATCCCATCCGGAAAATTCCATCATCTCTGCCGACGGTATCCCTATTGGAGGCGATACCTTCACCCTCATGGCCGGCCCCTGCTCGGTAGAAAATGAAAAACAACTTCTCGAAACAGCCCATGCCGTAAAAGAAGCCGGTGCCACCATCCTGCGTGGCGGTGCCTACAAACCCCGCACCTCTCCCTACGAATTCCAGGGCCTCGGCACCGAAGGACTCAAACTCCTAAAAAAAGCAAAAGAAGAAACCGGACTCAAAATCATCACGGAACTCCTCAGCGAAAAAGATGCCGAACGTGTCGCTGAAGTCGCAGACATCCTCCAAATCGGTGCCCGCAATGCACAAAACTTCCAACTCCTCATCGCCGCTTCAAAAACCGGCAAACCCGTTCTTTTAAAACGCGGTCCCAGCGAAAAAATCGACGAATGGCTCCTCGCTGCCGAATACATCGCCGCCCACGGCAACCCCAATATCCTCCTCTGCGAACGCGGCATCCGCACTTTCGAAACCTACACCCGAAATACACTCGACCTCGCTGCCGTAGCCATCGCCAAACGAGAATCTCACCTCCCCGTCATCGTGGACCCGAGCCAAGGTTGCGGACGCGCCGACCTCGTCATCGCCCTCTGCTGCGGTGCGGTCGCACTCGGCGCAGACGGCCTCCTCGTGGAAGTCCATCCCAACCCGGCAGAGGCACTCAGCGACGGTCAACAGCAACTCGACCTTGCCGGATTCAAAAAACTCGTTCAGCAAATCCAGCCGTTCCTTCAAGTCGTCCAAACAACAAAAAACGAAAACCTATGAGGCAAAAATTCGCAACCCTGCTCACGGCATTATTTCTCTTCTATTTGCAAAATGCGCAGGCGGAACTGCTGTTAACGCTCGACACCGATGCAAAAACGCTGAGCTTTTCCGGCTCGGACTCCGGACATGTGAATCGCTCGGAAGTTTACGTCCCCCCCTACTGGACCTGGCCCGGTGGCCCCATTCCCATATCAGTCATCTACTGGGAAATGCCCGTTCATACGGATGAAAGTGACTCACTCGACATCGCCGCAGCTCTTGATATTTTAGTAAACGGCACTCCAAATTCGGCACTTGTCTTTAGCCTCATCAATACAGGCGACATCGGCATCGGCATCGGCTGGTGGGGTGCTAGCTCGCCCGAAGAAAGCGATCTCATCAGCATCACTGGCAACAGCACTCCGATCTCCTATGCCGCATGGGACGCCTCACAAATAAGTGCTCTCGAAAATCTGGCCGCCTCCGGCAAAGCCATCCCACTGACCTCTGGCTCCGGCTTTAGCCCCATCGCAGTTCCCGAACCCGGAAGCGCAACTTTAATGTTAGCAGCCCTCCTTTTAATGTTACGATGCGGCTATCTGAAAAATGCGTAACGGAGATTAATCCGCCAGCGCACCGAGATAAACCACCGGCCCCTTGGGTTGCTCCGAGCCACCGTCCGGCTCGATCGATATAGCAAATGCCAAAACATTTTCTATCTGTGTATCCCTAGGCAATTCGAAGGGATAATTCGATTCGCTATCAATCAGAATCCCTAGACTGGTAAGTTTTTCGGATTCTTTGGAAGCAATCCAGAGTTGATAATCCTTTCCCTCCTCCGGTGGGGGGAGCTGTCCGACATAGAGCCCACCGCGCTTTGCCGTTTTATCCCAAATAAGCGGTAACCCATCGATACCCGGAGCACCATCCTGCGGCAAAAGCACTGTGGCGCGAGCATTTTTAAGAGGATCATATTTTTGTAAATCATTCAGCTCCCCGCTGAGCGTAGAACGCGCTTCACGCAAAGATCCGAGATCACTATGCAGGCGCACGACGTTTTCCTCAGCATGCAAAAGCGAAAGTTCTATTTTTTTATTTTTTTCCAGCAAAGCAGCATTCTCCATCCGAAGTTGTTTCAGGTCCTCCTCCGGCCAAGTCTTAAAAAGATGCCACGCACTAAAAGCTAAAATAACAGCAACAACCCATCCCAATAAAAAAAGGAAATAAAGCAGACTTCGAAAGACTGATTTATATTTCATAAAAGAGGGATAAAAATTTCTAATCGAGTCTTTAACGCCGCACACTTTTTTTCGGTAACAAAACGCTATAGCGCACCGCGACATACTCTGTCCCGGGAAGAATAAATTTACGAATCACAACATCGCAACGAAGAATCTGCGGATACCAACGCTCTAAATGGTCCACAAGCTCTGAAGCCAAAGTCTCCATAAGGTGACGCGAACCCTTCTCTGCCAACTCCTGAAGCTCTTTGCAAATAGATGCATAATCAACAGTCAACGCAATTTGATCGTCCGTCTGAGCAAAATCAACATCCAAAAATAAATCTAAATCAAGAAGCAATTTCTGAGGCTGCGCACGCTCCGATTCGGGAACACCAATACGAGTCATGAGTTCAAGTCCACGAATCAAAATAGAAGACTTTCTAGTTAACGATGTATCGACTGGTGGAGGGCTCATAATTTCTAGGGTCAGCCTACTTCAAGCAGACGATGGAGAAAAGTCAGATTTTCAAAAATCATGACTGGCTTGGCCGGAAGTAATTTTTCGGCCGTATCAAAGCCCGTCAAAACCGCCGCACTAGCAATCCCCGCAAAATGTGCCGTCTCAATATCATGCACCATATCGCCGACAAACACCGTTTCGCCGGGATCAAAGCCCCGCTCTTCGATGACACGCAATATCTTTTCGCGCTTATCGGGGACGCCAACATAGGGATGCTCAAAACAATCGCGCACGCCCAAATGCTCCGCCTGTATTTCAAAATGCTCGGGACGAATCGTGCTAAGTAAAAAAGCCCGCCGACCCGTCCGCTTGCAAAGCTCCAAAATCTCCCGTGCACCGGGCAAAAGCGTAACCTCCCAATGGAGCTTTTGGAAAAACTTCTCGTAAAGTATTTCCAACTCCCCGGCGTCAGCTTGCGGAAGCAGCTCTTCGTAAAATCCGGCAAAAGGCAGGCGAAAGTGCTTTCGAAAATCCTCAAGACTCAAGTCCTTAGCTCCATATTCGCGAAAAATAGCATTGGTCGCCTTCCAAACCGGACGCAAATCATCGGCCAAAGTACCAGACCAATCAAAAATCAAATTTCTAATCATACGCGAAAACGAATACTGCGGATTTTTGTTCGTCCAAAATGCTTTTGCAAGCGTTCTAAGATTTTTGTTTTCCAGACCCGATCGAGTTCGTAATGAACCGCAGGCTGCAACACCTGAATCACTAACGCCCCACTACGCAAGCTCACCGGACGCGAATGCTCCGCCAAAAAATCTCCCACCAGCTCTCTCCAAGTATCCTGAATCTGTCGCTCATCGAGCTTTTCCCCAAGGCCCAAACGCGGCAGCAGCTTTTCCAAGACTTCGCCCACCGCCCGCGTCCGTTCGCGCTTCACCGGAGCCACCGGCAAGCCTCGCCACTCCGCCAAAATACGCCGACGCATTGCAGGAGTCATCGTCTCTCAACCAATGCTGTTTTTTTAAAAAAAGAACGGTCAATCCGCTCCATCATTGCCGATAGCCTCGACCGGGCAACCCTCCAAAGCCTCTTCGCAGAGAGCTTTTTCCTCATCAGACTCGGGTTGTTTGAAAACATAGGAGTGCCCCCCATCATCATTACGGGTAAAGTTGTCCGGTGCCGTCTCCCTGCACAAATCACAATCGATGCACTGATCGTCCACATAATAAGCACCCGCCGCATTATCAGGATATTTATTTTCTAAGTCTGCCATAATCGTATTCTTTGTATTTTTTTAAAATTTTTCAAAATCTACCTTAGCTTGCCGAAAGGAAAAGCAAAAAGCAGAAATCCCGCGCAAACTAAGACTCACAGAGTATAATGCAACAGTTTTTTCAGCCTTTCATCAAATAAAATGACAGGCGGCAACCAAGCGTCACATTCAATCTACTAATCCTATAAGCGAAAATTCTTTTTTCAACGAACAATTCGCACCTTCGTTCCCACCGGGACTCTCTCATAAAGCTCTACGATGTCTCGATTGCACATGCGCACACAGCCGTGACTGGCGGGATGACCGATTTCTTCCTCCTGATTGGTCCCGTGAATGTAAATATACCGCTGCTTTGTATTTGCGTTTTTTTCCTCCAACCCCTCCAACCAAAAAATCCGTGTCAGCACATGGTCCGCCTCGCCACCTAAAGGCGCAAGCTCACCCGTGGGAAGACGGCCTTTTAAAATAGAAAATTCAGGCAAATCATCGCCAAATTTTTCACAAATTTGAAAATTTCCCATCGGAGTCTGAAAGCTTCCCTCTTCAAATCCAATGCCAAATTTACTTGTCGAAATCGGATAGCAACGCAATAACTGCGTGCCCGAAAAAAGTTGCATTTCTTGATTCGAAATCGAAACCAACAAGTTTAAATCGTCAAAATCAGACTCGGAATGATCAAAATTTTTCTGGAAAGTTTGCAAAACAAAAGGGACTTTGCTTAAAGCAAAACAGAATTTAAAAACCAGAAGCAACTTATTTTATGAACAAAGAAATCTCTTTAGCCATCGTCGGAGCCACGGGTGCCGTGGGCGTGGAAATCTTGCGTGTGCTTGAACGCAGAAATTTCCCACTATCCCAACTCCGCCTACTGGCCTCGCCGCGATCCGCCGGAAAAACCCTTCGCTTCCGCAACAAAGACTACCCTGTCGAAGTGCTTTCGGAGTCTTCGTTTGCGGGAATTGATGTCGCTATTTTTTCGGCAGGCGGTGGGACTTCTCAAAAATTTGCACCCGCAGCCGTTGCGGCCGGTGCGATCGTCGTCGATAATTCCTCTGCTTTTCGTATGGATGAAAACGTGCCGCTAGTAATTCCCGAAATCAATCCCGAAGCAGCAAAATCGCATAAAGGCATCATCGCAAATCCAAACTGCACAACCGCCGTCAGCCTCATGGGACTCTATCCGCTACACAAAACTTTTGGCCTGCAACGCGTCTTTGCAGCGAGTTACCAAGCGGTTTCCGGCTCCGGCGCACAGGCCATCGAAGAACTTCGCCAACAAGTCGATGCCATCGTAAACCAACGCGAAATAAAAAAAGAGGTCTATCCGCACCAAATCGCTTTCAACGTCATTCCCCACGTCGATAATTTTTTAGAAAATGGCTACACCCGCGAGGAAATGAAGTTGCAATTTGAATCACGAAAAATCATGGATCTCCCTGAGCTTCGCGCCTCGGTGACCTGTGTTCGCGTACCAGTTTACCGTGCCCACTCGGTAGCCATCACGGCCGAGTTTGAACATCCGGTGAATCTAGATCTCGCTCGCAAAGCCATCACGGAATCACCCGGAGTCGAGCTAGAGGACGACCCTGCATCCGTAAGCTACCCAATGCCCATCGACCGTGCGGGAAAAGACAATTGCTCGGTTGGCCGTCTGCGCAAAGACTGTGCTGCGGAAAACGCTCTCACCTTCTGGATCAGCGGGGATCAACTTCTAAAAGGAGCCGCTCTAAACGCCGTCCAGATCGCGGAATTGCTGCTCTAGGGTCTGTAAACACAGACAGGATTGTCTGTGCTACATTGTTAGCGAAAAGATGCCTATCAGTTGGCTTGCTCGATTTTTTCAGCAAGTTTCTCCAACGCGTTCCATAAAGAAGTTTCGGGCTGTGTATCGAGATCCTGGGCTTCGCGAATCTGAGCAAGCAATGCCGACTTGTCGGTATTTTCTTCGGCTGCTTTCAGGAACTTTTCATAAACGAGATATTGTTTAGCAAAGAGAGGCAAAAGAGACTTGTAATCCGATATCCACGCATCTCCGCCGACCGGATTTGTCTCCCTAAAAGCATTTAAAATTTCGTTAGAATCTTCTAGATCGCCCATCTGCCAATTTTTCATTCCATAAAGGAAAAAAGCAAAGGCCTCGAAGTTGTCTTTGCTATAGAGATTAAGCGTTGCCGGCGCGATAGAATTGGGCTCTCCCATAATGCGACCAATTTCGACAAAGAAGTTTGCCAACGCCGATTCTTGAGGCTCATTTGAGAAGAGCCCTTCATTTTGTAGAGCTTTAAAAATAGCCTCTGCCTCAGATTTTTGACCAGCCATAAGGAGTGCCAACCCCTCATTCGCCCGCATCCAACGAGCATTTTTTTCACCATAGCGAGAGTCAACTAAATTCCCAAATAGCTCCGCCGCATCCTCATATTTTTCATCTACGAGACTTTGTCTGGCATCGGTAAATCCATTTTCAAAAGATTCTAGTCTCTCCTGCCTACTTTCTTGATCCAATCCCAAAACTTTAGAAAAACCGCCATTTTGCTGGACGAGAAACCAGCCCCCGCCGATGACCGCCAGCAAGATCAAAATAACACTCGCCGCCACAACTTTTTTCTGCGCATTGGATTCGACCGTCAGCGATTGCTGGGATTGCTTCGTTTTTACCGGACGATTATTCAGCTTCTCGCGAGCATAGGTTAAATGCTCTATCAACTCTTCATAGGATTGGTAACGATCTTCGGGGTCCTTTGCCATCATGCGATTAATGACATAAGCCGTCTCGCTGAGAACATCCGGAGCAAAGGCTTCGAGACTGACCGGCATACTTTTTAATTGCTTCAGCGCAACCATCGACGCCGTCTCAGCCTCATAGGGCGGACGCCCCGCGATAGCATGAAATAAAGTGCCGCCCAAACTATAAATATCACTACGAAAATCTTCGGGAAGTTGATCTAGTTTTTCCGGCGCAATGTAATAAGGCGTACCCCAAATTTCACCTTTCTCAGCAGCAGCTTCGTCCATAACGAGAGCCAGCCCAAAATCCACTAGCTTTGCCGTGTGCGCATCGGCAAAGAGAATATTACCCGGCTTGATGTCTCGGTGGATAAGCCCAACCTCTGCGGCGGCTTGCAGCCCCGAAGCGATTTGGATTCCGACATCGAGTGCCTGCGCTTCCGCTATGCGACGCTGGAGCCCCATGAGGTCGTCGAGCGTGCCTTTTTCCACAAGCTCCATCGCGAGGTAAAACTGCCCACGAGATTCTCCAAAGGAAAAAACCTTAACGACGTGTGGGTGATTTATAGATGCCGTCAGATGCGCTTCGCGTTCGAGTTTATCTCGCTCCTCCGCGCTGATGCTGAGCTCCGTTTTCAAAATCTTCAAAGCAACATCGCGATTTAGATTCATGTCGAGTGCCTTATAGACCTCGCCCATCCCGCCACGGCCCAGCAGTGCTTGCAGCGTAAAGTTATTGAACTGCTTTCTCACGACGATCGACTCTCCACAGCTCGGGCAATTAACCTCCGAAAACGGCCCCACCTCGGTGACATCAATGAGCGTCCCACAAGCGGGGCAAGCTTCCAAAATCTGACTTTGTGTGCTTTCGGGGGGAGAGGCGGTATCATCGTCCATTTGGGGAATCATTAACTCAGACTTCCGCTCGCTTAGCAAGTGACAAGCCAAGGAAAAAATTTGCTTTATGCCACTAAAACAAACTCTGCATTTGCCAAGACCGCGCTCGCATGTCATTGATCTGCCTTTAAAAGAAATGCGTCTATTTGTCTTCGGAGTCCCTATTTTTTTAACGCTACTTGTCCTTGCAGCGTTCTTTAATGCGACCCGTCTGTCCTCTCACAAACAAAACGAAATGTCTTTCGGCACACTGGGAGAACCCTCGACGCTAAATCCCATTCAAGGGGCTGATGCGGCTTCCTCCCAGGTCACCTCTCTCGTTTTCAACTCTTTGCTGACCTACGATCAGAATTTAGAAATCATCGGCGACCTCGCCACAAAATGGACACTCAGCCAGACCTCCACCCTCTGCTTTGAAAGTCCGAATGCAGCCGCCTCCGCTGCCGAAAAAATCAACGCCGCAAAAGCAGACCACCCGGATTGGAAGCTACTCGAAGCCGTTCCGAAAAAAGATGATCCCAGCCAATTGCTACTACATTTCGACCTGCCTGGACTGACCGCGACACGCGAAATTACCGAGTTTATCGGCAAGGAAAATCTCCAACCTCTTTCCACGCTGAGCGTTATTATAAAAGGCGAACCCGCCAGCGCAAAAAAGTTTGACGCGGCTTTTCAAAAAGCATTTCCCACACTCCCAATCTTGCGAACTTGGTTTGCGACAAACACCAGCTACGAACTAACCGTGCGCGGCACAGGTGCCGACGTAACCCAAGCCCTCGAAGCCTTTCAAAAAAACTCCCCCGACTGGAAAGCCGAGTGGACACGCGATGAGCGCGATGCCTTTCTGGCTGAACCCCTCGTCGTTTTTGATCTGCGCGATGACGTCCGCTGGCACGACGGCCAGCCGTTCACCTCAGAGGATGTTCTTTTCACCTACGAAGCGATCATGATGGACGAGGTCGCCTCCCCACGCAAACCCGACTTCGATCTCATCGGTTCGGTGACTACCGAAGGCCCACACCGCGTAAGCGTCCGCTACCGCAAACCCTACTCGCCCGCACTAAGCAGCTGGATGATATCGATCCTTCCCGCTCATATTTTAAAAAACCATCCCGTCTCCTGGTGGGCCACAAACTTCAACCGCTCGCCCATCGGCACCGGCCCCTTTGCATTCGACGAGTGGCGCACCAACGAATACGTGCGGCTAAAACGTAACCCAGATTTTTTTGAAACACCCGGCCCGTGGTTAGACAGTATCGTCTTTCGCGTCCTGCCCGATCCCCTCACCCTACGCCTCGCTTTTGAAACCCGCCAAGTTGACTTTTGGGGAGCCGACCCGTGGGCCGTCAAAGCCTTCGAAGAAGATCATCGCTTCAAGGTCTTTTCAGCACCTGCAAACTCCTACTCCTATCTAGGCTGGAATCTCCGACGACCACTTTTCCAAGACCGACGCATTCGCCAAGCTCTTGCCCACGCGGTAAATATCCCCGAGATGATAAAATACGTCCTCTACGGGCACGGCGTCCAATCCACAGGTATTTTCACCCCCGAACTATGGTTTTTCAACCCCGACATTCACCCCCTCACCTACAACCCTAAAAAAGCAAAAGAACTACTAGCCGAGGCAGGTTGGAGTCCCGGCAAAGACGGAATACTTGAAAAAAACGGGCAGCGTTTCAGCTTCACAATCATCGTAAATAACGGCAACGAAGTCCGACGCGACATAGCGACCATCGTGCAGGATAATTTAAAAAAAATCGGCATCGACGTAAAAGTAGAGATCTACGAATGGACGGTTTTTTTGAAAAATTTTATCAACAAATTTGAATTCGATGCCTGCGTGCTCGGCTGGTCACTGTCCAGAGATTACGACCAATTTCAAATCTGGCACTCCTCGCAAACAAATCCCGAGCAACTAAATTTTGTCGGATATAAAAACAAAACCATCGACCGCCTACTCGAAGAAATAAGACAGGAGTATGATAGAGATACGATCATAAAAATGGCCGGTGAAATGCAAAAAATCATCTACGAAGACCAGCCCTATCTCTTCCTCTTCGTGCCAGATGGAACCGCCGTAATGTGGCAAGATTCCTACCGCGTCTGCCGCCCCGACGCGCAAGGTGGCTGGGTGGATGAACCTGTAAAAATGACCAAAGCCGGCTGGGCGCATTACTTGCAGTGGTTTTACCGCCCCGAGTTTGCGAATAATCTTCCCAAAAAGGAGGCCCGGCCATGACAGCGTTTATTATACGTCGGCTTTTGATTACCGTTGTGCTGCTCTTTTTTATTAGCATCATTTCTTTTTTCATCGTCACCTTAACCCCCGGCAGCCCCTACCCTTGGGGCGATTTGAATCCCGATATTTCTCCACAGGTCAAGGAGGCCTTCCAAAAGAAATTTCACCTAGATAAGCCGCTCATCGAGCAGTATGCGTATATCATGCGCGACCTCTTCACAGGGGATTTACGCAGCATCAAAGACGAACAACCCGTTCTTGGAAAAATAGCCGAGCGGCTACCGGCAACAATCAAACTAAATGTTTTCGCCATGCTGCTTTCGCTGACTTTTGGACTATTATTAGGCGTCTTCGGAGCGCGTTATTTCGGACGCCCACCCGATATGCTCACATCCGTCCTAGCTTTTATTTTCATCGCGCTTCCCGGATTCTGGGTTTCCTATCTCATAGCGATTGGTTTGGTAAATGGTTTCGCCGTTCCGATCCTAGGCACGCAGTCCTACGGGGTAGAATTTACAAGTTCTATAAGCTTCTATTTAGATCAGCTTTGGCATATCGCCGTTCCGGGAGTCATTTTAGCCATAGGCGGTATTGCAGCCCAATCACGCTTCATTCGCGCCAGTATGGTAGAGACGCTGCGCGAAGATTATATTCGCACAGCACGGGCAAAAGGCCTCGATGAGCGAACGGTTTTTTATAAACATGCTCTGAGAAATTCGATTCGTCCGCTCATTACCGGTATCGGGCTCTTGCTTCCCGGACTCATCGGAGGTGCTGTCATTATCGAGAGTATTTTTGCCTATCCCGGTCTTGGGCGTTTGGGATACGAAGCGGTTCTAGAAAGAGATTATCCCACCCTTGTGGCGTTAAACTTTATTGTGGCGGCACTCGTGCTGCTTGGAAACTTATTAGCTGATTTATTATATGCCTTGGTTGATCCGAGGGTGCGTCTCGAATGAATGATAGTGAATTTCTAACTCCAAGCCAACGCATCTGGCGGCGTTTTTTGAAAAACCGTATCGCTGTTTTTTCGGCGATACTGGTCGCTCTACTTTTCGTCGTGGCGATTTCCATTGCGCTTCTTTCCTTTCTGGGAATCTATTTCCCCTTCGATCCCAACGCTACGTATCTAGAAAGAAAGCTTCTTGCTCCGAATGGAACGAACTGGCTGGGAACAGATAATCTCGGTCGAGATGTTTTTTCACGTATATTACAGGGTTCTTATATTTCTTTGACCGTCGGCTTTATCGCCGTCGGCGTCTCGCTTACGATAGGTGTCTTAGTCGGAGCTATTTCCGGCTACATGCGCGGATGGGTAGATAATATAATCATGCGCATTGTCGATGCCATTATGTGTTTCCCTACTTTTTTTCTCATTTTAACTGCGGTCGCACTACTGGGTCCGAGTATTATAAATATCATTGTCGTAATCGGTCTTGTAAGCTGGACGGGAACAGCGCGACTTGTGAGAGCAGAGTTTCTAACATTACGCGAAGCCGAATATGTCAGAGCGGCAAAAGGCCTCGGACAAAATGCTTTTGGAATTATATTTCGTCATATTTTACCGAATGCGATGGCACCGATCCTTGTCGTTGCCGTTTTAGGAATTCCCGGAGCGATTTTGACCGAGGCCGGCCTGAGCTTTCTAGGCTTCGGTGTCCAACCACCACAAGCAACTTGGGGAAACATCATATCCGATGGGAAAACTTATATCTTAGATGCTTGGTGGCTTATCTTTTTTCCCGGACTGGCTATTTTGATTACTACGCTGGCCTTTTATCTCGCCGGTGATGGCCTGCGAGACGCTACGGAATCTCGATCTGAACGCAAATAAGGAGAAATCTAAATCTATGAGTATGCTGGAAGTTCAAAATTTAAATATATGTTTTCGCGGTGAAGAAGGCGTGAATCATGCCGTTCGTGGAATTAGCTTTTCTCTCGAAAAAGGAGAAACCCTAGCCATCGTCGGTGAAAGCGGCAGTGGTAAAAGCGTAAGTGCCCTCTCGCTCACCCGCCTCCTCCCCGTGCCGCCGGCAGAATACTCTGATGGGGAAATTTTATTTGAAGGCAACAATGTCTTAGAACTCGATGACGCCCATTTACGCAGTTTGCGTGGAGGAAAAATTGCTTATATTTTTCAAGAGCCTTCTACCTCGCTAAATCCGGTTTATACGATTCGAAATCAAATTGCAGAAGCCATCCGCCTGCATCGTCCGGAGGTGACAGATCGGGACGCCGAAGTTTTAAAATGGCTGGATGCCGTTGGTATTCGAAATGCGAAACAACGTATGCATGACTACCCCCACCAGCTTAGTGGCGGCATGCAGCAGCGTGCTATGATCGCTATGGCCCTGAGCTGCCGACCAAAGCTTTTGATTGCGGATGAGCCGACGACCGCCCTAGATGTGACCATCCAAGCACAAATTTTAAAAGAGCTTCAGCGGTTGCGAAAAGAATTTGGCATGGCCATTATTTTAATCACACACAACTTTGCAATCATTCGCGGTCTATGTGATCGAGTCGCTGTCATGTTTGAGGGCGAAATTGTAGAGCAAGGAAACACCGAAGAGGTGCTAGGAAACCCACAACACCCCTACACAAAAGCTCTCATTGCCTGCATCCCCCGCCTCGGAAAAGCACCGGGACGCCTTAAAACTATCGACTACGAGGCACTAAAAAAGTAAACTCCCCACAATCCAATCCAACTTCAAAAAAAGCATGAATCTTCTTGGAATCGACATCGGCGGCACCGGAATAAAAAGCGCGATCGTGAATACAGAGTCCGGCGAACTGGTAACACCCCGTTACCGAATCCCAACTCCTAATCCAGCCGAACCGGATGCTGTAGCCGACGTAATCAGCGAGCATGCAAAACACTTTAACTACTCCGGTCCGGCAGGAATTACCTTTCCCGGTGTTGTAAAAAGAAACATCATCCAAACAGCAGCTAACATAAATGAGCACTGGGCCGGTATCGACGGAAAGAAACTTTTTTCAGAACACGTCGGTGGAGAGACCACCATAATCAACGATGCAGACGCAGCCGGAGTCGCTGAAATGAAATTCGGTGCCGGAAAAGACCAAGAAGGCGTCGTTATATTACTAACTTTAGGAACCGGAATCGGATCGGCCATTTTTTCAGACGGTAAACTCATCCCAAATACCGAATTCGGACATTTAAAAATTCGAGGCAAGGATGCCGAACTGCGTGCGTCCGAACGGGTCCGCAAGGAAAAGGGGCTGAGTTGGAAAAAATGGTCCACGCGTCTCACCGAGCTATTCACTCAACTCGAGATACTCTTCTCTCCCGACCTATTCATCATCGGTGGAGGGGTTAGCAAAAAAGGTGATAAATTTATTCCCTATATCGCTAAAGCGACAAAAGCACCCATCGTTCCCGCAAAAATGCTAAACCAAGCAGGCATCATCGGCGCAGCGTGGATGGCTGAGGCCGGCGGCTACAAGGCGGTGTAAGAGGAGTATGACCCTCTAGAGTCAGCGGAACGCGCCCTAGTCTTTATCGTCCGGCTGATCTTGATTTAGCGTATCAGAGAAACTTTCACCGGCTTGCTTGATTGCACCGGTGATTTTTTTGACGGCCGCCCCGACTTGATCCACCGCACCATTAAACTGCGCCTGTTTAAACTCCGTCATTGCCCGGTCACGACGGTCTTTTAGCCCCTTCGCTTCAATCGTTTTGCCGCTTTGATTTAGTTGGTCGATTTGCTTATCCAGCTTTTCAAAGCTTGCTTCGATAGTAGCTTTTTTTTCGGGAGTTGGTGCTTTTTCGTAAGCAGCAACCTCGCGTTGCACTGTATCGAGCGTAGCTTCAGGCGAATCACAAGCTGTCACTACCACCGCTATGAGCAGTAGTGACAACGCTTTAAACAAAGACTTAAAAACAGAAATCGGCACAAACATTTAGTTTATAAATTTGAAAGTATCCTCTGATATATTTTTACCGAGCACATGCTCGATCATATCGCGATTAGCCGCCGCGTGCGTAAGAATATGAAAAGCCTCTTCAGGGTCGCATTCAATCGCTAGGGCGACTTGCTCTGCGGTCAATTCATTATCGGCAGATTTTAAATAAGCCAGAGCTTTTGCCTGCAACTGCAAGATACGTTCAGCAGCTTTTTTACCAGCTTCCACTCCGGGTTGGTGGTAGGCATTTATATTCACAAGGCTGCCGTAGAAACCAACGGCTCGCTCATAAAGGGCAATCAAAGAACCCAGTTGAAAAGCGTTGAACTCCGAAATCGAAATCGTTATCGACTCGCGATCACTTTCATAAAGAGCCGCCCGTGTGCCTCGCAAAAACCCCTGCAAATAATCACCCGCATCAACTCCGGACTCGACCTCCGGTGACGCTACACTTGAAGATTTTTCTACCTGAATAAAGGTCGCAAAAAAGTTATTCACTCCATCGCGAAGCTGCTGAACATAGGCGTGCTGATCGGTGGACCCTTTGTTTCCATAAACCGCGATACCTTGGTGAACGACCTCCCCGTCGAGATCGAGCTTTTTGCCCAGAGACTCCATAACGAGTTGCTGCAAATAGCGGCTAAAAAGCAAAAGACGATCTTTATAAGGTAAAATCACCATATCTTTTTTACCCTTACCATCTCCGGTCGCATACCACATGAGAGCCAGCATCATCGCTGCATTTTTAGGAAGATCATCGCCGCGCGTTTTTGTATCCATCGCCTTTGCGCCAGCAAGCAAGGCCTCGACATCGATCCCCTGCAGAGCCATTGGGAGAAGTCCCACCGCGCTCATCACCGAGGTGCGTCCACCGATCCAGTCGAACATTGGAAAACGCCTTAGCCACCCCTCATCCACAGCCGTTTTATCAAGCAGGCTATCTTTACCGGTGACTGCCACAGCATGCTTTGCGAAATCGATACCCGCTTTTTCAAAAGCATTTTGAGCCGTCAACATACCATTGCGCGACTCTTTGGTACCGCCAGATTTTGAAACAACGGCGACGAGTGTTTCATCCAGTTTACCGTCGAGTTGCTCAAGCACTTTATTCATCCCGTCCGGGTCCGTATTATCAAAAAAATGAACCGCCACCGGATCCGACGGAGTCCAAAGCGCATCCGCCACAAGCTGCGGCCCGAGAGCCGAACCGCCGATACCAATCAGTAAAAGCTGAGAGATTTTCTTATCCGAAGCACCCGTGATTTTTCCAGAATGCACATCGGCGGCAAATTCCAAAATATCACGCTTGGTATTTTCGACATCCGCACACAACGCTTCACTGGGGGCAAGTGACGAATCGCGTAACCAATAATGCCCAACCATGCGGTTTTCATCAGGATTAGCAATCGCACCTTTTTCAAGTTCTAGCATATCCAGGTGAGCCTTTGCCGCACGCGGAGTCATATGAATCAGAAAATCATCAGAAAAATTGACACGGCTGACATCAAGAGAAAATCCAATGTCTTCGTAGCGAATAAAGTATTTTTGAAAGCGGGACCAGAGGTTAGTTGAAGTCATATCAAAAAGCAGACAAGATTACCCCGCTCATGGCAAATCAGAAATTCCATCAAGAAGAAATTGTAACCCACTCCCCTGCTGAGACCGAATCTCTCGGAGCTAAATTTGCCGCTATCCTGACAGCTCCCGTCTGCCTAATTCTAAGCGGAACTCTCGGCGCAGGAAAAACGCATTTCGTACGCGGTATCGCATCTGCTCTCGGTGCAAAAAACGAAACCACCAGCCCGACCTTTGCCCTAGTTCACGAATACAAAAGCACCCCTCCGATAGCGCATTTAGACTTTTATCGCCTAAAAAACGAAGACGACGTCTGGAGCGTCGGACTAGAAGACATCTTGGCAGACGACCTTATCTGCATCGTAGAATGGGGCGAAAAATTCCAAGAACTGCTTCCCAAAAAACACTGGCGTGTAGATTTTGAACTACTAAACGACTCCACACGAAAAATAAAATTTCACTATGCTAGCTGAGCCCACAAAAAATTTTTTACTCATCGAAAGCTCCACCTCTCTGGTAAGCGTCACCATTCAGCAAGACACGTTAAACAACTCCCCCCCTTTATATCACGAATCCATAACAGTCTCCCGCCGCGAAACCTCCCCCCTCTTCGCTATGACGCAACGGGCCGTAAAAAATATTTTCTCAAACACCAATCCCCCAACCCATCTCCTCGTCGGCACCGGACCCGGCTCCTACAACGGCATCCGCGCCGGCATCTCCCTAGCCGCCGGCATGGCTCTGGCATGGGGCATCCCATACCACGGCATCTGCTCACTACTCGGCACACGCCTACAAAATGAAAAAACAAACACACATACTACCCCCTACGCTCTCTGCGGCGATGCACGCGGAGGCCAAGTATTTTACGCCATTTTAGAACGCACACAATCAGCAGCCCCCAGACTGCTAGCCCCGCCCATTCTAACCACACGCAAAGAAGCTCTCCAGCAGGCAGCCACTCAACATCTCCCCATTTATTTTTTTGGCGAACAACCCGCCATCGAGATCCACGGCCCCCTTCTCGCACGCGCAGCAGCTTACGAAGCCAACCGGACCTCTCCTACTCCTCTTTACCTAAAACCCCCACACATCACCCCGTCCAAAAAATCCAAACCCCGTTTCACATTTTCCTGACAGATCATCCCCCGCCGTGCATAGTGTCACCATGCGCACTCTTCGATTCGACCAAGCAAACTTTGAAAAAAAAATAGCTCCCCTCCGACGCACCGCTACACCCGAACCCGGCGTTCAAAAAACCGTTAGCAACATCCTCTCCCAAGTCGCCCGTCACGGAGATAGTGCACTCCTCCGCTACGCAAAAAAATTTGACCACGCCACCCTCACCGCAGAGCAACTCCGAGTCACCCCCGAAGAAATCGCCGAAGCCCAAGCATCTCTCAGCCGCGAAACCCTAAACCTACTCAAAACTTCGCGCAAAAACGTCTTTGCCTTCGCAAAAAAAAGCCTACGCAAAAACTGGTCGATGAAAAACACCCAAGGGGCCGAAGTCGGCGAACGCTTCGATCCCTTCGACCGCGTCGGCATCTACGTCCCCGGCGGCACGGCTCCCCTCGTCTCCACCGCCATTATGACCTGCACGCTGGCGCAGGCCGCAGCCGTCCCACAAATCGTCGCCTGCACCCCCTGCGGCTCCGATGGCAAAATTCACCCCGCGCTACTCACCGCCCTCCACCTCTGCGGAGCCACCGAGATCTACCGCATCGGCGGAGCACAAGCTATCGCCGCCCTAGCCTACGGCACAGCCAGCATCCCCGCCGTCCGCAAAATTTTCGGCCCCGGCAATGCTTACGTTGTCGAGGCCAAACGCCAAGTCGTCGGCCAAGTCGCCATCGATCTCCTCCCCGGCCCCAGCGAAGTTCTCATCCTTGCCGACAGCTCCGCCCGCCCGGACTGGATCGCTACCGACCTTCTCGCGCAATCCGAACACGGACACGGCAGCCAAAGCATCCTCCTCACCGATTCTGAAAAAATTCTCAAAGCCGTAGAATCCGAAGTCAAAAAACAAAGTAAAAAACTCAGCCGCCAAGCCGCGTTGCAAGAATCCCTAGCCTCGGCCACACTCATCCTCCTCCCCGACATCGCCACCGCCATTGACCTAGCAAACGACTACGCCGCCGAACACGTCTCTATCGTCACCCGCCGCGCTGCCGAACACGCCGCCCTACTCACCTCATCCGGAGCCATTTTCTTGGGCGGCTACTCTCCCATCGCCACCGGAGATTTTCTCGCCGGCCCCAGCCACACCCTCCCCACAGGAGGCGCCGGCAAATCCTTCGCCGGTCTCACCGCCGACCAATTCCAACGCCGCACCTCCATCCTACGCTACGACCGCGCTTCTTTGAAAAAAAGTGCCCCTATCGTCGCCAAGCTCGCAGCTCTCGAGGGGCTCGACGCCCACGCAAACTCGGCCACCATCCGCCACAGTCCTTAATCTTGCCACGGGAAGTCAGCAGAGGTCATAGTAGCGGAAAACAAGCTGGGGGCCAAAGACCCGTATAAACTCGAAA
>JBKEAD010000185.1:0-18857 GCA_047971915.1 Chthoniobacterales bacterium
GCAACAATCTCTTGTAATTCCAATGTGGACATGTTCGGAAGCGTAGCTGGAGTTCACCCAAATAGCAAACCGATTTCCGGTGCTTTTTGTCGCATTCTTTGCACTTTAAAACCTCGAAAAATGCACCAACAACAATCTAACATAACCATTAACTTACCATCTGTTGCATTAGCTTCTTGAATCCGCCTGTTGATGAGATAGCATCGCACTAAATAAATGGGGAACTCCGTTGCGTCCGCTCTACTACGACAGAAAGAGTTGTTAAACGAAAAAATTTTGCTGGGAGCCTGTCTGAAAATGAAAGGGCTGCTTTGCTTGGGGAGCGACATCGGGACGTGCTTTCATTTGCCATTGTTTGATGGCTTCGATTGGGCGCACTAACATAATAATGTTGAGGGTGAGATTATCGCGAATTGCAAAGAGGCAGCCCAGCTCCATCAGCACCACAAGGACGAGGGTGATGGGTGGACGGAGCTTCCATGCTAAGGCAAATCCGATTGCCATCATCAGGATGTCGCAAAAGGAATTGAGGATGCTGTCTCCCTCGTAGCCGAGTGCCATCGTGGCCTCTCGGTAGCGATTGATGATGATGGGGGAATTTTCAAGAAGCTCCCACCCCGCTTCGAGTGCTACGGCGATGAGAAATCTTGCAGAGATCGGGAGCCGCCGGGCCACGAGCCAAAGCAAGCCGTAAAATGCCATTCCGTGGATGATATGCGAAAAAGAATACAAATCGGCAACCCGCTGCGAGCATCCACTGCTCCAGATATTCCCCTCCCATAGGCCAAATTTTCCATCTGGTCCGAAGGGGAGTCGTCCCATGCTCCATTCGAGTAGGGCAACTGCGATTGCGAGGCCGATTGCGAGGCTGATGAACAAACGATCCCGGGATGTCATGCCGCGGAGTCTAGCAAGCTTTCTTGCGCTTCCGATAGGAAAAAATCGCAAAACCGCTCATTAGAACAAGGGCGATGCTCGATGGCTCGGGAATGGGATTATGATAATACACTGCAAAAATATCGTTGGACGCCATGCTGTCGGACGGGCTGCTGGTATTTGGTAATGTCGAAGCGATTCCGCCGTAAATATACCCAAGAAGAATATCTCCTGAGCCGAGTGCGTCGAAGTTAATCACCCCATTTGCATACATCGGGAGGTTCATATTTACAAAAAATTCGGCTTCGGCTCCGTAGAGTAAATCGTGGCCGGCTCCGTCGGTAACTAGCGGATACTCGCCAAGGTAAAATTGCTCGTAGGTTCCGTCAGCATGGCGTGTAACGGCGGTGATTTGGGATGTGAAAGGATAGCCGGAATCGTAAGTGAGAACGCCGGTGTCCGGGTTGTAGGTATTGGCCGAGATGCCGCCAAATTGGAAAGAAGTAAAGTCGCCGGTCGCCTCGGAATACATCCCGACATTTGCGGCGGCATAATGATTCATTGCTTGCTTAAAGGCTCCCGGGTCGGTTGCGCTTCCGACCATGACTGGGTTGCCGTGAACATCGATTTCTACCGGCAGAGTCCATACGCCACTGCCTTCGTAAAAAACGCCTGCGTAGGCAATCATACCCTCTTTGTAACCACTCGGGCTTCCGGCATCGGGAGTAATGCTCGGGGCAACCGTCAAATCGCGTCGTCGGAACTGTGTCTCATCCCCAGGGTTTGGGGTGGCAGAGTTTGGCGTGTAAGCAAGGGTGCCACCTGCTTTATTGTAGTCCACTGTAAAGCTCCGCACTTGCGATGTATAGTCGCCGTTTGCCCCTGCGGTGTAGGGGCCTTCAAAATTTTGTCCAAAAACCAAATGCGTCTTGCCGTTGGACGTTTGAAACATCTCGCCCCCCGTCACGGCGAAGTATCCGCTGGTATGGCTGCCATTGGTAAAGGGAGCACCCGCTATCTGGATAACGCTGTTGGCGGCTAGGGTGGGGGAGTCGGCCTTTGCCCAACTCACGAGATCGGGGAGGTCGATAGCTGTCAGCGCATTGTAGGTCGTAAAATCATCCAGAGCGGAATCATAGACATATCCGCCAGCAACAAAAAGAGTATCTCCGCTGCTGTAGTGCTGGGTATTGCTGGCCGAGAGGCTGTCCACCACGGCGGTGCTGAGGCCGGAACTCGGATCAGAAAGCGAGCGGCTCCACGTCTGCTTTGTCACGGGGTCAATGACCCAAACCGTGCTATTTTGGTAAGCGGGAGGGAAGTTTGTTGTCCCGCTGTTTGAGAAACCATGTAGTCCATTGGTGCGTCCCGCGATGAGCACCCACTGGTCATTATAGCTTGCGGAAGCAAAAGACTGGAGGGTGGGGACGCTGACTCCCCCCATGTCATGCAGCTGTAGGGAGATGCCGTAATTTTCTGACCAATTTGTGACGGGGCTAAATGAAGAGGTCTGATCTTGTGCTTGAAGCACCGCGGGGATAGATGCCCCTAAAATAAGTGAAAACAGGAGTGCTGGGCCTTTATTGAAAAGAGAAGGTGAAAAATTCATGGTGTTGTAAAGCTCGGGACGCTAGGCATTTTTTTGACTTACGACAATATTATTAATAAAGTTATTTCGTAAAAATCACTTTGATATGAGGTTGCGTTGGTAGGTCCAAAACTCTAAAAGGAGGAGAAGGAAGGCGAGGAGGACAAGAGGCGGCCCGAGACGAGATGGTTGAAAAAAAGCGAGAGGATCGTCCATTTCCTTTGCAGCGAAAGAGGAGAGTGCGGGTGAGGGCTCGGGCTGTGAAATTTGTAGATTGCTCTCACGGGATTTGTCGAGAGATGTCGTTGTGGAGGCCGTCGGATCGGGTATTAACCAAGAAATAAGGTGGTCGATGAGCAGAGGGAAACTGCGCCGTAGAGGTAAGTCGGAATGTGCGATATCGAAACCTAATGCCGCCCAACGTTTCGGCGGAGTCGGTGGAGCCTGCGAAAATTCTCCAATTACAAACAGGGGGGCAGAGGGCGAGCGAGCGAGGGTCTCGCTCGGCCAGTCCGTATTATTTAAAAGAGCGGTCCAGTCGCGGGCTTGGGCGAGGTTTATATCTGACAAACGGACATTTTGCAAAAGTGGATGTGCGGATATTTCTTCGCTAATAATACTTGAGATGTTTTTTGCTTGGGGTAAGGCCGGGTGAATATCCAAAAATAAAAAATTATTTTTCTGCCAAATGTTTTGCGAAGTTTTTTGGGGTAAGGTGCGGTCAAAAATGCTGAGGTCGTAGTTGTCACTTTTTTCGGGCCGCCAATCGCTTACCGAGATTTTATCGACGCGGATCGCGGGAATCACGCTCAGCAATTTTTCCAAAAACAGGTTTTTTTTATCTGCTTCGATAAGAAGGATTCGTTTTGCAGGACGGGCCGGAAGCTGAATAGAGGCGGAGTCGTCCTGGTATTGGCCTTGGTCGGGCGAAAGATTTTCTGCTTTGTGGGAAATTTGCAAGTCAAGCGCGTGCGCATCGTTTCGCGAAAGAAAAATATCAAAAATCGCTTCTGCGTCTTGTCCGGCAGGGATTTGCAGGGGATGGATGGCTAACAATTTATCATTTTCGCTGAGGTGGAGTTCTCCTGTGAAGGGAGAGTTTGTAAAATTTCCGACGCGAGCGGCGATACGGATTTCTTCCGATCCGCGACTGTGGGGTTCTGCTCCGGCGGCGAGGATGGCCACGTTTTCAAGTTTTTGCCCGATGGGAAGAATCTGCCAATCCGTCGGTAATTTTTCTTTTTCTGCGAGGCGTCCAAGAAAAATGCGCTGCGGGTTTTCTTGCGCAAGATCGCTTAGCATTTCTAAAAGATTTTCGGTATCTCCGCTGTCGGAGCTTGGGGTGAGCCCGTCTATTTTTTGTAAGGCGAGGTTGCGGTCGAAGCTTTTGCCCAAGAGAATTTCGGGTTTTGCTTTTAAGACGACTAGATAAAGGGGCGTTTTTTTCGGCAAAGCCGTGATGATCGCACGTGCTTTTTCACGTAGGTCTTTGGCAAATGGTGACATGCGAGCACGCTGGTCGATGGCTAGGATTAGCGGCGTTTGTGCAGAGTCTTTATCGAAATTTAGAATCGGTAAGCCGGGATTTGCCAATCCGAAAACGAGGCTGCAAAAAATGAGTAATAGAAGTAAAAGTGATCGCCAATTTTGGAGAGGCGCGAAAAAGCGAGTGGCGGCGGAGCTTTTTCCAGAAAGGAGTGTTTCCCAAAGGAAGAGATTTGAGACGCTGAGTTTCTGCGGTTTGCGACACAGTAAATAAAGCGCAACAAAAACGGGTAGTAAAAGCAAAAACCACAATCCCCACGGAAATAAAAAACGCATGGAGACTCGTGGTTAGCTTTTTTTTAAAAAACGTTTGCAGATGGATTCTGCAAAATGCTTAGAAACCGAGGCCGGGGATATTCATGCCGCCGGTGACTTTGCCCATTTCGGCGGCGGCAAGTTCTTTGGCTTTGTCGGAGGCATCGTTGATGGCTGCGAGAACGAGATCTTCGAGTAGTTCCACATCCTCGGGCGCGACGACCGGTGGGGCGATTTTGAGGGCTGGAATGTCGGAGGCTCCGTTGGCCGTAACGGTGACTTTGCCGCCACCGGAACTTCCCTCTACGGATTTGTTGGCGAGATCGGCTTGTGTAGATGCGAGTTTACTTTGCATCTCCTGCGCTTGTTTGAGCATTTTTTGAATATTCATGATTCTTTTGAAGAAAGGAGTTCTGCTTCGAAAAAGTCGAGTGCTTTTCTTATTTGTGGGTCATTTTTAAATTTTTCCATTCGTGCGGCTTCGTCGTCATCGCTTGTTTCTGAGGCTTTTTCGACGGTCGGATTTTTTTCACTTTTACGATCCTTTTCCGGCATTAGCGAAGGGGCTGCTACATCACTCTTCGGAGCTTCGGGAGGTGTTTCTTCGATGACTTCCACTTCGGGGACATCAGCGGTAAAGTTGTAAGAAATTTTCGTTGGCTTTCCCGTTTTATCACTCAAAAGCTCTAAAATTTTTTTCTCTAAATCCTCTTTATAGATTGAGTCGTATTCCTCGGATTGTGAAAGCGGAAAGTTGATTTGAAATTTTCCATCTTCTACACGGTCGAATTGTCCTTTTTTGAGCCAAGCCAAGCGAATGGGACTTTCCGCAGCGGCGGCCTCCACCACGCTTGTCCAAATATTTTCCGGATTGCTAGTAGCTTGATCCGAAGCCGATATGGAGGGGGGTGGTGCTTTCTCCTCGACGGTGGTGGTGCTAATATCGGCTGGCGTGGGAGCTTCTTTTTCCGGCGTGGGAGCCTCTTTTTTTATTGGTGGAGATGGGGCGGCTTGTGCTGTCGATTGGCTTAGCGACGTGCGCCGCGCTGTGGGTAATTCGGCATTTCCGCCAAGGGCTTCGAGCGTTTCGAGAACCTCGCTGAGATTTGCTTGTTGTAAAACGTGAGCGGCTTTTATGAGAGCGATTTCAAAATGAATCCGTTTGTCGGCAGCCCAGCGCATGCGCCCCTCGGCGTCGCTGAATACATCGAGAACACTGAGTAGTTTTTCCTGTGGGGGTAGTGGAATTTTTGCGTCTTTTTTTGTTGCCGAATCGATGAGGATGTCACGAAACCATGCGACAAGATCGATCAGGAGTCGGGAGAGGTCACGTCCTTTTTCGGCCTGCTCGCGAAGTGCCGTGAGGGCAAGGGCATTATTACCGCTAAGGACGGCTTGGCCCATTTGCTCGATAACTTCTTCAGATGTGATTCCGAAAATTTCAAAAATATCTGCGGCCTGGATTTTCTCGCCACAGAAGGCAATGACTTGGTCGAGCATGGACTCCGCATCGCGCAGTCCCCCATCGGCAGTGCGGGCGATGGCCGTCGCCGCGTCGGGGTCGAGCGTTATTTTTTCGTTGTCGGCAATTTTAGCAAGATGAGATGCGATGAGTTTTGTGGGAATTCGGCGCAGGTCAAAACGTTGACAACGGCTGGTGATCGTAGCGGGGACTTTTTGAGCCTCGGTGGTTGCGAAGATAAATTTTACGTGTGCGGGTGGCTCTTCGAGGGTTTTTAAAAGAGCGTTAAAGGCACCCGTAGAAAGCATATGAACCTCGTCAATAAGATAGATTTTGTAAGCACCGCTATTGGGCGCGTAGCCGATTGTTTCGCGAAGATCGCGAATATTTTCGACGCTATTGTTACTCGCACCGTCGATTTCGAGCACGTCGAGACTGTTACCTTCCGCGATGGAGAGGCACGTGCTGCATTCGCAACAGGGATGGGTGGAAGTGCCGCGCTCGCAATTCAGAGCCTTTGCAAGAATCCGTGCGGTCGAGGTTTTTCCAATTCCGCGAGGCCCAACCATTAGGTAGGCTTGCGCCAAACGGTCTTGTTGGATCGCATTTTGTAGGGTTTTTGTAATGTGCTCCTGACCGACAACCTCCTCAAAGGTCTGCGGACGGTATTTTCGGGCAAAAACTCGGTAACTCACGGGGGGAATTTATATTTTAAAAGTAGTTAGTAAAAACTTTTGTGAAATTTTGGCTGAAATTATTGTGCTCGGTCGCTGAGGGTTGACAATATCTGTAGAGCCTTCAGGCTTTGTTTTACATCAAAATTTTATGACTCCCCGCAATCTTAGTCCGCTTAAAATGTTTATGGAAATGGCCTCTGAGCATCGGCCTGAATTTCACTTTCCAAATTTCGGTGCAGATTTTTCTACGTGGAAAGCTGCGGCGCGTCCGGCCGTTCTTTCAACCCTAGGTGAATGGCCGGCGCGTGTAGATGCGAATGCCGATCTCGTTGCCGAGTGGGAAGATCGTGGAGTCAGGAAAAGGCGTTATTTGCTAGATGTTTCTCCGCATAGCTCGGCTTCGCTACAAGTAAATTTACCGCCACAAAGCAGTGGAGAGGCTTTGCCGGCTATTCAGTGCTGGCACGGGCATGGTGCCTACGGCAAGGATCCCGTCATGGGTAATGCGGCCTCGCCGGATTTGTGTTCGAATATTGCAAAGCATAATTACGATTACGGACATCAAATGGCAGAAGCAGGGTTTATTACTTATGCTATAGATTGGATGGGGGGCGGGGAACGAAACGATAATAATAAGCCGCATTTTTTTAATCATAATGGTGCTAGAGATTGGTGTAATCTCTATTATTTGCACGCCACGATGTTTGGCATGACGAGCCTATCTATAAACCTTGCGCATGGTCGGGCAGCTACGGATTTTGTTTCGACTTTGCCGGAAGTCGATGCGAATCGGCTCGGAGTAATGGGGTTAAGCGGAGGCGGAACCATGACATTATGGACGGCTCTCTGCGATGAGAGATTTCAAGCTGCGGAGATTATATGCTATAGCGATTTGTGGGAGCTTTTCGGTATTCGAGATTTAAACTACTGCGGTATGCAGGTTGCTCCGGGGCTTTATAAGTTGGTTGATCTTCCCGACTTGCAAGGGCTGCTAGCTCCTTTGCCTTTGCTGATTGATATTGGTGCAAATGATACGTGTTTCCAAGTGGATAATGCAATGGAATGCTTTCGACAATTGCAGGAAATTTATAAATCTGCCGGAAAGTCTGAGAATTTAGAACTTGATTTTTTTCCGGGCGAGCATGCTTGGGGAGGCAATTTGTCAGTTCATTTTTTTACAAAATATTTATCTTAATCTTAGAAAAACTAAATGGGAGCAAAACCGTGCATTACCATCGTTGGGTCCTTAAATATAGATCATACTTTTAGAGTATCGAATATTCCGCGTCCCGGAGAGAGTGTTAGCTCGAAAGGTTCTGTAATCACTTTTGGCGGCAAGGGAGCCAATCAGGCTCTGGCTGCTGCACGTGCTGGTGCTCGTGTCGAACTGATTGGTTCCGTTGGCTCAGATGAGTATGGGAATATTTACATACAGAAACTTATTCAAGAGAATATTGGAACTTCGGGAATTGCAAAAATTCGCTCACAACCTACGGGTTCGGCTTTTATTGCAGTTGATGATGCCGGCGAAAATACTATTATAGTAAATCCCGCTGCAAATCATAAATTATATAAGCAAAAAATATTACAACACTGTGATTTGATTAAGGCGGCTGATATTTTGCTTATGCAGTTGGAATGTCCGTTGAGAGCTGTTTTGCAAGCGGCTAAAATAGCACGCAGAGCAAAAACTAGGATTGTTATAAACCCGTCTCCGATGAGTAAAGAGTTTTTGGAGACAGAAGTGCCTTGCGATGTGCTTGTGCTTAATGAGAACGAAGCGGCAGAGCTGGGCAACCTGAAAGTTTTTTTTGAATCAGCTTTTGCCAAAAAAACAGGCATTAAAATGTTAGTAGTGACTCGTGGTGCCAAATCCACGCAGGTTTTACTGGAGTCAAAACAAACTCTACAAATCTTTCCACCTAAAGTTAAACCTATCGATACCGTCGGTGCGGGGGATACTTTTGTGGGTGCTTTTTGTGTTGCTTTGGCAGAAAGTAAAGATATTAAAACGGCCATAAAATTTGCGAATGCGGCTGGTGCGTTGGCAACACAGAAACAGGGCGCACAAACGGCAATTCCAAAACGTAAAGAAATTAATAGAATTTTAGAGAAAGAATAAAATGGCGTGGATTATATTAGTAATTGCTGGACTCTTAGAAGTCGGATGGGCGATTGGGTTGAAATATACGGAAGGTTTTACCAGATTTTGGCCTTCTGTCGGAACGATTCTGTCGATGATTATTAGCCTTTGGATGCTCGGTCTCGCAACAAAGTCCCTTCCCATCGGAACGGCTTATACCGTATGGGTAGGGATTGGTGCCATCGGCACAGTTTTGTTTGGTATTCTATTATTTTCAGAACCTGCAAATGCCGCCCGGCTTATCAGTGTCGCACTTATACTTACTGGAGTTATCGGGTTAAAACTTACATCGTCTGTTTAAGAGGCGCGATATTTTATTCGGGCACTTTTGCCGGATTGATGCTTTTATCTAGGTTTGCCTTAAAATCGCTGGCAGAAATGTTTTCCACATGCCCGTCAGCATAGAGATAGTTCGCTGAGCCACTGAGCCGATCAGATGCTCTTCCGCCCATTCGATGGCGATCTACTTCTATATCATTTAAGACCTCTATCCAGGTATTCCATTGACCGCCATGAATGTGGTCGCGTGTCTGACTCGGAGTTCGGTCTTCACTGATGATAAATAATAGAAGCGTTTTTGTAGGTTTCGGAATTTTTAAAAAACTATTATATTGGTAATCGTCAAATACGAGGTCATTGAGCGAATAACTCGTCGCATTCATCTTGCGAATGCGCTCTTGCCGCTTAGGTGGATCTGCCGGACAGATCCGTACCTCATCTACATTTTCTATGAATGGAGCTAACTCATAAATCCAGCTTTTATCTTTTCTGAAAGACCCGCTTGAGTGGGTCGTCGGAGGAAATTCTCCTCGGTGCTCACTGGCGTAATTATGCAGTGCCAAGCCGATCTGACGCTGATTGGAAATGCATTTTGCTTTATTTCCAGCAACTCGGATGTTCCCGGTCGCCGTTAAAATCAGCGAGGCGAGAACACCAATAATTGCTACGGTCGCCAGAAGCTCCACAAGTGTGAAGCCTTGACGTTTAGGGGAGAACTCACAGCGTAGTGAGACATATAGATTCAAGAAACCTCCTTAGGCGCAACGACGACGAGTTACGAACAAGCCGACTGCGCCCGCGAATAAAAGAGCGGCAATCGAAGGTTCCGGCACAATTTGAATATTAAAAGATTCCGTTGTGGAAATAAATCCATCGGTGTTATGCGTTCCGGTCCATGTAATTTCAAAGGTATAGATTCCTATTTCGGTAAAGCCCCACTGGAAGTGAGTATGGTCACCGGGTGTCATGTCGAAAGCGTTTCCGAAAACGGTTGATCCCGAATCGGAGGTCGAAAACACTATATCTGCCACGTGTGTGACTGCGAGATTTGTAGTGTAAAGAGCAAATTCCGCTCCGCTTGGCAATGTCCAGCCGGAAAGAGTCAAAGTAATGTCACCGGACCAATCACCCGGGTCGAGTTCTTCCGCACCAAAACCGAGATTTGGTTGATAGCTTGCCGAACCTAACACATAAATCTCTGAGCCGTCAGCAACATTGATAGCCGAGCTCAATCCACCGGGTGAATTACGCACCGCTTTACCGCGAGCTACCAGCTCCGACGGCGCATACTCGCCATCAGCACCTAAAGGAACGCCATTGACAACAGCTCCCGAATGAAGATGCCAGTGAGGTTCAAATGCCCCGGCATCATATCCCACTCCCAGATCTCCATGACCGGAGGAGTAGGCGAGTTGAGCATTTGCATTTGGTGCAGCTACTATGAGAGTCAAAGTAGCCGTAGCGAGAATGGATTTAATAATGAGATTTTTCATAATGAGAATCCATTATCAGTTTAAAACAGAAAATTTGCAAGATAATATTTAAGAATTAATTCTCAATTTATAAAAAGGGTTTTGATTTTCTCGAATTTTGCCACGTGATGATATAATACCAAAATGAAAAATCTTTGAGATAAACCTTGTTCTCTCATCGTCCGGCGGCTGCGGCCTCGCGGTCAGTAGCTTTGCTATTGTCGGCTCGGTCGTCTTGCCGGATCGACGAGATACCTGCGGTTTATTTACCTCAAACATTTTTCATTCCGGTATAACTTCTTCACGCTGGCTTCCCGAGAGCTTGCCCCGAGCAGTTTTTACTGTTTAGTAATTCCTGACTCAAAAATCATGGGTAATATAAGCGCACAATCTTTTCTTCCTAGCCTTCAGTCTCAACTTAACGAGCGACTTCACCGGGCACTTACCGCCACGGAACTTCCCACAGAAGGTATTCAAGTCCATATAGCAGCCGATACGCGTTTTGGTGATTATCAGACAAACGCAGCAATGGTTCTTGCTCGTAGTGAAAAAACAAACCCACGTGTGCTTGCGCAGCGTATTCTCGACGCGTTGGATGTTAGCGATCTTTGCGAACCTCCAAATATAGCAGGCGCGGGATTTATAAATTTTTCTCTTCGTAAAAAAGCTCTCGCGCAACATTGTCTCGCGCTTAGCCAAGACGCACGCATGGGTGCTCCGATCCTCTCCCCCAAAAAAATCATCATCGATTTTAGTTCGCCAAATGTGGCGAAGCCGATGCATGTCGGCCATATTCGCAGCACGATTTTAGGAGATTGCCTAGCGCGTGTGGGACGTTATCTTGGACACGAAGTCATTACAGATAATCACATCGGCGACTGGGGGACGCAGTTTGGAAAAGTCATTTACGGCTGGAAACATCTGCTTGATGAAAAAGCATTGGCCGATAATCCTCTTGGCGAGCTTGTGCGTCTCTATCGCGAGGTCAACGTCCGCGAGGAAAACGATGCCGCGCTACGCGAAGCTGTCCGGCAAGAATTGGTCAAGCTCCAGCAAGGCGATGAAGAAAATCGTGCGATTTGGCAACGGACGATAGATATTTCTTTAGCCGAGTTTAAGCGTATCTACGCGCTGCTCGATGTCCACTTTGATGAGTGGTTGGGGGAGAGTTTTTATAATGATGCCCTTGAGCCGCTGGTCAAAAATTTTCTAAAAAAAGGAATCGCTCGGCCCAGTGAAGGAGCCATCTGCATCTTTTTTGACGATCTTCCTGAACTCAAAGACCGTCCCTGTCTCATCCGCAAAAGCGACGGCGGATTTCTCTACGCGACAACGGATCTCGCGACCATTGCCTACCGGGCCGAACACTGGGCACCCGACGCCATCTGGTATATCACCGGCGCACCGCAAGCCCTGCATTTTCGACAAGTCTTTGAAGCCGCACGACGCGATGGAGCAAAAGTCGTCACCGAGCATATCCCCTTTGGAAGCATTCTCGGAAAGGATCGCAAAATTATGAAAACACGCTCGGGCGAGAACGTGCAACTCGACGATGTGTTAAATGAGGCCATCGAGCGGGCACGCCGTGTCGTAGCAGAAAAAAACCCATCTCTCGAAAACAACGAAACCGAACAAGTCGCAAAAAAAATCGGCTTAGGTGCTGTAAAATATGCCGAACTCTCACAGCACCGCATGACCGACTATGTCTTCGACTGGGAAAAAATGCTCTCCTTCCAAGGAAATACCGCACCTTATTTGCAAAATGCCTACGTGCGCATTCGCTCAATCTTCCGTAAACTTACCACAGCTTGGCCGCTCGCCGAGCAACCCGCCATCCTACTCGATACCGACGCCGAGCGCAAATTAGCACTCACACTCGCACAATTCGGGGAGACTTTGCCCAGCGTGCTAGAAGACTTTCGACCAAACCTACTCGCCAACTACCTCTACACCCTTGCGACAACTTTTCACAGTTTTTACGAGGCCTGCCCGGTGCTAAAAGCCGACTTGGAAACCCAACGCAACTCTCGCCTCCAGCTAGCGGAACTGACAGCCGGAGTTTTAAAACAAGGACTCGATCTTCTCGGCATACAAGTCCCTGAACGCATGTAGATTCAGCCCCAGCAATGCGATATTTTTTTAAGTTGGTATCCGTCGCTTTCAACGTAGTATTCGTTTTTTCTTCATGAGTGAAACTAGACCAAATTTGAAAATCGCAGATCGAGAATTTAGTTCTCGCCTTCTTGTTGGCACGGGTAAATTTGCTTCGCCTCAGCTTATGCGAGACGCTCTCGAAGCCAGCGGAGCAGAGATTGTGACCGTTGCGCTTCGCCGTGCAGACCTCAGTGGCAAAAAAGATCCCTTTGCAAATATTTTAGAATTTATAGATCCTCAAAAATACCTCCTCCTACCAAATACAAGCGGTGCCAATACCGCGGAGGAGGCCATTCGCCTAGCTCATCTCTCAACCGCAGCAGGCTTGCCGAAATGGGTAAAGTTGGAGATCCATCCCGACCCGCATTATTTACTTCCCGACCCGATTGAAACATTAAAAGCTGCCGAAATACTCGTTCGAGAGGATTATATCGTTTTACCTTACATCAATGCAGATCCCGTGCTTGCCAAGCGATTGCAAGATATAGGCACGGCAACCGTCATGCCGTTAGGCGCACCCATCGGAAGTAATCGAGGTATTGAAACACGTCGACAAATTGAGATTATCATCGAACAAGCCACCGTGCCCGTGGTTGTGGATGCGGGTATCGGAGCACCCAGTCACGCCGCCGAAGCAATCGAAATAGGTGCCGACGCCGTGTTGGTAAACACTGCCATTGCCGCTGCAAGGGAACCGATTCGTATGGCGCGAGCTTTTGGAAAAGCCGTCGATGCGGCGCATGAAGCATTCCTTGCAGGCTTACCATTCCGAGAAGATACGGCAAAAGCAAGCAGTCCCTTAGCTACTTTTCTCCAAGAAAATAGTTGAAAAAAATGAGCGAAATGAATGTTTTATTGCCCACATTGTAAGGAATCTCTTCAGCGTCACACCCTCGTTCAGGGGGCGCAGTGGCGCTGCCCCTCCTGTGAAGGACGCGCCGTATCTTTGGCTGTGGCGCGACGGATGGTGGCCCCCGATGCGGTGAATCGTCTTTGGCAGGCCGCACGCTCTATCGAGCAACCCTCCGCTGGAGCCTGCGAGTGCCCACTTTGTAGAAATACCCTCCGTGAAGTCGCTGTGATCGGGGAGATCCCAGAGGAGTCTGTGCATATCGATGTTTGCACATCCTGCCATTCACTTTGGTTCGACACACATGAGGTTAGCCAACTCACCAAAATGGCTCCGCCAAAAAAAGAAAAAGGAAAAAGCGAGCCTCAATTATCTCCCCGCGCTCGTGAAATTGTAGCCTTGGCCCAAGTCGAAGCTCTGCGCGAACGGGAAGATTACGATTCCATAAATACAAACGAACCACCGGATAATTACTTAAATATCCTGTTAACTTTTTTCGGTATTCCGGTAGAGGAAAATGCACCTGCACTCTATCGCTGGCCCTTTGTGACTTGGGGAATTGGCTTAGTAATGCTGCTTGTTTTTTTGGCACTTACTTTTTTGCCGACGGATTTCTTACCCGCTCTTACAGAAGATACTTTTAAAAATTGGGGCTTTATTCCTGATGAAGCTCTGCGTCATGGAGGACTGACTTTGATTACCTCATTTTTCCTTCACGCAGGCTGGTTTCACCTTCTGAGTAACTTAGCGTTTTTATTAATTTTTGGAGACAATGTAGAGAGCTACCTCGGACACTTTCGGTTTTTGCTTCTAGTTTTTACGGCATCGTTTTTTGGAGATTTGCTACACATGACTTTCGAGCCGCAACAAAGCATCCCCGCAATCGGTGCAAGTGGTGGAATTTCCGGTATCTTAGCCTTTTATGCTTTGCAATTTCCGAAAGCCCGCCTCGTTTACATGATCCGAATCTATTTCTATGTTAGCTGGCTTCGCTTTCCGGCTTACGTCGGATTTGCATTGTGGATCATTTTGCAGCTTTGGGCACTTTTCGCACAGCTTGATGGAAAAAGTTCAGTCTCCGTCCTTGCGCACCTCGGCGGCGTGTGCATCGGCATCCTTTGGTTCTTTTTATCTCGAAAACAGGAAGAAGCACTAAAAACGTAGCATCAGTGCAAAACTTTCAGATTAAATTTACAACGGTGTCCAAAATTTAAAAGTTAAAGGGATGAAGGAGAGGGCAATTTAGGGCACATCTATTTCATTCTTTACTGCGGATTGAGTCCTTTGTGGATTTGCTCCATGTATTTCTCGATTTCCTCAAGGAGCTTTTCGTCCCCTCCGTTTAAAAGTGGAAGATTAAATTTCAAATTCAAAGTTGTCGGATCGGCGAGCTTTATTCCGGGGTATAATACGAAGAGATCTTCAAATTTTCGGTCGAGATAAGGGCGAATTTTGTCTTTGAGATAGAGTTTTTCGTCCGCAGTGGTGGCTTCGGCATAAATGTTTTTAAAAAGAGACTCTAAGAGTTCATTAGCTTTTTGAATCTTCCCGCTGGCTGTTGTTTTCGGAATATGGTTAGCAAGAAAGCGAAATTCGTTGTGAATTTTGAGTAGCAAAGCTTGAGACTTGTCTTTGCTTCCTGAAGAGGAGCGATCCATCTTTGAAAATTTCACAATATAGTCCTCAAGGACTTCTAATCTAGCCGTAAACGCTTTGTATTCCTCCATCGAACCGGAACGTAGATTGTCAAGTTTTTTGATAATATAACTAGCTTCGGTGTCGAACTCCAGTTTTCGTTCATTGCTGACTCCGCTCTGGGGCAGAGAGAGTGCAGGCAACGTGACGGACTCAACGGTAGGATTTAGAATCCTCTCTGCGCCGTCCTTTTCCTTGCTCAGAAAAACCCATGCAATGAGAAGAGCGAGTGCAGCAGCAATCGGGAGCAGAAGAGACCGGCGCTTACGTTGCGGTTTGTTTTTTTTAATTGGGGTGGGTTCTTCCGAAATGCTTCCTTGGATGACATCAGCAAGAGTCCGAAAATCCCGAAGCCGTTCCGTGGGTGATTCGTGGGTGGCGCGGTAGATGATGCTATGGAGTCGCTTCCACTCGGATTGCTCGCCCGCTTGAAGAAAAAGAAAATGCCCCGTCTTTGAGAATCTTCGTAGGAGGATTTTTTCGATCTTTACCACCATGCCGTTCAGGTCTGCGTATTGGGTGCCTTCAAACGTTACGGCTGGGAGCAGGTCGAATTGGCTGATTTGCAGGATGTGGTGATCGCTGTTTTCGAGTCGCTGGTGAAGGGCGGAGAATCTTTCGATCCGGCAAAAGGTAGGTTTCGGCAATTTCTGACCACGCTGTGTCAACGGCGGGTGGTGGATTTTATCCGATCACACACGCGAAAATTTTCTATGCTGCAAGCATTGGATTCCGAGGTATTTGACGAAAAGGAAATTGATCCCGGTTTCCTAAAACCATCCATGCAGGAGGAGGTAGCTTTTCAAAACGCCCTGTTGGGAACTCTGTTAGCAGCTCTCCATGCAGAGGTGCCTCCGAGAACCTATCTGATTTTTGAGATGGTAAAGCTCAACGGAGAATCCCCTGAAGAAGTTGCCGAGCAACTCGGCATTAAACGAGCAATGGTGGACAACACGATCTACAAAGCCATGAAAAAACTCCGCGAAATATCGCAACGTCCCGAAATCCAACAAGAACCATGACAGACCAATCACCGACACCACGTGCGGCTATATTTTCCGACGAGGAATTACTGGAAATCCGCCGTGCGTATCATTCTTTAGAAGCTTTTCAACTCTCCCCAGAACACCTCAAGGCCAGAGAAGCTCTCAAGGCTCGACTCGCTAAAAAAGAAGCCGACGAGCCCTGAGGGCGAGTGATAAGCCCGGTAGGGTTGTTTCGATGAAACAACCGCGACATGTGACGTCGAGCCGGAATCCCGCGGTCGCTTTGTCAAAACGACCCTACCTTGAGGAAAGCGCATTGTGTCTCCTGTCGGATTCATGGAAGGAGGACGGCAGCTTGGACTTTAGAGTATTGCCGTGTTGTAGGGTGAAAATCGCTTTTTTTTGACGTAGGGCTGTCAAATCCCGCAGTTGCTTTATCAAAGCGACCCTACCTTGACGGCACTAGTTTCTAGGTAAAAACTTTCTGCGGGTTACCGACGGCTGCTCGCCAAAAAGCTGCTGATAATACTTTGAAAATCTCCCCATGTGTCTAAAGCCGCATTGGAAGGCGATCGCCTCTACGGTGAATATTCGTTTCTCTGGCTGAGTCAATAGTGTCCTAGCGCGATGCAGCGCAAAGCAACGCGCCCACTGGCTGGGTGTGAGACCAAACGCCAGCAAAAACTCCCGCTGCAAAGTGCGGGGCGAGGCTCCTACAAAACTCGTAAAATTCGAGAGGTCAAAAGGCTCTCTAAAATGAGTGCGAAAAAAACTGTCAGCGCGTTGAAGGATGATTTTTCTTCGCTCCCAATTTGCTCGTGTCCGAGATGAACCTCCATGCTGGAATTGTCGAAAAAATTTTATAATCAAGCTCAGAATCGGCCGTATCATCTCTACGCCGGAAGCAGGGTGCAACCAAAGCATACGAACCAATCGGTCCAATTCGCCTTTTTCCTCATCGCTAAGCGAAAAGCTGACGACGCGTTTCCACGGAAGGTCTATCTCGCACCCCAGCAGACTTCGTGCCACAGACTGAAGTTGCACCTCCTCAAACTCGATCGCCACCCACTCCCCGTCGGGAGTTGCGCGGTAGTTCAGCTCGGAACCCGCCGGGTAAAACTCCAGAGTCCGAGGGCTCACATCGAAACCATTCACCCACGTCTTCTCATTACGACTCCGCATGTAGCCAATACAAAGTTTCGTCGCAGGGAAAAGCCCGACTGCTCGCACCGGAAAATTGTAACGTCCGATGTCCACGGAAAATCCACCGTAAGACCAGCTCTCTAGATGCGCACTGCATTTTGTATGCCCCAGAATGTAATGCTCCAACTTCGCGCCATGCACCACATCCAGCAAATGCTCCGGCTCAAAATCTTCCAGACGCATAGAAATTTTATTCGGATTAGGTGACATTATTTAAAAAAGGGGGAGGAACCGTGGAGTGGCGTCAGTGTGCAAGGCTAGTATCTTCTGTAAATCGCAAAATACAAAACTGTCGTTTTTTGGATAGAAATTAATCTTTCCGTATCATAAACGCTCATTTAGAGAGTGGTGTTCCGCAAAATCGTACTAAAAGGACAACCCTATTCCCACCCCGAAAAATTGTAATTTATGAAAATCAGACTGCTAGCTACTACATTACTCCTCACCGCCTCTCCCTTCCTTTGTCGGGCAGAAGAAGCGACGACGGATTCTGCAAAAAAACCAAATATCCTCCTCATCGTTTCCGACGACACCGGTTTCGGTGACCTCGGTCCTTACGGCGGCGGTGAAGGTCGCGGTATGCCTACGCCGAACATTGATAAAATGGCAGAAGAAGGGATGACCTTTTTCTCCTTTTACGCCCAGCCGAGCTGCACACCCGGACGCGCCGCAATCCAAACCGGACGTATCCCAAACCGCAGCGGTATGACCACCGTTGCCTTCCAAGGACAAGGCGGCGGACTCCCCGCAGCGGAGTGGACGCTGGCCTCCGTGCTCAAAAAAGCGGGCTACAAAACCTATTTCACTGGCAAATGGCACCTCGGCGAATCCGACTACGCGCTCCCGAATGCTCAAGGTTACGACGAGATGAAATATTGCGGCCTCTATCATCTAAATGCCTACACCTACGCCGACCCGACTTGGTTCCCCGACATGGATCCTAAATTGCGTGAGATGTTTGAAAAAGTCACCCTCGGTTCCATGTCCGGAAAAGCAGGTGAAAAACCAACCGAAGATTTCAAAATCAATGGGCAATACGTGGACAAGCCCGACGAAGACGTCACCCTCCACGGTATTCATTACCCCAACGGCGTTGTCGGCATCCCCTTCTTCGACAGCTACGTTGAAAAAGCCGCCCTCGAATTTCTCGACGAAGCAGCCAAGGATAAAAAAGAGCCATTCTTTATCTGTGTGAACTTTATGAAAGTCCACCAGCCAAACATGCCCGCCCCCGAGTTTGAGCACAAGTCCCTCTCCAAATCCAAATACGCCGATTCCGTGGTCGAGCTAGATACCCGCATCGGCCGCATCATGGATCACTTGAAAGAACTCGGTCTCTCCGACGACACGCTGGTCTTTTACACGACAGACAACGGAGCTTGGCAGGATGTCTATCCCGATGCCGGTTACACCCCACTTCGCGGCACCAAAGGAACCGTCCGCGAAGGTGGCAACCGCGTCCCCGCCATTGCCATCTGGCCCGGCAAAATCAAAGGTGGTGTAAAAAATCACGACATCCTCGGCGGTCTTGACCTCATGGCAACCTTTGCCTCAGTCGCCGGAATCGACCTTCCAAAAGAAGACCGCGATGGCAAACCAATCGTTTTCGATAGCTACGACATGACACCCGTTCTCACCGGAACCGGCAAATCGGATCGTAAAGAGTGGTTTT
>JBKEAD010000201.1:0-13064 GCA_047971915.1 Chthoniobacterales bacterium
CATTACGATGAACTGGCGAGGCCGCCCACTGACCAGCCACGAGGTCATGGTGGAGTTGATTGCCGCCACGACCAACGCTTCCGGCTTAAAAGTCTGCGCCGGTATTGATCGCAGCAGCTACCCTACAGGCCAAAAGGTGACTAAGGCTCAAATGCGCTCACTACATCTTCAACGGGATCCATTCCACGACGAATGGAACTATGTAATTACCCCCTCCCCAGATTAAGATTGTTGAAGCGTTTATTTTGTGACGAACCCTAAGCCACATACTCCACCGCTTGTGCGGGCCCCCGTCAGACAATTCCCCTTTTACACTATCGTCACAAAAATTTTATACAAAAATACACCTCAATGCATGAACATTCCTTTTTGTTCATCACGCCGATCCGTTGCAAGAGGTGGCTCTGAAGAGAGGCCGGCAATTTCCTGACGAAGCTCCGCAGTCATTGGAAACTCCGCTGCATCGAGAGCCATATTAATCTGCTCCAAATTTCTGGCACCAATAATGGGTGCCGTAATTGCGGAGTGCGCTCCCACCCAGGCAATCGCCACCGTCGTCGGATTCCAGTTACGACTCGTACAAAGTTTCGCAAAACTCCTGGCTGTTTCCTTATTATTTTCTTCTTCGTAGCGCACGGAGTAAAATTTATTTTCCGTGAGACGGCCCACTGCTTTTCCGTCGTTTCGCAAATATTTTCCACTGAGCAAACCTGCTGCAATCGGACTATAGGAGATCACGCCGACCTCCTCCGACTTCGCCAAAGGAAGAATTTCTACCTCGGCTTGACGCTTCACAAGATTATACATCGGTTGGATGCATTCGAAGCGTGTAAAATTTTTTCGCTCGGAAATTCCCAACCCCTTCATGATCTGCCAGGCTGCGGCGTTACTGATTGCCGGATATAAAATTTTTCCCTGGCGCACCAAATCGTCAAGCCCTGTTAACGTTTCCTCCAAAGGGGTCAAAGCATCAACATTATGAATAAAATAAAACTCAATTCGATCAGTTTTCAGCCGCCGCAGAGAAGCTTCCACCGCCCGCGAAAGATAGCGGCGTGAGCAACCCCGGTCATTAGGCCCGTCCCCCATACGTCCCTGAAATTTTGAACACACTATCCACTCCTCCCGACAATCCGACAGCAAACGCCCGACAATCTCTTCAGTCTTCCCTTTACCATACACGTCAGCGGTATCGATAAAGTTGAGTCCGCGTTCACGTGCTGCCCGAAAAATTTCTCCGGACGTATTTTCATCCGCCTCGTTGCCAAAAGTCATCGTTCCCAAACAAAGCTGAGACACCTGCAGACCGGTGCGACCAATCGATTTAAAATTCATAATTTTACCAGAGTTATTTCAAAGACGCTCTTTTTCCAGCCATTCCGTCAAACGTTCCATCCACTGATATGCTGGATTTTTAATTTGTTTAAAAGCACGGTGCCCTCCCTTTTCAAGCGGCCAAAATTTCACCGGAACACTGGCACCCTTCCATGCATTGACGATACTTTCTGAAAACGTAATCGGTGCTACCGTATCATCTTTTGCACAAGCTATGAAGGCAGGAGGTGATTCCGAAGTGACAGGAAAATCGGCTATCGTTTGCTTGTTTGGCCATGGACAGAGCAGTGCAATAAAATTTGGGCGACAGTTTTCACGACCAATCGCATCCGTAGCATCCGAATTTCCATTATCAAAATGAGTAGCCAGATTCAAAACCAAATGCGACCCCGCAGAGGAACCTATCATCCCAATTCTTTCAGGGTCGATCTTCCATTCTTTGGCATGGTAGCGAACGAGACGAACCGCCTGCCTAGCATCTTCCAGAGCATCATTTACAACATTTCGTGAAGGAGGACGCGTGCGGTATTTTAAAACAATAACAGCCACACCTTTGGGAGTAAAAAATGGCACCGTTCGCATACCGTCGGCAAAAAGTCCCACCTCCCGATAAGAACCTCCGGGACAAACGATCAGCGCCAAGCCCGTTGCCGTTTCAGCATCTGGAAGATGAACAACAATTTCGGGACGTGAGACCATAGCTACGCCTCCCTTATTTGTTACATATTCTTCTCCGAGGGGAGTATTTTCAAAACCTTTAAGCGGCAGAGAAAAGGATGGTCGGGCACATTCTGCAGAATGGGAAGCTATCAAAAGAAACATGGGGATGAGGAAATATTTCATAGCGATGTTTAAAAAAGAATTTTCGCGAGAAAAACACTGTTATCGCTGCCATACTTTTCACAAACCGTGCAGTCAAAAGGATCAGGTGCTATTGTCTGCATCCACTCCGCAACGGTAACCCAGGTTTCCTTTTCGCTAACTTTGCAGACGCCAAAGTTTCCGAGCCTCGCACCACGTTCGGGAACAAGAATTCGCTCCGTCTCACGCTTCACACAAAGCCGCTTTGTATCGACCTGCGCAATAAAAAGCGGCGCACGATGACGCATAATATGATCGTTATCAGCACCCCGGCGCGTATAGATCAAAAACAGATCGTCACCGTGCGTAACCCAGTGTTGCTGTGTATTGTAGTTTCCCAAATCCGCCCCGTCGTCGAATAACCACGGACGTGGTGTTTCGTAATGCAAACCGTCAGTGCTTGTCGTTACATACCCCGCAAGATCGTTCCGCAGGGTTAAAAAATATCGCTTTCCAACACAGGCAATAGAAGGCTCCACAAATCCCCTTTCGTTGGAAAGTGATAATTCCGAACCATACTCCAGACAGCTCAATTGTCTTCCATCAAACGAACATCTCAAAACCCTTACCGCATAGGTTAAGTCGGCGTTTTCGTCAGTAGCATCTGGAATTCCATAATAAGTTGGCAAAAGAATATCGCCGTTTAGCAAATCCAAACGCTGAACACTTCCGGCACCTTCATATGCAAATAATTTCTGATCCGACAGATCGAGTTTTTGCCACTCTCTCCACATACCAGTCGCCGCATCCCAAGTACTGTAGGCTGTCTGGCGCAAACGAGGAGCAGGTGCAAGCTCGTCATTCTGATACAAAACAGTATGCCCTGTCACCAAAAGCGTCTGACTTTTTTCATGCCAGCCGGGACTCAAATCGCAAATCCCCTCCTCCATACTTTTCTGAAACGGCCTGCGGGTAAAATTCGTCTGCAAACGCGGCTCTGTCCAGTGCTCCCCCCCATCCTCAGAAAAAAAATCATAGATGCCATGAAATACATCATCACCCGACAAACGAAGTTTCTGGGCTGTTACAATTGCCTGTGAGGACTTCGGAAGGAATGCCGGACGCGGATGAACCCAACAGGTTTTTCGGTCATAGCCCGAAGAAAGCACTTGCAAATCGACATGAAAATCACTGCTCATCAACACCCTTTCGAAGAGGCTTCAACCAAATGTAAGCCCATTGTTCAGACTCTAGTGGAAGCTTTAATTCACCATCTTGTGAAATAGGAATCCGTTCACCCGTCAACGCATTTACAGCCTGAATCTCTCCTTCCTTCAGTCCTAGTTTTTCCAACTGAAAATCAACAAGCACCTCCCGGCGTTCTGTCGATAAATTGGAAACAAACGCCAGAGTTCCATTCTCCGGATGCTTCAAGAGAGTTACGTAAGCTTTCTCCGGACTCACTTTTACATAGTCCTGATTTTCCCAGTAAAATAACCTCTCCGCATCCTGAGCTCCAAACGCATCTCGCATTCTCCACAAATCGGGAATCATGGATATAAAGGAAACCGTACTCTGTGACGAATTATCGTATCCACCCGTGCTATAGCGCGGAGATATATCGTGTAGCAGAGAGGAGGCTGCAATTTTCATCGGGTGTCTCAGGCGATAGTGCAGCGTTTCTGCGCCGATGCCTACCTGTCTTCCGGTAAACTCCGTGCGAAATTTATCCAGGGTTAATTCTTCGGCAACATAGGGTGTTCCTGTTTTGCGTAAATGATGCCACTGCTCGCCAGTCCACATAACATCAGCATAAGCAAGCCCTGCGGGATTATATCCGAATGAAGAATGCGCATCAATTACACCATCCGGCTTGAGCGATTTAACGACTTCATAAATACGCTGCATGAATTTCCGGATTGCAAATGTCGGATACGTGCCGTGCAGCTTGCCGCTTTCATCACGATACCCGCACCCGTGCGCCTCATTAAAACATAACGGACCAATATGGACGGTTCCATCCAAATAAACGCCATCCTCATCAAACTCAATCATACGCTGATTCAGACTATTCGCATAGGCATCTCTCAACTCCTCACTCTTTGCGCACATAAAAACGGTAGAGGAAGAATCCGCACCGTAATCCACTCCGACAGCACCCGGACGTATATCATTCCGAGGATAAGGAATCGCCTGTTCAAAACTCTTCATCGGTCGGTTTGCCATGCTTGTTCCATAAATATCGAACTCCGGAACATTAACAGGCACACGCTGGTGAATAGCGTAAGGATAAATCTTCAGGCCAGCGGCATGCGCCGCAACTACAAGCTCTTTTAAACGTTTCCGGTATTCCGTATGCAAGGGCATGGGCCAGGGAAAAACATCCGTGATAAAGCTGAAAAGATGACGCACCCCTGCATCGTATATCACCTCCAACTCAGGCTTTCCGTTCACTTTGCGATTCGGAAGGTCCAAATCTCTCCCCCAGGGTTCAAAGCGGGCAATGCGCAGCGACCAGGCATCCCGCTCAAGCGGTTTCACAGGTGTTGGCAGTAATGCAAATTCGTAAACCCGACTTTTATCAGGAGAAATTTCCACCGGCCTGGCAATGAAGTTTGCCACAAAAACCGTTTGATTCTCACCGGGAATAATCTCCAAAACTTTTTCTTCGTCAACGGGAACCCAGTATTGATCGGATTCCGCCTGCCATGTCAGCCCGAAATTATCATTACCAATCCATACATTCGGGCTGAATTGAAACGCCAGCGCATCCCTTCCGATCGCCCCACTGAAGAATGTATTCACATAGTTTTTGTCGATGAGCGGATACGCCCTGTCTGCATAGCAAAATTGTGCATACGATGCTCTAAGAGGAAAATTCAAAGCCAGGCGATCAATTTCAATTTTCTCATCAGAACTCAGCTCACACCGATACTGCAAATATCCGTCAAACTCTAATGTGGCATTTATGACAAACTTCACCGCCCCACTGCGCCATATCTGCTCAAGCACAACACCACGATCCGAACTTTCCACTAATTTTATTTCTCCCCGCTTCCACTCGCCCTCTTTGCCTGCAATCTCTATCGGCAGACTGACGGGTGCGGCGAGTAAAGGAGCACCCGCCGTAGTTATCTGCAATGGAAACAACGAATCATTGAACTCATACGTCCTCCCCCAGACTTTGAGTTCCAGTTTTTCTTCGGAGTGACGAGAAATTTTTACAGGTGACCACGGCGCAGGAACTTTATCAGAACGACCGGCCTCACCATGAACCCAGGTCGGCTTCTCAAGAGTCAGGTGTTGCAAAACAGGCTCAAATGGCCCGCTCGCTGTGAGCGTAATTGCTTTTTTTTTTATTTTCTCCAAAGAAAAATTTTCAGTCGCGGAAAATCTCCCTGACCCATTTCCGGAAACATCCCTCAGGGGTGCGTCTTTAGTTGCAATTTTTTCTCCGTCCGCAGAGAGAGTAAATGTTACACTTTCATTCGAAACCTTTTTTCCACGAAGCGTGTAGCGCACCTGCAACTGATTTTTATACCAATTTGGCTCCAGCGCGATTTGAGCTGTTGCGCCCGAATAATCTTTTCCTCGAGCATGAGCTGCAACCTCCTCCCCGGACAAGGCACGTTCATAAAGACGAAATTCTCTGATATCCACGGGCGCATAGTAATCATTTATCGGCTCGCCCCCCAGGCGCAAAGGCTTTCCATCTTTCAAATCAGGAGAGGGAAGCGGCATAAACTGGTCGCGAATTAATTCTCCATTCTTATAAAATCGACATCTCGGATACTCTATAACAACGGCCACGTGGGCCCACTCCTTCCCGAGCATCTTATTTGTCACTGGCAAGGCAACTCTTTCCTTTCCTAAAACATCATCAACACTATAATTTAATAATAGGTTGTAACCATACATCAGACCCCATAAAAAGCTGCTACCTGGCGATGCTTCTCCAAAAATAATAGCACCCTTTGTGGGAGGGACTCCATTCTGTCTGACCCAAAGCTCAAAACTTATGTCGCCCCTAAGATTCAGCTTATTTTTTGTCGGTATATCAATGTAAGAGGAAGTGCCATTAAAACGTAAGGCACCGGACTCTCCATCCTGCGCCTTAAGAAACTCCCCGTCTGTAATGCTGCCATCATTTCCACGCCCGCTAAGATCCCGCGCAATCCCTCCGGGATCGCTTTCAAAACGATAATGCAAAACCAATCTGTCTTCGGAATCAGAAGAAATCAATGAAAGCCCCGCTCCTGCTTCTTTGCGCGATTTTGAGTTTTCGTAAAATTCTTTCACTTCTTCCGAAGTTAATTCCTTCCGCCAAAGGCCCACGTCATCCAGTTTACCCGAAAAACTACGATACTTTCCAATGGGGCGTCCTATATTAAAAAAAACCTCCGAGTTATCAATATTGAGTAAAATGTCCTCTCCGCTTTCAGACACAAGCTCCTCTCCATCGATGTATATCTTCAAAGTCTTCAAAGTATCTCCCTGACGAACCACAACGACATAGTGCCAATTTTCCATATCGGGAAGTGGTGCCTCCACCACCGTCTCTCCAAGCGATCGATCCGCAAGGTTTATCTGAATATTCTGCCCAGTGTCATCCAGTCCCACATACCAACCCGGCGAATCGGGATTTTCGCCTTTTTTAGATAAAATTATCCCCGCTTTTCCAAGCTCCACTTTGATCCAAAACTCCACGGAGAAATTATCCTCTCCAAATAAAATCTTGTCCGGACGGGCGCACCTTGCAAAGGCAGCCTGACCATCCAAAGCAAGTGAAAATCCCTCGGCCTCCTTTTCAAAAGTCGCGCCATACAGAGTTCCTGCATTTTTTCCAGTTTGATCCACAACAATTGCATGTTTAGCTCTCCCCTCCTCGTTACCTTCATCAAATGTGTAAAAGGCCTCCATTGATGAGAGATCACGGCCTAGTACATAACCAGTCTGTAAAAACATCTCGACCAGGCACAATCCCAGGGTTAAAAATCGCCTCAGACTCATTTTAGATTCTTTTTACGGTGCTTTTGAGTTCCAAAAACAATTACCCCCACAGCGAGCCCCAGCAGTGAAAGAGAAGCCGGCTCAGGAATTGCATTTACCCTGAAGCTGACTATCTGAGCATTTATCGACCCCGCAGAGTTTCCATTAAATCCTGTATACACACCAAATGCCTCAATATTCGTAAAAGAAGAACCCACCGCTCCGAAAGTCACCGGAACATCTCCCAGTCGGCCAGTCGCGCCACCAGTGGGAGACCAGATGCCCCACGTGCTGGTCAGCAAGTCATTACCGGACATCTCAAAGACTCCCGTTGTCGTTTTATAATTCTCGCTTAAATACCACTGGCCGGAATCTTTAATGGCAAAACGATAACTCGCAGACGTTGCAGATGAAGCATTCAAAGTGATCGAACTTGCCAAATCAAACGATACAGAACTGCCGACATATTCCAAAAAATTATCAGAGGTAAAAGCAACGAATACTGCCCCCGAATAAGACAAACCGGCGGTATTATTTCCACGATAAAAACGAATGTAGTCATTCGCCCCTCCCTCCATTACATCGTTGATACTCCAATTTCTTTGCGAAGCACTTCCCGCGCCATCGCTGCGCAACGTGTAACCTCCCCAATAAAACGGGCCGCTTTTCCCAGCCGGTGCTGTGTATCCTGTACTCGGAGAAGTGCGCGTCGTTTCATTGTAAACCCACAAACCCTGCCCCGCCGTCGTGTAATCCCCGCCACCTCCATCCAGTTCCACTTGCGCGGAAATATAGTTTCCACCCCAGTCAACCACGTTTGCCGCCTGAGTAACAACCGTTGCTCCCGTGAGGTATGAAATCATTATTACTGTTAATGCCGTCAGATATGTTTTGTATTTTTGAGCTTTCATAGAGCTTCTTTCTTTACCGATTTATTTTATTTGTCAATATATTTTTATTATTATATTTTGGCTGCCTGCCCAGATTTACAGAATGTTCAAGTAGATTGCAGTGATAAAAATTCTATATTTTCCTCGTTTACACTTTTTTATTATTGCAATGAACCTTTTAAGCTGTGCATTATATCAATGTATTCTATTTTATATTTATGCCTCAAATATCTGCCCTAAATCACAACACAATTTCCCGTAAAGTGCAGGAAGCCGCAAATAAACTGGAAAACCACATCCGCGCCTGCGACTTCAAAAGCGGAGATCGCTACATCACAACTGAAGAGGCCAGCAAAATGCTGGGAATCAGCCTGATGACTACCCAGCGAGCAATGAACCTGCTCTCTCAAAACGATATTCTGGAGCGGCGTCCAAAAGCAGGAACCTTTATCGGATCAGGATTCAAAAATGAAATCCAAACCACACACGTTCACTTTTGCATCCCCGAAAATACTCAGATACACGGCAACACGCGCAATACCCTGTGGGAGCAAATCGACGGCATGCAAAGCATTCTGGGAACCCTCTCCGCACACTTCCATTTTGTCCCCAGGCAGAGCCTCATTTACGTGCAGGACATTATTCAAAAATCCTCTCCACTCGGCCTCTTAAATGCGGTCGTCCTGATTCTTGCTTCAAGAGAAATGCGGGACTACTTTAACCAATCCGGCATTCCTACGGTCGTCGAAGGAGGAGTGGAGCCCGATCTAAAAAACCTGTGCTGGATTCAGTGGGATCAAGTACAGGTAGGACAGCTTTTAGCAGAGCATGTGATCAGTCGCGGACACCACCGCATCGCCTCCATCATGCGGGACATCTGGTCGATAGGAGAACATCAACTACATGACGGAATCAATGACACTATTGCCGCAGCACAGCTCCCCTCCAATACCCTCCGCATACGCAGTGCTCCCAACGAAGAAAAAGCCATTAGCGAACTCGTCCGGGGACTGCTGAAAGAAAAAAACCCGCCAACTGCTTTTATTTGCCGAAGCGAATTTCAGGCCAACTGCACAGCCTCAGTCGTCCGCGAAGCTCACCTCACAGAAAAGATCGAAATCGTTCACTGCAACGCCCCGGCAAAACCTGAAAAAAATCGCTACACCTGCACCGTTCCGGAATTAAGCATGTTTGATTTCGGAAAAGTCATTGGAGAAATGTTTAAATGCATGATCTCTGGTAAAATTCTTCAACATCGTGGACGAGAAATTCCTGTCCGCATCAAACTGCCCGCCTCTTGAAAATGAAAACCATTTTTTCCAACTTAGACAGCAAAACAATCTGGGTAACAGGCGGTGCCGGATATTTGGGAACACCGATTATTCTGGCTCTGGAAAATACAGGAGCAAAAGTCGTCTGCATCGACCTCCCCGACAAAGCGGAAGCACTTTGCGCAAAACATAATCTTATAAACACAATCCCCGAAAGTGCAGATTTAAGTAATATTGAGAATCTCCCCGCCTTAGTGGAACAACTTACTGCAACCCACGGCATTCCCGACGGCTTCGTTCATTTGGCCTTTGTTTCCTCCTCGGGAAAACACCTCGAAGAACTCAATGCCGATGACTTTAACCGAACTCTTAGCGGCGGTGTAACGGTAAATTTTATCCTTTGTCGGGAACTCGCGGGACGAATGCAACCCGGCAGCAGTCTGGTTTTGTTTTCAAGTATGTATGGCATCGTCTCCCCCGATCCCGGGATTTATAAAAATGAAATGAAGCCCAATCCGATTGATTATGGGACAAGCAAAGCAGGCATTTTGCAAATGATGCGCTACTTTGCCGTCCACTACGGATCAAAAGGCATCCGCTTCAATTGCATCACCCCCGGTGCCTTTCCATCTCCTGCGGTGCAAACAGAAAATCCGGATTTCATCAAGCTTCAGAGACAAAAAATCCCGCTAAACCGTCCCGGAAATGCAGAAGAGATTGCCGGACCGACACTATTTCTCCTTTCGGACGCCTCTTCTTACGTCACCGGACACAGTCTGGTCGTCGATGGCGGATGGACGGTTTGGTAAACGGACAACTAATTCTCTCTTTAAATAAATTATGCATGGATCAGAAATACGCAAACATCTGCACGAAGGCACCTGTGTTTTCGGCACCCATATAACCAGCCTCCCAAATCCCAACGCCACCATGCTGTCCGCCAACATGGGACTGGATTTTGCTTTTTTCTGCACCGAACATCTCCCGCTCGACCGCAACGAGATCAGCCTGCTTTGCCGCTTCTACAGCAAAATTTGTAAAGTCTCCCCCATTGTTCGTGTCCCCTCCGCACACAATCTCGACTTCATTTCTATGACCCTTGATGCCGGAGCGGAAGGCATCATTATCCCCTACGCAGAAACCACAGAAGAAGTACAAAAAGCCGCCAGCATGGTCAAACATCGCCCCATCAAAGGCCGTTATCAGAACGAACTCCTGCAAGGCACCCGCAAACTTTCTCCGGAACTGGAAAAATATATCACCGATTTTAATAAAAACAACTACCTCATCATCGGTATCGAAAGTGTCCCGGCTATCGAAAATCTGGAACAACTAATCACCTGCGCCGAAGTCGATTCCGTTTTTCTCGGTCCCCACGACATTAGCACTTCTCTCGGAATCCCCGAGCAATACGAACATCCGCTTTTCGTTTCCACTGTCGAAAACGTCATTCGTAGCTGTCGCGTCAATAAAGTCGGAGTCGGCATCCACCTCCCGCTCGCGTTAATGAACCGTGACATTCTGAATCAATACCTCGCCGCTGGTATGAATTTTCTCATCAACGGCACCGATATCATGATTTTGCAAAATGCCATGCAAAGCCAAATAAATACCCTCAAACAACTTACCAACACCATCCGAAGCTCCCAGACAAACGTGGCAGACGATTCAAAATTAAAAACCTGCCTTATTTAACTACCAACACAACAACTCCCCCTCCTCCTAAGATGCCAAAGCTAAACATAAAAAAACTGCCATCAGCGTTTACCCTCATCGAACTGTTGGTTGTGCTCGCAATCACTGTTATCCTCGCCGCTCTCATCTTTGCAAGTTTTCAAAAAGCACGAGAAGCCGCTTTGTCTGTAAAGTGTATCGGACGCCTGAAGAACCTCGGCGTTACGGCAAAAAGCTACATTGGAGACAACGGAGGATTTCTACCCTACACGCCTGATAATCAAAACTGGATGTTTAATTTGGCTCCCTACATGGGAATCTACCCGACAAAAAAAGCTGGCAATGACCCATTGACTCAGGCTTTTCATTGCCCATCTGACCCCGCTCGATCCCCGCGACAAGTTCGCAGCTATCGTTACCATCAAACATTTCCAAGCAAAACCGCTCAGCTTCTGGGTGAAGTCAACCGTGCAAATTATGTTCCCTCACGATTCATTGAGATTCGAAAACCCGCCACACACGCAATGCTGTTTTGTGTTGCCTATACGGGGGCGAGATCTTTACAACTATGGCGTTTTGATGAAGCACTGTGGAAGGAAAGTGTGAACACCACCTACCCCCCCGATCAAATAAATATATTCCCTCGACCACATCATAACGGCAAAGCCGTAAATGTCCTCTTCAGCGACGGTCACATATCCGCCGTCCAATATCCGCTTCCCCCCGAAATCTGGCACTTTGACGGACGTTAATTCGAAAAACAACGGAGTTTCGCAGCCTGCTGCACATAAATCAAACCTTGCAAAATCCCAAAAATTTTTTGAACCTCCTGGCACTTTAAGTCTCTAATACAATATGCCATCCAGCAACCCTACGTTACGTCCAGCCACATTTGAATCCATCGAAAGGTCCACCGGACCTGTAATGTCCCTGAGCGGGACCATCAACCGCAGTGCGATCCTGCTTCTGCTCGTCATTCTGGGAGCTTCCTTCACGTGGAGTAACACCTCGCAATACGCACAAATCCTGACCTTCGGCGGTGCCATCGCAGGCTTTATTCTCGCCATGGTGACGATTTTCAAAATGCAGTGGTCCCCCTACACGTCACCCGTCTATGCCCTCTGCCAGGGACTATTCCTCGGGGGCATCTCTGCAATGTATAACGCGCAGTCCCAGGGGATCGTGGTGCAGGCGGTCATGCTGACTTTCGGTGTTTTTGCAGCAATGCTTTTTCTTTATCAGGCCAGAATCATTCGCGTGAATAATACCTTCCGCACGGTTATCACCGCAGCGATTGGCGGCATCGTTCTGGTTTACCTCGTGAGTCTCGGACTCAGTTTTTTTGGCATCAAAATGCCCCTGCTCAATGACGCCTCGCCCATTGGCATCGGCATCAGTTTATTCATCGTCGGCATCGCTGCGCTAAGTCTGGCACTTGATTTTGACACCATCGAAAAAGGCATCGAAGCACAGATGCCCCGCTACATGGAATGGTATTGCGCATTCGGTCTGATGGTCTCACTCATCTGGCTCTACCTCGAAATTCTGCGTCTCCTGAGCAAAATAAATCGTCGATAAAAGTCCCGAAATTTCTTCCAAAAAATACGCCGCTTCGCACCACGCAGAGCGGCGTATTTTTTATTTAAAAATTTCCCGCTATACAGTCTCAAGCGTTCCCCTGGTGACTCCATACTGCGAGTGCGCCCTCAGATAACGCCAGACACTTTCCGGCTCCCTGGTCCCATTCAGCAATTCCAAATAAGCCGCAATCACACGTCGAGCCTCCGCTTCCTTTTCATCCAGCAACTCCACCCGAAAATACCGCAAACCCACCTCACGAAAATTCTGAAAAAATGACGCCCCGCTCTGCACCGAAGCATTAAATAAAGTATTCCGACATCCCACATCCGCCTTCAGCGGATGCTCCATTCCAACACGATCACGCAAACGCACTTCATGCTTCTCACAGGGCCTCCCGCAATCCCGGTTATCCTTCCCGTCCGACATGAACGCCGCAAAAACACAATGCTCCATATGAAACATCGGAATATGCTGATGCAGCGTAACCTCAAGCCCCCCAGGATCGATCCCATCGGCAAGCGAC
>JBKEAD010000124.1:0-13016 GCA_047971915.1 Chthoniobacterales bacterium
AGCGACGGCCTCCCACCCGACTACCCACTCAGCATTAAATTTCTAGCCTAAAACACACCTCCATGCCCCAACAATCTCTCACTAAAAAAATCGTCGTCCTCGACGGTTTCACGCTCAATCCCGGCGACAACCCCTGGACGGCTCTCGAAGCACTCGGCACACTCGAAGTCCACGACCGCACAACACCCGACGAAATTCTCTCCCGCGCTCACGACGCCGAAATTTTGCTTACCAATAAAGTCCCCCTCCGCAAAGAAACGCTCGATCAACTCCCAAAGCTCCGCTTCATCAACGTCCTCGCAACTGGCTACGATGTCATCGACATCGCAGCGGCACGAGAACGCGGCATCCCCGTTTCAAACATCCCCGCCTACAGCACCGAATCAGTCGCACAATTCGTTTTCGCCCACATTCTCGAACTCACCTCCCGTGTCGGTGAGCACGCCACCGCCGTAGCAAACGGCGACTGGACACGCAGCCCCGATTTTTGTTTCACCACCTCCCCCCTCACCGAACTCCAAGGAAAAACTCTCGGCATCATCGGCTACGGGCGCATCGGTCGCCGCGTCGCCGAAATCGCAAACGCCTTCGGCATGCGCGTTCTCGCATCCTCCCGATCCCACAAAAACGCACTCCCCGTCGGCCCCGAAAAATTCGCATGGGCAGAAACAGACGCTATCTTTAAAGAAGCCGATTTCATCAGCCTTCACTGTCCATTGACGCCCGAAACACAAGGCCTCGTCAATACCCGACGCCTCGCAAGCATGAAACCCACCGCCTTTCTCATAAATACCGGACGCGGTCCCCTCATCGTCGAAGACGATCTCGCCACGGCCCTACGCTCAGGCACCATCGCCGGCGCGGGACTCGATGTCATCTCCACCGAACCCATGCGTCCGGACCATCCCCTACTCGGCTGTCCGCGCTTACTCATCACTCCACACATCGCTTGGGCTAGCCTCGAAGCACGCCAACGCCTCATGGACCAAACCGCAAAAAACATCGCCGCCTTCCTAGCCGATACCCCAATCAACGTAGTCAATCCCGAAAAGTAATTTTCAACCCACACAAGATTGATTCGCCCCCTGTTTTCCTTATTTCTTATCGGAGAAGGTGGGGCTGAAGCTTACGGTAAAATCAGATCCGTCGGATCGGACAGATCGGTCGGATCAGCCCGATCTTAAAAAGGAACTCGCGAATCGTGCGGGTGACGCTAGACCTGTAAACTCTGCGCTGAGAAAGATTGCTGAGGCGACACGTGCTGCGTTGCCGTTGTCGGTAGACAATCTGGCGAAGGATGACACGCTGGCAGGGTTGCTTAAGGAGTTGTTGGCCGAGGCGTTTGTGAGGGGAGCTCAAAGGGATGGCGTGTTGGCGAATGCGAATCCTTACCACGATTATCTTGGGCGGTTTACGACGGGGCCGAGGCTGGCTGCGGATAAAGGTGTTGGCGAAAGTGGCGATAAATATCCGCCCCCTCCAAAAAGAATATCTGCACAAGAGGCGGATGAAATTTTAAGAGAAGGTAAAACTATTGAAGACAAAAACGGTAGCTCTATCACTCTGGGAGCAGCCTTACTGCGTCGCTTAAATAAGCATCCCGAAAAAATAAAAATAGAAAGAAAGAGATTACTGCCGTTTGCGATAGATACAATCGAAACAGGCGAAATTTCTCAAACAGAGCGCGATGGCAATAAACGTGATTTATATATAAAAATATACGCCTCTAAAAAACACTTTTCCGGCGGAACTTTTTATCGACCTTGACCACCTCTCTTGCGATCCGAAAAATAAGACGACGGCACAAGGCTGGGCCTACGGATCTGACTCTGCCGAGATACGCGCCGAAGGGCTGTATGTAAATCCGTATAAATAGGGGGCATGCGAGAATGGCACCTATTTTCCCGCAAGCACGCATGGGAGCGAAAAGAAGAGTAACTTGTTTCATGTTAGTCGGGAGAGATGCCCTTTACAAGATTCTCGCTCTTCGCTTTATTTTAAAGCAAGCAGTTCGTGTGCGTTTCCATAGTTATCGTTACGCTACTAAATCACTCGTTTAATCTTTTCTTGCAGTCTTTTTAAGAACGGATAGGGCTTAGGTTAAAAAATGCCAGCATCCAGTAATCTTGCCGACCTAGCCTGTGCCGAAAACGAAGCTAACACCTTCGTTAAGCAACTCTTGTCCACCTCAATCACGCTGAGTCAAAACTGCGGACGCACGACACCCTTACCTGATTGGGAGCTATTTTTCGACGCGGCAAATCGCACCCGCCCCGAAGATTTAGAAGAAACTTGGCGCAAAGACGCGACCCCCGTTCACATCCCCCATGTCTGGGAGCAGATCCGGCCCGGTCACAACGGCGTAGGATGGTATCGCCAGACCCTACAGGTTGACAAAATTTCCGCGGCAGTCGTCTGGCGAGTTCGCTTCTCTGCCGTCCACTACCGCGCTGATGTCTATCTTAATGGCATTTTCCTCACGCGACACGATGGCGGCTATACACCCTTTGTCGTGGACATTACCGAGCATCTCCGTGTTGGTAAAAATGAACTCCTTGTCCGCGTTGTCGATCCTCCTCGCGAGTATCCTGTCGAGGGGCTTCAAAGCAGCCACCCATTGCGACAAACGGCTCTCCCTACCTACAAAGCCGGATGGTATTACTCATTCGGCGGACTTTGGCAGCCCGTTCATTTACTGAAAACACCCGCCATCTGGCTCGAAGACGCCTTCATCAAACCAAGCCTCGATCCTCGCGCTATTCACGTGGATTGGACACTCGGTGGCACCGCCCTTCCGCAGAACGGAGACACGCTCGCCTACGAAGTGCGCTCCACCCGCGACGGCACGGTTTTTGCCTCAGACAGCATCGCGGTTTCACAACAAAAGGGCGAGTTTACGGCTTCACTCTCCGATGCTCCGCTCTGGTCATGTGAAGACCCTCATCTACTCGAACTCGTTGCCACACTCCGCACCTCTGCGGGAACCGACACGCGGACATGGTGCTTCGGACTTCGTGAATTTACAACCGACGGAAAACGTTTTTTGCTCAACGGCTCCCCCATCCACCTTCGCGGCGTTCTTCACCAAGGCGCATTTCCCCGCACACTCGTCTTCCCGCACGACAAGGATATGGCCCTCAAAGACATCCGACGTATCAAAGAAGCCGGATGCAATCTTTCCCGTATCACCCTCCGCCCGGCCAGCCCCACCGAGCTCGATCTCTGCGACGAAATGGGTCTTCTCGTAATCAGCGAACCCCCCATCGGCTGGGTCGCATGGGATGAACAGATCGATACCCGCTGCCTCCAAGAGGTCGAAGAAATGATCCGCCGCGATCGGAATCGTCCCTCTGTCGTCATGTGGACACTCCTCAACGAATTTTCTGATACCGTATATTACCGAACAAAAAGTCCGGCACCCCTCATTCGCGCTGCTTGCGATCTAGGCAGCCGACTCGACCCCACCCGCCTCATGAGTGGAAACTCCGGACGTGGCGGCGGCGACGATGTTCCCAACGGTATCTTTGGTCAAGGCAGGCCTCCTGTTCCTATTCTCGATGAACACATCTACTTGCGAAACTTTCCCAAACGACAAGACGTCGAACGGCGCATTCTCAACGCAGGAAAAAACACAAACGAGCTCCTCTTCGTTAGCGAATTCGGCACCAGCGGCTTTCCCGACATGGATCGTGTTCTTTCCAAGTTCACTCCGAAAGAACAAGCACTCGGTCTCGAAGACTACCAGCAGATGAAAAACTACCGCGACGCCATCGTCGCAGGCTGGAAAGAACTCGGTCTCGAAAAGCACTTCCCCACTCTGGCCGAGTTCTACCACGCTCTAGCCTACGACCAAACCGAGATGGTGCGTCTCGAGCAACGCGCCCTGCGCCAAAACCCCCGCGTTGCCGGATACGTCATCACTCAAGGAGCCGACGCCGCCAGTGAATTCGGCGGCATTGTCGATCTCTGGCGCGAACCCAAACCCGTTTACACAGTCTATCGCGACCTCAACCGCGACCAAATCCTGCTTTTCGACATTCCCGGTATCTGCTTTGAAACCAACCAGCCTCTCACCGCACGTGTCGTCGCTTCCGACCTCACCGATTCCCATGAGGAATGGCGCGTCCACGTCACCCTCCGCCACGAAGGGCACGAGCACCAAACCTGGACACTCACCGGTCGCCCGGGCTGGAGCACCGAACTCGGCACCCTCTCCATCACCCCAAATACGCCGGGCGAATGGACTCTGCACGGCAAAGTAAGCACCTCCGCAGGCTCTATCATCGAAGACAAAGTCACGTTCGACGCCCTTTCGCTTCCCGATTTCTCCCGGCATCCGATCTTACTCATGGACAGCACCTGCTCCTCCTACGGCAGTGCTATTTCCCCACTCGGCAAGCAACTCGAAACGCTCGGACTGCCGATCACAAAATACGCAAACCAAGCCAACGACCCGACACGCCCTATCGTAGTTCACCTCAAAGGCAGAGACAATGCGCTCAACTACTTTGAAAAACAACGCGTTCTACGCAAAGAAGTCGAAGAGGGACGATTCGCTATTTTCGTAGATTGCGACCTTGCCTACCTCCACTACTTTTTCGAAGACCAGACACCCATCGAAATCTACGGAAATGGTGCCTATGCCGGAAACATGGGATTCGCCCTCGACCGGAACCTCATTCCACGAGTAGGGCCCGAAGGACAAATCGGTCCCGCCTACGGCGGCTGCTACCCGCGCATCTTCCCCGACGCGTTTCATGCTCACCGCCAAGGAGCCGAGATTCTCGCCCTCCACGCGATCCCGTATCAATTCGGACGCCCCGACTCGATCGAATGGGGAGCCAGCCTGCTCACAAAACGCATTGGCAAGGGACGCATCTGGATTTGCGCCTTCCCACTCTTCTCCGCGATCGAATCCGGCGACCCCGCCGCTCGCGAAATGTTCGAGCGCCTCTTAGCCGCCGCTAAAGCACCGCTCTAAAAATTTGGAAAAAATGGGGCAGGCAAGAATGGCACTAAGATCATTGAGCACCATCGCCGCCGACCTCAGTTTTCTCCATTTATCCCAATTCCCAAACTGCTTCCGAACACCTCACACCGAGTCGCCGCGTAGCTTTCACAAGCACCCTCATGCTAGCTAAGGCACATCTTTTTCGAAAATAAAAATTCTAGGAAAAGCCCTTTACCTGCCAGAAAATAAAAACTTAAGATCACCCCGAAGCGGTTTTAAAAAGAATCTTTAGAATGCAATACAATACCCATATCGAAAATCCCGACGTTGTTCTCATCGGCAGCGGCGTTATGTCTTCTAACCTCGGCGCACTCTTAAAAAAACTCTCGCCCGAACTCAAAATCCAAGTTTACGAAGTCACCGAAAAAGTCGCTCAAGAAGCCTCCAACGGCTGGAACAACGCCGGCACCGGCCACGCCGGAATTTGCGAACTCAGCTACACGCCCGGACGCGAAACCGACGGCACCGTCGATGTCAGCAACGTCATAAACATCTTCGAGCAATTCGAAAAAACCCGCCAATTCTGGAGCTACGCAGTTAGCAGCGGGATGCTCGAAAATCCAAGAGATTTCATCAATCCCGTTCCGCACATCAGCTTTGTCCACGGACAGGAGCAGGTCGATTTCCTTAAAGATCGCCACACCGGCATGGCAGCCCACCATTTCTTCTCGGAAATGGAATACAGCACCGACCGACAAACCATTAAATCCTGGGCACCTCTCCTCGTCAAAGACCGCGCCGGCATGCCCATCGCCGCAACCAAAATGAATAGCGGCACCGACGTGAATTTCGGAAACATCTCCCGCAAACTTCTCGCCTGGCTCAAAGACCAACCCGGCTGCGGCATCGCCACCGGACACCGTGTCACCGACCTCACGCGCACAGCTGACGGCTGGCAACTAAAAATCAAAAACATCGGCTCCGGCAAGAGCAGCACCAACACCGCGAAATTCGTCTTTGTCGGAGCCGGAGGCGGCAGCTTACCCCTGCTACAAAAAAGCGGAATCCCCGAGACCAAAGGACTCGGCGGCTTCCCCATCGGCGGCCAGTGGCTCATCTGCGAAAATCCGGAAATCGTCGAGCAACACCAAGCCAAAGTTTACGGACAAGCTCTCGATGCCGCGCCTACGATGGCCGTCCCGCATCTCGATACGCGCATCCTTGACGGAAAAAAAACACTCCTCTTCGGCCCCTTCGCCGCTTGGACGACAAAGTTTCTACACCGCAAAGGCAGCCCCCTCGACCTTCCGCTCTCCATAAAGCCCGACAACCTCCTCACCCTCATAAAAATCGGTATCCACAATCTCGAACTCGTCCGCTACCTCATCCAACAAGGCACCCAAAGCATGAAAGACCGCATGGAGGTGATGCACGTCTTCTACCCGGGCGCAAAAGAAAAAGACTGGAAACTCATCGACGCCGGCATCCGTGTGCAGGCAATTAAAAAAACCGACGGCGAAGCCGGAATCGTCCACTACGGCACCGAGGTCATCACGAGCCAGGACCGCAGCATCTCAGCTCTACTCGGAGCCTCGCCCGGCGCATCCGTCTGCGTCCACATCGTCCTAGACGTAATCAAAAAATGCTTCCCGCAATTCGTAGAGACACCCGAAGGCAAGCAGCGCATGAAAGAAATGATTCCAACATGGGACATCGACATCAAGCTCCCCGAAAACGCCGCCTTCTACCGCGAAGCTGCGGCGGCTGCCAGCAAAAATCTACAGCTACTTTAGGAGCTATGGACACAAAGCAGATTTGACAGAAAAACCGTTTTTTTTGGCCCAAAAAGTTGCTCTTCAACGCGTCGAAGAGCGCGGCTATTTTTGTGCGCTCGCACCCATATTACTTTACAATAGGAGGATGCGGGTCACCCAGCATACCCATCAAAAGATGCTTAAACTCTCCCTCCCCCGCCTTTCCATTACTCTATTGCATAATCCGAGTTTAAGGCACTTTGTTGCTGACAGGATCCCTCTATTGTCAAATGGAAACTTACTTTCTACATTCGGGTAAATGGACTGGGAACTTTTCACTACAACCCTCGCTATCTGCATTTGTGGCGGCCTTTTACAAGGCATCAGTGGTTTTGGTTTCGGCATCGTCGTCATGTCTGTGCTGCCGCTAATGATGGACATCAAGCAAGCCTCCCCCTTCGTGGCACTGCTCACCGCCTTAATCTGCCTAGCCGTCCTCCCATCTTACTGGAAAAATATCCGCTGGAACGAATGCCGCATCCCACTGCTTGCCCTCCTCATCGGACTACCAATCGGAATCTGGGGATTGGAAAACCTACCCAAACCTCTCATCATGCGCCTACTTGGAGCCTCACTCCTTGCAGTCTGTATTCAACGCGCCTTGAAGCAGGGCAAGCAAATCTTTCCGCGTTGGATTGGCGCAATCTGTGGATTGCTCAGCGGTCTGCTCAGCGGTGCGCTGAATATGGGCGGCCCACCGATGCTGCTCTATCTACGCGGACGCCCCATGCCAAGCGCGGCCTTTGTCGCTACGCTGCACCTTTTATTCACCTTTAGCTCCTGCACCCGCGTAGGGCTGGCAGCTAGTGCAGGATTGATCGACCAAACTCTACTGCTCAAAGGAATTCTAATCGTCCTGCCTGCAGCCGCCGCGATGCTTCTTGGTGCTCGCATACGAGATAAAATTCCGGAAGCAGGCTTTCAAAGACTTCTCCAAATCATGCTCTTCGTTTTTGGAATGTATTATTTACTAAAAGCCTGATTCTTAAAAAAAACTCTGGTAACGGAAAATTTTTTCTCTAATATTCAAATAAAGTGATTTCGACCTTAGCCACATATTTTAAGCGGATCAGCTTACCGCTCGTTTGCTGTGTCCTGTTGTCCATGACTGGTGGCTACTGGGTCGTGCTCCAATCTTTTGCATGGGCCCAAATGCTTATCGAATATACTGAAACCGGAGATTCATTCGCCGAAGCCGCGCAAAAAACCTTCAGCGGCGACTTCCCCTGTTCTATGTGCAAAGAGATCGAAAAAGGTCGCGAGCACGAAAAACAGGAGTCCATCGCCCTGCAAAATTTTAAAAAACACGAAGTTTTCTACACGCTCTATCAGAGCCCCCTCCCCCTGCCCGATGAGAAGCCCTACTACTACCCGGCTTCTTCTCCAGTAACGCTTTCCTCGCGTAGCGACGCACCGCCTACGCCCGTCCCCATTTTGGTTTAAAGTTTTCACAAGCTTCGCTCCCTACATCCTTCTTTCGTGGGGGCGAGGTCGCTTTTATTTCACATAAAGCAAAGAGGGAGCCTTTGCGTCCTGACATCCACGGACTGCATCCACTCCCGTCAACACGCCCGCTCCGGCGGTGCTTCATCTAAAAAAAACTTTAATTCAAATGAATATTAAAACAAAACTAACTTCTCTTTTACTCTGCGGACTTTCAGCAATCACCCTGCAAGCCGCAGTCATCGACTACGTCCCCAGCCCCGACGATCAAGGCGGCATGATCATGCCTATGGTCTCACTCGGAGCCAGCAGCATCAGCATCATGCCAATGAGCTTACCCGTTCCAACCTTGCAAACACTAAACGAGTTTGCAGGATTTGAGGGCGATGAGTTCGATCCGGCAGATAGCTGGTATCCCACCCTGAATACAAGCAACGGAACCGCCCAACGCTTCAATTCCCGCTACGGCTTCATGTTTATGGACGCAGGGATGATGGACGAGCCACCTAGTCCTTATCTACCACCAGGCAACTCCATCGCCCTCCGCTTAGTTTCCAAAAGTGCAGGCATAAAAGTATGGAACTACGGCAAAGCAGACAACCGCTTCGACCTAGTGATGGACACGCCCGGCTCTCAAGTCCTCTGGGACGGCACCATGTGGCACCCCGTCATTACATTGGATAACGCTGCCGACGCGGCCATGACCTACAGCCTAACCTTCGAAGCCTTTGTTGCGGACACCAACTTTACCGCAGGAACAGGCTTCGTCGACTATTCAGCAGCAGCACTCGCCGCAGGAGAAAATAGCAGCTTCACACCCGCTCAATACACGCTGACCTGGACGGCATCACCGATTCCAGAGCCTTCTTTTACGAGCCTCCTGCTCATCAGCTCGCTATTTTTTGCCAGCCGTAAAAAGCTTGCTATCAAGAGGTGAAAACCAAAGCACGTAAAAGAGCCTTCAGCCTCCTTGAGCTACTAGTAGTCATCACCATACTAACCATCCTGCTCATCATCGGCGGAAGTGCTGCGACAAGTATTTTTACAAATACGAAACGCATGGAGTGCATTAGCAAAATGCGCTCCATCGGCGTCGGCATTCAGCAATATGCCCAAGACAACTCAGGGCAATTTCCACCCAGCGGCCACAGTGCCGCTGCGGCTCGGAAATCTCCTTGGCATCACGCCATCCTTCCCTACATGGGATTTCAGGAAGGTGTAAATTTTAAGGAAATAGCCAACTCCGCCCTACGCTGTCCCTGCGATACGAACACCTCGCCCTACATCTACAGCTATGCCCTAAATGTTTACTTCGAGCTAAAAAATGGAGACGACTACGAGGGTGCACCCGCCACATGGCACAGACAGGTAAATGTCCCACATCCAACAAAAACCATCCTGCTCGCCGAAACCAAACCAATTTATTTCGGCGATCACCTCATGGTGCATCAATGGAAAAAAACATCCGCCGCAGAAAATAGCCTCGCCGGTAACCGCCACGGAGGCCCCCTAAATTTCCTCTTCGTCGATGGCCACGTCGCCCCCATGGAAGCCAAAGAGACCTTCGACACCGGAAAAAAAATCAACCTCTGGAATCCTTCTCTAGCCGGAAAAATCGAGCCTTAGCAGCCTGTCGGACTTATCTCGCACGGCTGGAAAATTTGGAATTTGAGACGAAATTTTTGCGATTTAGAGGAGTTTATTTGAGAATAAGCAACGAAAAAGTGCGAAAATTTCGGCCAAATCTCCGAATTTTGCAGCCGTGCGAGATAAGTCCGACAGCCTGCTAGCATCTTTCCTTGCAAACCCAAGTGCTTTTCCTCACACTCACCGCTCTCCGCTCGCACGAGGATGCAGGAAATTTAACTAAAAACACTCTATGAAAGATAAAAAAATCGGCATTGTCGGCCTTGGACGCATGGGCGCAAATATGGCTCGCTGCCTCCACGATAAAGGATACACTCTCGCCGCTCTCTACGATATCCAACCCGATACAGCAAAAAAATTAGCAGATGAACTAAACAGCCACGCAGCAAGCTCCCTCAAAGAAGTCACCAAACAATCCGACATCATCCTCACCGTCGTCACAAACGACCAAGCGATGGAGACCATTTTCTTCCCTGCCGACGGCCTCTTCAATAACGCCGCAGGAAAAACTTTCATAAACTGCGCCACCCTCTCCCCCGCGATGCACCGTCGCATCGAAACCGAAAGTATCAAACTCGGCGCAAGCTGCCTAGAAGCCGCCATGGCCTCCAGCATCCCACAAGCACGAAATGGCGAACTCTTCCTCATGATCGGCGGTAAAAAAGAAACCTTCGATACAAATAAACCCCTCCTCCAAGACCTCAGCAAAGCCCTCCACTACGTCGGCGAAGCCGGCAAAGCCGCCGAAGTAAAAGCTCTCGTCAACATGGTCATGAATATAAATACCGCCGGCCTCGCCGAGGGCCTCGGCCTCGGGCAAGCACTCGGCCTCGACCTCGAAATTTTAAGCAAAATCTTCAGCCAAACCGGAGCCAACTCTCGCGTGCTCGAAACCGACGGACCCGACATGATCGCACGCGACCACGACTGTTTTTTCTCCGCCGAACACGCCGCAAAAGACTCCGGCATCGCTCTACAGCTTGCCCAACAGTGCAATATAAACACCCCGCTCGCCGCCGCCACACTCGCTCAATTCCAGCGACTCATCGCCGCCGGCAAAGGCACTCTCGATAAATCCGCCATCGCCGAGCTCACCTTCCCCGGACGCAATTAATCGCACAACACTAGTCCGCAGAAAAATATACCTTTTAATTTTTCCAAAAAAGGATAGAAAGGTCGCCCCAAATTTTTATTTAGCCATACAACATGAAGGAAACGATCACAAACGCCGCCGGAGAAAAAATAGACTACACATTCACAGAAGGAGACCAATCCACTCACCACAAAGGCTGGCTCGTAATCCTAGGACACGGTGTCACCGGCAACAAAGACCGCCCCCTCATCGTCGATATGGCTGAAGCACTCAACAAGGCAGGCTTCGACACCCTCCGCTTCTCCTTCTCAGGAAATGGCGACTCCGAAGGCGACTTCCGCGCCTCCAATATCACCAAGGGCGACCGCGACATCAAAGCCATCATCGGCAAAGTCTCCCGCCACTACCCCAGCATCTGCTACCTCGGACACAGCATGGGAAGTGCCAGCGGCGTCTTCCGCGCCTCCCAAGACGCTCGCATAAACTGCCTCATTTCACTTGCTGGCATCGTCCAAACCGAAAGCTTCGCCAAAAAAGAATTCGGTGCCGAAGTCCCCGACGAAGGCTTCATGTGGGAAGACGAAAATGCCCCCCTCTCCTCCGCCTTCATGAAAGACCTCTGCTCAATCCGCAATATCGTTTTTCAAGCAAAAGGCGTCAGCATCCCCTGGCTACTCGTTCACGGCAGTGCAGATGAAGTCGTAAACCCCAAAGACAGCGACCTTATCAAAACCCTCAAAAGCACCTCTGTAGATCACGTCCTCGTCCGAAACGCCGACCACAGCTTTAATAAACCCCAACACAAACAAAAAGCCATCGACGCCGTGGTCAATTGGCTCACCCAACGAACCCACGCCGCGCAGCACTAAAAAAAGCACACGACACTCTTACTCTTAAAAAAGCAAAAAGCCTTCTCTCTCCCAGAGAAGGCTTTTTTACTACATACCCAACTCTTTTCCAAAAAAATAATTTTCTCATTAAAACTTGGCATCATACCTGCTATATCAGCAATGTGAGTCGCGGGAATCCTTCAGGGTTCTTTAAAGCTCACCGGGTTTGCTTAAAAACCAGACCTGTGTATCTACTCAACAAAATAACAAACCTATGGCAAAATATAAACTGGAATACATCTGGCTCGATGGCTATACGCCCGTGCCAAATCTACGCAGCAAAACTAAAATCGAAGATTACGACGACTACCCAACTCTCGAAGAACTTCCCATGTGGAACTTCGACGGCAGCTCGACCCGCCAGGCCGAGGGCCACAGCTCAGACTGTCTGCTAAAACCCGTCGCCCACTTCAAAGACACCACGCGCCGCAACGGTGTCCTCGTCATGTGCGAAGTCCTCATGCCCGACGGCACGCCGCACCCATCAAATTCACGTGCCACTATTCTTGATGACCCCGACGCATGGTTCGGCTTCGAACAAGAGTATTTTCTAACTCAAAACGACCGTCCGCTCGGCTTCCCTGAAAAAGGATACCCCGCTCCACAAGGCGAATACTACACAGGTGTCGGCTTCAAAAACGTCGGAGACATCGCCCGCACCATCGTCGAAGAGCACCTTGATCTCTGCCTCGACGCCGGTATCAACCACGAAGGCATCAATGCTGAGGTCGCCAAAGGCCAATGGGAATTTCAAGTCTTTGGAAAAGGTTCCGCAACCGCAGCCGACCAAATGTGGGTCGCTCGTTACCTCCTTATCCGCCTCTGCGAAAGCTACGGAATCGATGTCGATTTCCGCTGCAAACCACTCGCAGGCGACTGGAATGGCTCAGGCATGCACTCCAACTTCTCAACCAAATACATGCGCGAAGTCGGCGGCGAAGAGTATTTCAAAAAACTCATGGCTCAGTTCCAACGCAATATGGACGAGCACATCGCCGTTTACGGCCCAGACAACCATCTACGTCTGACTGGCCTACACGAAACCCAGTCCATCGACAAATTCACTTGGGGATTTGCTGATCGCGGCTCTTCAATCCGTGTCCCACATTCTTTCCGAGACAACAACTTTAAAGGCTACATCGAAGACCGTCGCCCCAACTCACAAGGCGACCCCTATC
>JBKEAD010000227.1:0-17810 GCA_047971915.1 Chthoniobacterales bacterium
GGCGTGACTCTGGCTGGATGAGGCAGACGCCGTTGGAGTGATCGGACCCGGTGGGAGAGGCTTGGCTGCGGAATTTGATTTGGAAAATGAAATCGAAGTGCAAATGGGAACGCTTGGAAAGGCCATCGGTGCGAGTGGCGGATATTTGGCTGGGAGCCGAGTGTTGATTGATTTTTTAGTGAACCGAGCGAGGAGTTTTATTTTCTCAACAGCACCTCCCGCAGCAACGGCAGCAGCGGCGATGGCGGGAGTCGAAATTATTGCCTCCGACGAAGGAGCTAAGCGACGACAACGCCTTTGGGAAAATATAAAATTTCTAGCAAAAGAAATCGTTCCCTTGCGCGGCGAGCATCCCGCAAGTGCGATTGTGCCGCTTGTGATTGGTGACGAAGGGGAGACGCTACGAATTGCAGAGTTGCTTTGGAAGAAGAACTTTTGGGTGCCAGCGGTGCGTTACCCGACAGTCGCGAAAGGGGAGGCACGCCTTCGCTTATCTTTGTCGGCGGAGCACACCAAGGAACAAATCAGAAATTTAGGCAACGGTTTTCAAAAATTTCCAAAAAATTAGCCTCACATGTGCTCATAGCGTCTCTTTTTTCCCATCAGTGACGCTGATTTTTCGTATCTTTTGCGTGACCTCCATTTGCGCAATCAAGCATTCAGCGCGACGAAAACCGTGAGTTGCTGTTGAGGTAATTTTTTAGGAAAATGAGGAGGCTGAATCCAAAGAGAATTATGGACGAAGGCTCGGGGACATTGTGGAGTGCGTTAAAGGAATTTTGCACATCAGCCACAGTTCCTACAACGACGTATAGTGTGAAAGAGTAATCGCCGCCAGAAAACACATTTGCCGTCAGCTCGGCACGTCCGATACGGTAAACGGCATTCCATTTGGAAACTCCTGCGCCGCTTCCGGCATCTGAATTTGCTCCTTCAAAAAACCAAGCACCATACCCGGCAGAGAGAAATTCATCCTGCGGAAGATCATAGGAAAAGATGCCCATAGCATATTGTCCATCTGCCGTGGAAACGATCAGGGGCAAATTCTGCTCCATGTCCGGAGCCGTGATGATGGTGAGTTGATTGGTCGCAGGATTCCAGGTTCTAAAGGTATTGAACTCCGGGGGCATGTAGCCCGTGAGTGCCTCAAATTGATGATAAAAATACGTGGCACCCAAATCGTCTACCTGGGGAGTGGCCGGAACGTGAAATGTCACATCGTGTCGGATGATGTTATCGAACCAGATGCCGGATAAGCTTGCTCCAAACGTATAAGTTGTGTCGATGGTGGTCGCAGACAGGTTCACGTCATTATAGGAATTTGCACGCGAAGCGGGTAACCAAAATGCCATCGCCCCAGAGGTCGTGAGCTGATTGCCGGAAACATTTTCAGAAATCAACGTGCTCGTTGAGCCTTCTCCCCGTCCATTGCTCACACTGCCAGCCTGCGTCGGGTTGTAGGATTCTGGAACCCATGCGTATCCTGAAATGCCGTGGTTGACAGCGGATTGCAACTGCCGCCCGTGGTCGTAGCTGTCGATAAATTCGACGCCATTCCAAACTACGGAATCAATGGCAGAAGCCGTCCGCGAACTATCCGTGGACATGGAGAGCGAGTGGCCGGCCGCCACGCCATTGTAAACAACATCTGCCCGAACAAAGCCGGCAACGATTATGCTCAAAAAGATCTGGGTGTATGCTTTTATTTTTTTCACAGCCATCCGATAGGCAACCGTTAAGAAAAGTTTAACTGGTAGCGGCCTTTATTTTTTCGAACGCGCATTGAGCGGTCGAAAGTTTTGCTTAAAATATCTGAAGTCATGGTTTGTTTTAAAGGGCCTTGTGCCAGCACACGGCCTTTTCGAATGAAGAGTGCGTGCGTAAAACGATCCACAATTTCTTCGATATGATGGGTCACAAAAATAAGTGGCACACCGGCCAAGTCGGCTCCATTTATAAACTGTAGGAATTCTTCTCGTGCTACTGGATCTAGGCCTGAGCAGGGTTCGTCCAAAATCATCAAACGTGGCGATGCCATTAGAGCCCGAGCAATCAAGGTTCGTTGTCGTTCCCCTTGCGAAAGGTAATGCCAGGGTCTTTGCTCTAAATGCCCTAGGTTTACTTGTTTCAAGAATTTTTTAGCATCGAGTCGATCTGCTTTTTTAAAATCTCCCCAAATTCCCATCATGCCGAATCGTCCTCCGATTACGATGTCTAAAACGATATCATCTTCGGAAATTAATTGAGATATACTCGAGCCTACAATGCCGATTCGCTCTCTTAATTCTCGCCAATCGCAGCCACCGAAACTTTCTCCGAGTAAATTTACTTCTCCGGCGGTCGGAGTAAAATATCCGGCTAGACAACGTAGGAGCGAAGTTTTTCCCGAGCCATTTGCGCCTAATACAACCCAATGTTCTCCGGCGGCAACTCGCCAGTTGATTTTTTTTAATATTTGCACCTGTCCTCGACGAACGCTTAAGGAGCGAATCGCCAAAACATCGTTAGCAATAGAATCGCAATTCATCCCCTGAAATAAATCACAGCTTGTGAACAAAACAAACAAAGTTTTAACAGGCTGTTAAGAGCCGTTCTAAAAAACCTATTTTCGCTTTTCTTTGGTTGATTCGGGCTTGGGGATTGTTTCTTTTTGGTGGAAAGGTTTTCTTTTTTTGATGGATACGGATTTGCTTCCTTTGGATCGTCAGCTTCGGCAGGAAATACTTTTTGCGCGGGAGCGGGTTTACCGTTTTGGTGTATCGACACCGCTGGAGCGGTTTGTGATTGGGGATGGGAGGCCGGGGCCGGAGATTTGGGTGAAGCGGGAGGATTTATCGGTTGTAAAGTCTTATAAATGGCGTGGTGCTTGTAATCGAATTGCGTCGCTTTCAAACGAGGAACGAACGAGGGGGATTGTGACAGCTTCGGCGGGGAATCATGCTCAGGGAGTGGCTTTGGCTTCGCGTAAATTGGGGATTGCAGCGCGTATTTATATGCCACGTTCCACGCCGCGGGTGAAACAGGAGGCGGTTCGACATCTTGGAGGTGATTTTGTCGAAATATGTTTAGTGGGCGATAGCTATGATGAAGCGGTGTTGGCGGCGCGTGCGGATGAAAAGGAAAGGGGCTGTGCGTATATTCATGCTTATGATGATTTGAAGGTGATGGCCGGGCAGGGCACCTTGGCGGATGAGGTGATTTTGTCGGGGCAGGGGCCGTTTGATGTAGCTTTTTTGCAGATTGGCGGTGGTGGGATGGCGGCGGCCGTGGCGAGTTGGCTGAAAGTTCATTGGCCCGAGATGGAGGTTGTCGGCGTGGAGGCGGACGGGCAAGCTTCGATGCGGGCGGCTTTGGAGGCGGGTAGGCCGGTGTCGCTTCGTGAGGTGGATATTTTTTGTGATGGCACGGCCGTGCGGAAGGCGGGAGATTTGGCTTTTGAGATTTGTCGGGAAGTGCTTGCGAGGGTTGAGTTGGTGAGCAATGCGCAGGTGAGTGAGGCGATAAGGATTCTTTGGGAAGAGCACCGTTGTGTGGCTGAGCCTTCGGGAGCTTTGGGGTTGGCGGCGGTTTTGAAAAATCGCGCGATGCTTGTCGGCAAAAAAGTTCTTTTGGTTATCTCGGGTGCGAATGTGGATTTTTTGCAGTTGGGGTTGATCGCGCAGTCTGAGGCGGCGGACCGTGAGCATACGTGGACGATGAGAATTGAGATTCCTGAAAAGGGCGGGGAGATGTTATCGCTGTTGGATGCTTGTTTTCAGGGATTAAATATCGTGGATTTTCAGTATGGGAAATTTGATGAGAAATTGGCGGCTCCGATTTTTTCTTTGAGTGCAGAAAATGCGGAAGATTTAAAAAAGCTGCCGGAGCGTCTGGGTGCTGCGGGTTATATTTATGAGGATGTGACGGGTGCTATCGATGTGGCGCATCGGGCTATTCCTTTGCGGAGTGATTTGCTGTGTTGTCCGGCATTTGTGCAGCTTCATTTTTATGAGCGCCCTGCTGCTTTACGTGATTTTTTAAACCAGCAGGTTTCGGGCAAGGCAGATATTTGTTACTTTAACTACCGTCAATCGGGAGAGCGTATTGGGCGAGCCTTGATCGGTTTTGATTTTGCGGATGAGGTGGAGCGGTCGGTATTTTTAAAAAACTTACCGGAAAGTGGGAGTGGTTACCGTCTTTGTAGGGTGGTGGATGATGCGACGCATCGGCGACTGTGGAAATATTTGTTGTAAAATGCTTATGTCCGCCTCTTTTTTACCTCTTTCTCAATCCGCTCTCATCGTTGTCGGGCATGGTTCGACGGTAAATCCTGATTCTAGTGCTCCGACGCGGCAGCATGTGACGGCACTACGAGAGCAGAGAATTTTTGGAGAAGTCTTTGCGGCTTTTCGCAAGGAAAAACCTTCGCTCGGTGAGGCCCTCCTACAAACAAAATCGCGAACGGTTTACATCGTTCCAAATTTTATTAGCGAGGGGTATTTTACGCAAAAGGTGATTCCCAGTGAACTAGGACTTACGGGAGAGGTTAGTGAGATTGAGGGGCGCGCGGTGGTCTATTGTGAGCCGGTTGGAAATCATCCTAAAATGACAGAGCTTTTGCTTCGGCGTGCGTGTGAGCTTGCTCCCGAGGTGGAGACTCGGATGACTTCTTTGTTAATCGTTGGTCACGGCACGGGGCTTAGCAAAAGCTCGGCATTAGCTGCCAAAGAGCAGGCTCGAAAACTATACGAGCAGGGACATTATGGAGAAGTCTTGTCGGCTTATATGGAGGAGGCCCCTTTTATTAAGGATTGGGCGACTATGACACAGTTTCCTAATGTGATTGTTGTGCCGTTTTTTATTTCGGATGGCTTGCATAGTTATGAAGATATTCCTGTTTTGCTCGGCATAGCGGAGCAGGGGAAAACGTGGGCTCTTAGTCGTTCAAGAGCAGTTTTTGAAAATAATCCCTATGAAATCCAAGGGAAGAAACTTTATTATGCTAACGCTATCGGGACGGCTTCGGAATTTGTCGAAATCATATTAGATCAAGTTCAGCAAGCCTGCGAAAAGGGCTCCGCGATATAGGGTAGCGAAGCCTTTTTTCACTCAAACCCCATGAATTTCTTTTCGCGGGATTTTTTCTTCGAGGATGAGGCTGCGGTTTATGGCGTTAATATAAGCTCGAGCACTAGCTTCTACGACATCGGTGCTGGCACCTTTGCCGGTGATGAGTTCGCCATTACCGAAATCGATTTTGACGGTGACTTCACCGAGAGAGTCCTTGTCTTGGGTGACGGCTTCGACCTGATAGGCTGCGAGGTGGCCGTTGCGGTCAGTGATGCGATCCAGTGCTTTCATGGCAGCATCGACAGCACCGTTTCCCGGGCTGGAGTCTTGTAGCGTTTCACTTCCTTTTTTGACACGAACGGTTGCAGTCGGAACGGTTGTCGAGCCGCTGGTTACGTGGATGTATTCGAGTTGATAGACGGCACTATCATTCCCTATGGAGCCTTCTACAAGTGCGGCTAAGTCATCATCATAGACAAATTTTTTCTTGTCTCCGATTTCTTTAAATCGGCTGAAGACTTGGTCGGCCTCGGCTTTTGTTAATTTAAACCCAAGGTGCTCTAGGCGAGCGGCGATGGCGTGGCGTCCACTATGTTTGGTGAGGGGCAATTCGGTGCCTCCCCAGCCTACGTCTTTTGGGTCCATGATTTCGTAAGTCTCGCGTTTTTTTAGAATACCATCTTGGTGGATGCCCGAGCTGTGTGCGAAGGCATTTTCTCCGACGATGGCTTTGCTGCGTGCTAGGTGTAAACCACTCATGCGGCTGACCAAACGAGAGGTTTTTAAAATCTCTTCTGTTTTGATTTGGGTCGATAAATTCTCAAAAAAGTCGGGGCGTGTTTTGATTGCCATAATGACTTCTTCGAGAGCGGCATTTCCTGCACGCTCACCGATCCCATTAAAAGTTCCCTCGACTTGGCGTGCTCCGGCTTGCACGGCGGCCAGCGAATTTGCTACTGCTAGACCTAAATCGTCGTGGCAATGCACGCTGATGATTGCGTCGTCTATATTTTTTACATTGGAGCGGAGATAACGAATGATTTCGGCATATTGCTCCGGCACGGCATATCCCACGGTGTCTGGAATATTGACGGTTGTGGCACCGGCTGCAATTGCGGCCTCCACGATTTTTGCTAAAAATTCTGGCTCTGTCCGCGACGCATCCTCGGGTGAGAACTCGATGTCTTTTACAAAACCTTTTGCACGGGTGACGGCTTCTACGGTTAAGCGCAGCAAGTCATCGTGCCCCATGCGTAATTTGTGTTCACGATGAATGGCTGAAGTGGCTAAGAAAACATGGATGCGTGCGCGGTCTCCGGCGGGTTTTAGAGCTTCTCCCGCAGCATCGATATCTTTCGGCACGCAGCGAGCAAGTCCGCAAATGCGAGCGTTTTTTATTTCGGTAGCGATTTTTTGCACGGCTTCGAAATCTCCTTCGCTGATGACTGGAAATCCTGCTTCGATAACATCGACTTGGATGCGTTCGAGCTGTCGGGCAATTTCTAATTTTTCTCGTAAGTTCATACTTGCGCCCGGGCATTGTTCCCCGTCGCGCAAAGTGGTATCAAAAATAATGACGTTGTCTGACATGGCTGTTTAGTTTGTTTGATTAAAAAATAGCGGTGAAGAATTTTTTAGAAAATTTTCCTGAGGCGTTGCCACCTCCGCTATTTGCAGCCGTGCCGTCAGGTGAATTAAGCAAGAAGAAGTTCGCTTCGGAGGAGTCCCCGAAGTCGAGTAAGTCGCATATTTAAAGGCTGACAAAAAGGTGTCACGTCCGAAAAGCTAACAAGCTTTTTCTAAGGAGCAAGCAAAAATCGCAACTCACGGGTCGCTTGAAGGGGGGAGACACAGACAGGATTGTCTGTGTCACGCTGTTTTGGATGACTAGAAGTAGTAGCTTAGGTAATGGATGGTGGTGCCGCCGTAGGATTTACTTTTGCGGAGAGTGAGGCCGTTTGTTAGGGGGGGGAGAGTGGGAAGGTTTGATTCGAAGACGAGGGTGGCGTTGGGGCGTAGGCAGGTGGGCAGATCGGTGGAGGAGCAGAGGGCAGCGATCCAATCGGGAGTGTTTGTTTTAGGGGGGAGGGGTGTGTCTTTTTGTTTTTTAAAGTAAGGGGGGTCGGCAAAGATGAGATCATAGTTTTTTGCCGGAGCGTGTTTTGCTAAGAAGTGGAGGGCGTCGTGAGAGTGAACATTCCCTTGGAGGGAGGCTTTTTGTAGATTGTTTTGGGTGCAGGTGCAGGAGCTGCGTTGGGAGTCGACAAAGTCGCAGGAGGCGGCACCGCGACTGAGTGCTTCGATGCCGAGAGAGCCGCTTCCACAAAAGAGGTCGAGGCAGTGGGCTCCGGGGACAAGATCGCCGAGGCTTGAAAAAATGGCGGCGCGGACACGGTCCATCGTGGGACGAATCTTATCGGAGGTTTGGAGGTGGATGCCTCCGGCACGGCCTGCTACGATGCGCATGAGTGGGGCTTGGTGGGGGTTAGTCTTTTTTGTCTTTTTTCTTTTTGGGCGAGCCGAAAAAGCTTTGGAGAATGTTGCCGAGCTGGTTGCCGATTTTGACTCCGGTGAGTTTGTCGAGAAGGTCGGTTTCGGGTTTTGCGAGGGTGCCTTGGACGTTGAAGGGGATTTGGCGGTAGCCTTCTTCGGGGGCGTCTTCGAGCGATTTGCCGACTAGAGCGCGGAGGTTGCGCTGGAGTTCTTGGTTGAGTAAGAGACGTGAGGGGAGGTTGAGATTTCCTTGGAGGTCGATGGTGCCTTCGGAGAGGATTTGTAAATTTTCGGATTTCATGACGAGTTCGGAGAGGTGGATTTGCTCATTTCGCAATTCTAAGTTTGCAATGGCTTTTTCGAGTTTGAGGAGTTGGAGTTCGTCGATTTGAAAAAGCTCTCCGAGTTGGCGGATAAAGGAGATGGGCTGGAGTTGGGAATCGATGAGTTCGATTTGTCCGTTGCCAGTCCAAGAGCTGCGGTCACTGATATTTCCTGAGAAATCGGCTGTTGCTTGCGCGGTGCCTTTTGAGTCTTCGGCGGGGACACGGGCGTCTTTGAGGAGAGTGGGGACGGAGGCGTTGCTGATATTGAGGTCGGAGTTAAATTTTTTTGTAGAGGTGTTGATGAGGGCGTTTGCTTCGAGTTTGCCTTCGGCAATTTTTGCGAGGAGGGGGGTGATGCTGAGTTCCTCGTCTTCGAAGCGGAAGCTGGCGTCGATATTGTGGAGGTAAAAGCGATTTTCGAGGTTGATTTGTTTGCCATGCAGGGAGCCGGTGACGGCGAGTGATTTTTCAAGGTTTTGAATATTGGCTTGGACATCGACTTTCTCTGCGTGGGCGAGGAGATGCTGTTCGCCGGAAAAAATGTAAATTTCGCCATCGATGATGCGTGCGTTTTTTATGGCAACGGAGTAGGAGGGGCCTTTGCGAGTGCTTTTTGTTGGCGCGTTGGGATCGGGGATGGGTTTTGGTTTACTTTCGGGGGAGGGGAGTTTCCATGTGCTGCGCGTGGTGTGCCAGGCAATGGTAGGGCGTAGCAGTGTGGCGGATTTTATTTCAACGCGTTGGGACAGGAGCGGAAGAAGTGGGATGTGAAAGCGGAGGCGTTTGGCTTGGAAGATGGGTTCGTTGGTGCCGGGATCACGAAGCTCGATTTGATAAAGTGAAAAACCGCTCCAAGGGGTGATACTGCATCCGTGGATGGAAACGGCACCCCCGAGCGCTTCGGCAGCGGTCGCTTGAATACGGGCCTGAACGCTTTCGGACTGGATGTAAACATTGATGACTACATAGCCGAGGACGATGAGGGCAAGGACTAGGGCTGAAAAAATGAGGAATGGCTTAGCAATTTTTTTCACGGTGAGAGGCTACGCATCTCTTGGCGCATCTGTGAAGCGCGAATGCGTTTTTTTTGGAAAGATGGGGATGGTGAGTTTATAGAGTGGCTTGACCTTGTCGGATTTTGGGTTCTATTCTCGTGGCATGTCTTCGAGTTTGAGCGATACCGTGTCTTCTGAGGTGCAGTATAAAATTGGTAATGAAAAGCTTCTTCGGATTGCTGAGAGTGCGGCGGAGAGGCTGCGTGGTCTTTTGGAAAAAAAAGGCACGGTGGGAGCGGCATTGCGTTTGGCCGTTGTCGGCGGCGGCTGTTCGGGACTACAATATCAGATGGAACTTGTGGATGGTCCTGCTGACCGTGATATTTTGGTTGAGTCGCAGGGTGCCCGTGTGGTGGTGGATCCAAAGAGTGCGCTTTTTATTAGTGGATCGGAGTTGCGATATTCCGAGGATTTGCAGAAGGGTGGTTTCCAAATTACAAATCCAAATGCCGTGGAGCACTGCTCTTGTGGGGAAAGTTTTGCGGCTTGATTTTTATATCGTGTTTGGAGACGGGTGAAACGTTTCTGGTTTATAGTTTTTTTAGCAGCTAAGACTTTTTCGTTGTCGTTTTTTGTAAAAAGCGGCTCCTCCTAAAAAGAGGGTGACTAGGATGCCGGAACTTGGCTCGGGAATCGGAAAAATCGAAATGGAGCCGTAATTGCCTACAGCGGCTGTGCCTCCTTTGGTGACGGTGAAGGTGAATACATTGGATCCCGTTCCGGTTGGGGTTGAAGACCAGATGAGGGGTTGGATGTTGTAGGTGCCCGTGTAGGCGTCGTTGAAGGGGTTGGTTACGGAATCGTCGCTGACGATAACTCCGGCTATGGGTGTGTAAGAAATGATGGAGCCGGTGTCTGCTGGGGCGAAGCTGAGAGTTTCTCCGTTTTGGATTTTGGCATTTCCGTCTTCTGTTGAGAAATAATAGCCTAGGTTGTAGGATGACTGTATTTCGATGGTTCCGTGGTTGATGTAAAACTCTTTGCCGGTGAGGGCACTGCTTGCGCCGAGGTTGTTTTTTCCGTTTATTTGAATTCCCGGATTAGAAGGAGTGGGCGTGAGGCTGGAGTACCAGCGTGCGTGGATCGTTAGGCCAGCATAGAGTGGGTTGCCCAGAGTACTGCCGATATTTGTGAAAGTTTGTCCATCTACGGATGCAATGGTTGGTGCGTCTGCGCCGAGGGCTGTCCAGTCTAACTGCTGGTAGGTCTGCCCGGATGCGTCTGTGAATGTGAGTAATAGTGCTAAGAATAATATAAAATTTGCCTTCATTTTTTTTGAAGTGCCTATTAAGCGGGGTAGTAGTCAATAGGCTTATAATCTAAAGTCAATATTTATTTTTAAAAATAATACACAGCCATCCCATAAGAATGATTAAAAATAAATCGGCCCAAGCCCCTTATCCAAAAAGAACGCATGAAGAAAAAACTAAGCCTGCAAAATCGCCAAATCTTTGCTTAAACCAAGTCGGGATCAGCGAACTTTTGTTTGTTTTTGGAGGCTATGGGATGGCTGTGAGAAAGTTTTATGGCTTGTTGCGCATGGGGGTAAGGAGGGGTGCTTTTTGAGGAGTCCAGGGGTTTGTGGTGTAGTGGCTGTTTTGGATGATGGAGAGGTTGTCGGCGATGAGTTTTTCTATGGCTTGAACGTCGAGTCCGAGTGTGCTTGGGCTGCTGGGAGCGAGATTTTGTGAGGCGAGGCGGAAGAGGCGTGCTGCCGGGTGGAGGCGTGTGGCGAACTTGTAGTGGTGGGGGCGGTAGTGGTGTTTTTTTAGGTGGACGTAGGCTCCGGCGAGCTGGATGAGGCCTTTGTAAAATGGCCAATGAGGGGATTGGGTATCCGTTTCGTGGAGCCAGAGGTGTTCGAGTATGTCGTGGGCTTCGTAATATTCTGTTGCGTCGAAGTGGGTGAAGTAGTTTTCGTAGAAGGGGGAGTAGGGGGTTTTTGGGGTGTTTTTTTGGAGATTTTTTACGTGTTGTTGGATTCGGTCGCTTTTTTTCATAGGACGGATCGGGTGGTTTGTGATATAAGAACGGTCTGATGGGCATGATGTCAAAATCTGAGTTCTTCCCCAACGTTTCGTTTTTGCTTGTTTTTTAATGAGCACGGAGGCGTGGATTTTATTGTTTGCTACGGGGGGATTGGCTCTTGTTTCGGCTGCGGTTTCGGCTATCGAGACGGCTCTTTTTTCTATTTCGCCTGCGGATCGTAAGCAGCTTGAGAAAACGTCTAAGCGGAGGAAGCATAGGCTTGATTTGCTTTTGGATCATCCGAGTAAGACGTTGAATACGCTGTTGCTGGCGGATAGTTTTTTAAATGTTTCGGTTATTTTTTGTGCCTTGGCGTTGGTGGATCGGGTGACTTATTTTTCGCATATTCCGGATTGGGCGGCAGCAGCGATCGCGCTTGTGGGGATTGGGATTTTTTGTGAATTGATTCCAAAGGTTTTGGCGACGCGTTTGCCGATTTTTTTAACGCGAGTTGGGGCACCGTTTGCACGTTTTTTGCAGAAGTTGCTGATTTTTCCGGCGAGGCAGATGCAGCAATTGAGCGATCGCTTGATTCATCACTATACGCCGGTGGGGACGCGTCGTGCGAATGAACTCGACGAGGAGGAGTTGTTGACGCTTTTAAAGATAAGCCGCAAGGAGAAGAGTTTGCGAAAAAGTGAGGGGAGTGCGATTGCTGAGATTGTGAAATTGGGGGATGAGCAGGCGTCGCATTGTGTGACTCCACGGGTGGATATTTTTACCATCCCGGATGATTTGTCGAATGAGAGGGCGATTGAGTTGTTGAGGACGCAGCGCTATGCTCGGGTGCTTGTGACGGGGGAGACGCCGGATGACGTGGTTGGTTTGTTGGATGTGAAGGAGTTGCTTTTGAACCCTGAAATTCCGTATTTGGAGCTGATCGAACCGCCGGCTTTTGTGCCGGAGACGATGCCGGCCTTGGAGTTGTTTGATAGTTTTTTGCGACATAAGCAGCGATTTGCCATTTTGTTGGATGAGTATGGTGGGATGGAGGGTATCGTGACGATTTCGGATTTTGTGGAGGAGATTTTTGGTGAGGAGGGGCAGGGGGCGAAGGCGGAGCTTTATTTGGAAAAGTTGGATGATGAGCGAATTTTGGCAAGTGGCAGTGCGAAGCTGGATGATTTGGAGGAGATTTTTCAAGTAGCTTTGGAGGATGAGGGGGCTGATAGTTTGGGAGGGCTGATCGTGAATGAGACGGGGCAGGTGCCGCGGCCCGGAGCGTCGATTCGTATTGGGGATTGGAGGGCAACGGTCCGTCGGGCGACGCGGAAGAGGATAAAGGAGGTGCTGCTGGAGCGGGTTGCGGGGGATGAAAGTGAGATATTGTCGGGGAGCGGTGTTGGAGATGTTTTCGCGAGGGAGGAGGGCGTAGAGTGATGATTTTTGTGGCTATTTTTTTCTGTGTTGTTGTTGCTTTTATCTCATCGGGTATCGAGGCCGGGGTGGTGGCGGTGAATCGTATTCGTTTACGTCATTACGCGGAGCGGGGCGAGTCGGCGGCATGCACTTTGGAGGAACTTCTTGAAAAACCTAGTCGGTTGATGGTTACGGTGGTCATTGTAAATTTCACGGCGCGTGCTTTTGGGCTGGGTTTTTTGTTTTCGATTTTATCGACGAATTTTCGGCCCTTTGTGGCGGCGGGAATTTTGGCTCTTTCGTTACCGTTTTTAGCAATTTTTTTTGAGATTTTGCCAAAGGCACTCTTTCGTCGTTTTCCTTATCGGGCTTTAGTTTTTTTCGCTCGTTTATTGAAGACGGCGAATTATGTATTGACTCCGATTTCTTGGTTTGCGGTGAAGTCGATGGGGGCGGTGCTGCGTTTGTCGCGAGAGAAAAGTAATTTGCGTTTGGCGTCGGTGATGTCGATTCGGCAAATTGTGGATGGTGCTACGGAGCGCAAAGTTTTGACTCCTCGGCAGAAACATTTGATTCACTCTATTTTAAATGGGCAGCGTGTGACGGCTGAAAACATTATGGTCCCGATTGATCGGGTGGCGTATCTGAATGAAGATGCCACGGTGGTGGATGCGGTGGAGATTGCGCGTGAGAAAAAAATTGACAGGCTGCCAATTTTAAAAAGGGATTATTCGTTGCTTGGTGTCGCGAATGCTTTTGACTTGCTTATTGATAATGTGCAGCAGGGGAAGGCGGTCTCGTATGCGCGACGAGCAGTTTTTATTTCTGCTAATGAGCCGATTATCGAGGCTTTGCTAAGGTTGCGTGCGGCGCGGGTTTCGCTCGGAGTGATTCGGGGTGAGGGGTCCGAAAAGATCGTCGGTATTCTTTCTACGGAGGACATTGTTCGCAAGCTTTTGATGGGGTAGCAAAAAAAGTGTGCAGGCGGCTTGTCAAGGGTGTTAGCCTTTCATAGTGTCTCTGACTCACTTAGTAGTATTTTAACAACACATTTATGAAGGTATATATCGACGGAGAGTTTTTTGATAAAGGGGATGCTAAAATTTCGGTTTTCGATCATGGCTTGCTTTATGGAGACGGTGTTTTTGAGGGGATACGTTTTTATGCCGGGCGTGTTTTTCGTTTAGAGGAACATGTTCGTCGTCTTGAAAAATCGGCTCGTGCGATTGCTTTGGCACTGCCTTTTTCATTGAAGGAAATCGAATCTGCCGTGCTGGAGACGATTCGTCTGAATGAGTTGCGGGACGGCTATGTGCGCTTGGTGATTACGAGGGGCACCGGTGATTTGGGCTTGAGTCCGTTGAGTTGTCCGAAGCCGAGTCTTATAGTGATTGCGGCGGGTATTACCCTGTATCCCGAGGAGAAGTATCGTAATGGCCTAGAGCTTGTCACTTGCTCGACGCGGCGGATTAATCACGGTGCACTGTCTCCGATGGTGAAGTCTTTGAATTATCTGAACAATGTTCTTGCGAAACTGGAGGCGATAAACGCCGGGGCAGGCGAAGGGATCATGCTCAACGAGGCGGGGTATGTGGCCGAGTGCACGGGTGACAATGTTTTCATCGCTTTGAATGGAGAAATTTTGACTCCTCCTGTTTCGGCGGGGGCTCTGGCTGGCGTGACGCGGGCAGTTGTTTTTGAAATCGCTGCGGAGCTTGAGATTCCGATCAGAGAAGCTCTGCTGACTCGCTATGACCTTTATACAGCAGACGAATGTTTTCTCACTGGGACGGCGGCGGAAGTCATTCCGGCTGTGAGTCTTGATAAACGTCTCATTGGTTCGGGTTCGCCGGGACCGCTTACAAAACGCTTTATGGAAGCATACAACAGGTTGACACAAAGCAGCGGCACTGCGATTTATAGTTAAAGCTATGCGCTGTGATATTTGTCAGAAAGAAGACGCGGAAGTTTTCCTCTCACAAATTGTGAATGGGGAATTCAAGAAGCTAAATCTCTGCCCTGCTTGCGCGACGAAGAGTAATGAGGGGAAGGACCCGACGGGGAATGCCCTGACAGAGATTCTGAATAAAATGAGTGTGAGTGAAACATTAGAAAAAAATTCGGGGCTGTTGAAATGTCCGACGTGTGGTTTTACGCAGGCAGATTTCAGAAAAACAGCGCGACTTGGTTGCAGCGAATGTTACAGTGTTTTTCACGATCAATTGATGCCGATGCTTAAAAATATGCACAAAGGCACGGTTCACATTGGACGTGTGCCTGCGCGTTTCAAACACGAGCTTGAGCGTAAACGCCGCTTCATGGATCTTCACGAGCGTTTGGATAAGGCTGTTGCTGAAGAAGAGTTTGAAATGGCTGCTTCTCTGCGTGATGAAATCCATCAGCTCACTAACGAAAAGGCTTCCGAGGTGAAGCACGTATGAAGCTATCTCGTATCATTGCAAACTCCGGAGAGTGGCTCACCGGCAAGGGGCCGCACCGACAGATCGTTGTCAGCAGTCGCATTCGGCTTGCTAGAAATATTCGTCGTAAACCTTTCCCAGGCTGGGCGAAAAAGGCTGAGCGGCAGGAAATTTTGGAAGAGATAAAAAAGGCCGTGGAGGAGCTGCCCGAGATGCGGGAGGCTTTTTCGGAAAATTTGGAATCGCTGACATCTCTAGAGAAGCAAATCCTGGTCGAAAGGCATCTTATCAGTCGCGAACATGCCGCGAAAGGAGCTGGCAGTGCCGTCGTTATGAACGTGGAGCAGACGCTTAGCTTTATGATAAATGAGGAGGATCATCTCCGAATGCAGGCGATTTTGAGCGGCCTACAATTGAACAAAGTTTACGAACTCATCAGTAAAACGGATTCCGAACTCGACGATTCGCTAGATTTTGCTTTTCACGAAAACCAAGGATTTTTAACGGCTTGTCCGACAAATGTTGGAACCGGGATGCGCTGCTCGGCGATGCTTCACTTGCCCGGGCTTGTGATGAGCGAGCATGTAAAACAAATCATCAACTCTGTTAATCAAATGGGGTTGGCCGTGAGGGGGCTTCACGGTGAAGGCTCCGAAGCCATGGGGAATCTTTTTCAAATCTCTAATCAGGCAACCCTCGGAGAATCGGAGGAAGAGATTGTTGCTCATCTTGATAAAGAAATTCGAAAAATCGTTGAGAGCGAGGAAAATGCCCGGAGCCTCCTCGTCGAAAAAAATTCTGACAGGCTGCTCGATCAGATCGGGCGAGCCTATGGTATTCTTTCCTATGCGCATTCGATGAGTTCGAAAGAGGCTCTTAATTTACTTTCGGTAATTAAATTAGGTGTCGATCTAGGGCTTTTTCCTGAGCGTGGAAGTCAGACAGTGGACGAACTCCTAATTGAAATTCAGCCTGCGCATTTACAGAAAGGTGCCAGTGTGCAAAAAATGCAGGCAAGTGAACGGGACAGCTTGCGTGCAGAGCTAATTCGGGAGAGACTTACTTCCATACCTGAGCCGAATAAGGCAAAATTTTTTGAAAAATCATCCTCAACTAAAAGTTTATCATGATGAATAATTTCACACCAAGAGCCCAGCAAGTCCTTGCGCTTTCGCGTAAGGAAGCTGATCGTTTTAACCATAACTATGTAGGGACCGAGCATCTGCTCCTCGGCTTGATAAAACTCGGCCAAGGCGTCGCCGTAAACGTTCTGCAAAAAATGGGGCTAGACCTCGAAACCGTTCGCAACGAAGTCGAAAAGCAAGTAGGCTCGGGCTCCGAATCGAAATCAGCCGGCAATATTCCCTATACGCCCCGTGTTAAAAAAGTGTTGGCTCTTGCCAGCAAAGAGGCCAAGAGTCTTCAGCACTCCTACGTCGGAACCGAGCATATTTTATTGGGCCTGCTTCGTGAGGGTGAAGGCGTCGCAGCTCGTGTGCTTAAAAATCTCGAAATCGATATTGAGCGCACACGTAATGAAGTCTTAAAGGAGCTCGATCCAAATTTTGACCCGATGGATGATGACGAAGACGGTGTTCCGACCGAGGCCGGCTCCGGTAAATCTTCTTCAAAAACTCCCGCACTCAAAGCTTTTGGTCGCGACCTCACGGAGCTTGCCCATAAAGGGGAGTTGGATCCTGTGATTGGCCGTTCAGAGGAAATCGAACGCGTTATTCAAATCCTCTGCCGTCGCACAAAAAATAACCCTGTTCTCATCGGTGAAGCCGGAGTTGGTAAAACGGCAATTGCCGAAGGGCTTGCTCAAGAAATTGTCAACGAAACGGTTCCGGATATTTTACACGACAAAAAAGTCATCACCCTCGATCTCGCCCTTATGGTCGCCGGCACAAAATATCGCGGCCAATTTGAAGAGCGCATCAAGGCGGTTATGGATGAGATTAGACGCACGAAAAATGTCATCCTTTTTATCGACGAGATGCACACGATTGTCGGAGCGGGTTCTGCCGAGGGCGCGATGGATGCCTCGAATATTATAAAACCAGCTCTCAGCCGTGGCGAGCTCCAGTGTATCGGAGCGACGACTCTAAATGAATATCGCAAATACATCGAAAAAGATTCGGCCTTGGAGCGTCGTTTCCAAACGGTAAAAGTAGATGCCCCTACGGTTGAGGAGACAATCCTTATTCTAAAAGGCCTGCGACATAAATACGAAGCGCATCATAAAGCGAGCTTTACCGACGAGGCTCTGGATGCTTCGGCGAAACTTTCCGACCGCTATCTCACGGGACGTTTTTTACCGGACAAAGCAATTGATGTGCTAGACGAGGCCGGTGCCAGAGCACGTATCTCCAATATGACACGTCCACCGAATGTCAAGGGTGTGGAGGCTGAGATCGAGGAAATCCGCGTCAACAAAGAAGCCGCAATCAAACAACAGGACTTTGAAAAAGCTGCTTCACTGCGCGATGCCGAAAGACTTGCTAAAGAAAAACTCGAAAACATCCTTAGCGAATGGCGAACCAAGCGCGAAGAAAATGAAGTCACCGTCACCGAAGACGACATCATGCACGTTGTTTCAAAGTGGACCGGTGTGCCGCTGCAACGCATGGAGCAGGGAGAATCTTCCAAGCTGCTCGCGATGGAGGGCGAGCTTCGCAGTCGCGTGATTGGTCAGGATGAAGCCGTTACCGCAATCAGCAAAGCTCTGCGCCGCTCGCGTGCTGACCTGAAAGATCCGAAACGCCCAATTGGCTCTTTTGTTTTTCTTGGCCCAACTGGAGTTGGAAAAACCTTTTTGGCCCGAACGTTGGCCGAGTATATGTTTGGAGATAGTGACGCGATCATTCAAATCGACATGTCCGAGTATATGGAGAAATTCACGGCCTCGCGCCTTATTGGCTCGCCTCCGGGCTACGTCGGGCACGAAGAAGGCGGCCAGCTCTCTGAGGCTGTGCGCCGTCGTCCATACTCTGTCGTGCTCTTCGATGAAATTGAAAAAGCCCACCCCGATGTCATGCATCTTTTGCTTCAAATTCTCTAAGAAGGAAAAGTCACAGACA